>CATLHC010000070.1 GCA_949948775.1 uncultured Oscillospiraceae bacterium
TGGCGGCGGCCTTCTTCTCGGCGGCGGCGCGGCGGCGCTCCTTCTCGGCCTCCTTGGCCTTGGCGGCCTGCTCGGCCATCTCCTTCTGGGCGGCCTCATAGTCCTTGCGGAGCAGACGGCCGCAGATGATCTCCTGCACCATGCCCAGCAGGGAGTTGGCAATCCAGTAGATACACATGCCGGCGGGCAAAGCAAAGCCGATCCACAGGGACATGATGGGACCCATCAAAATGAGGGAGATATTCATCTTGGGGGGGGCCTGGTCCTTGTTCATCTGGTTGGTTTTCTGAGAGACAAACATGGATACCACGGAGAGCAGCGCAGAGATGACTGGCAGCAGGAACAGCCCGACGGAACCCCAACTCAGCCCGTCCTTCCAGAACATAAGCTGAGGAACCTTGGACAGGTCAATGCCGAAAAAGTCGAAATTAATGACGAACATGCTGGCGGCGGACACTCCGGTGGCCGCGGCGGCAGCTTTGGCCGCCTCCAGATTGTTGGAATTCATCATGGACGCCAGAATCAGCTCGTTGGAGCCGCCGATCTGGAAGTCCGCCCAGCCCATGGCGCCGGCCACGGCCTTCACCGCGTCCTCAGTCAGCCACATCATGTACTTCAGCGGGCGGCGGATGATAGCGTACAGCGGATACAGGATAATCAGGGGGATCATGGACCATCCGCAGCCGCCCATGGGGTTGACGTTGTTTTCGGCGTAGAACTTCTGGACCTCCTGGTTATAGCGCTCCTTATCGTTGCCGCAGCGCCTCTGGATTTCCTGAAGCTGGCCGTTGACCACATTCATCTTGATCATGCTCTTTTTGCCCTTCAGATTCAGGGGGAAGAGGATGACCTTGATAACGATGGTGAACAGGAACAGCGCGATGCCGTAGCTGTTGAACACGTCACAGAACAGCTTCAGCAGCCAGCTGAACGGGGTCATGAGTATTTGCCAAATATCCATGTTTGGCCTCCTACGATTTTCGGATTTTCTTTGGGGGAACGGGGTCGTAGATAAAGGTCTTTTCCTTATGGAAGGGGTGGCAGCGCAGGACGCGCCATACCGCCAGCGCCCCGCCCTTCACCGCGCCATGGACCTCCACCGCCTCCAAAGCGTAGGTGGAGCAGGTGGGGATAAACCGGCAGCAGGGCTCCCGATAGGGGGAGATGTCCCGGCGATACCAGCGGATCAGAGCCAGCAGCAGCTTTTTCACTTCGTCCCTTCCTTTTTCAGCAGCTCCAGCTTGTCCGCCAGCCGGAGGAAGGATCTCTCCAGCTGATGGTAGTCGCTGGACGCGGCCCGCACGCGGGCCACCACCACCACATCCGCCCCCGAAATCAGCTGGTCCTCATGAAGCCGGTATATCTCCCGCAGGCGGCGGCGGACCCGATTCCGCACCACCGCGTGGCCCAGCTTGGTGGACACGGTGAGCCCCAGCCGGTTTTCCTTCCTCCCGTTGCGCCGGATATAGAGCGCCAAACGGCCGTCAGCGGCGGTCTTCCCCCGGTTGTACGCCCGGCGGAAGAGATGATTCTCCTTGAGCGGCGCGGTCTTCTTCATACGACCTCCATCGACCGCAGCGGTGGATCAAGTGCGGTCCTTATGCCCTAAGCGGGCAGGGTTTGCAGCTTTTCGGGAAACGGACACAGGGGCGAGGGAAAAATCCCGCGCCCCGGTCGTATCGATTATCCCGATGTGTGCGCCATCAGTGGCTCAGGCGGACGCGGCCCTTGGCGCGGCGGCGGGCCAAAACCTTGCGGCCGTTGCTGGTAGCCATGCGCTTACGGAAGCCGTGGACTTTAGCACGCTGACGCTTCTTGGGCTGATAGGTACGCTTCATGCGGGAACACCTCCTGTACGTTTTTGCGCGTCTCCCCGCCCGGGACGGCGCGCTCCACAACGCCTGAAAAGGCGCGGTTGGCAGTCATTGGCGTTTTAATACGCTTCTTGTGATTATACCTTGATTTTTTTCGTCTGTCAACAAAAAATCAGCAATATTCTTTTTTACGAGGCGCGGCACAACATATTGTGTCTTTTCCTTTGTCAGCGGCGGTTTTGTCAAAAAAACCTGCGGGTTTTTCCATACTATTATATAAAAGAATTGGGAAAAAGTCTTGTATATCACTTCCTTTTTTGGTATAATTGATTAGTTACGATATTTGAAATTTTAGGAGGCTGCTGCCCATGAGATCGGCTGCCGACGTCTGGGAAAAAGTAAAAAACCTGATGGAGAGCAGCATGACTGCCGTCTCCATTGAGACCTGGTTCGGCGACGTGGAGGCCGTCGCGCTGGAGGATACCCGGCTGGTGCTGTGCGTGCCCACCGACTTCAAGCGGAACATTATCCGAACCCGGTTCCAGCCTGGGGTAGAGGCGGCGCTGAAGGAGCTGTTTTCCTTTGACGTGGACGTGGCCCTGCTTCTCCCCGAGGAGCGGGACGCATACGCCCGCCAAGCCGCCGTCCCCGCCCCCGCTGGAGGGGAGGGCGCGGAACGGTATACCTTTGAGCGCTTTGTGGTGGGTTCCACCAACCGCTTTGCCTACACCGCCGCGAAAAAGGTGGCGGAGGAGCCGGGGGGCGCCTACAACCCGCTGTTCATCTATGGGCAGTCGGGGCTGGGCAAGACCCATTTGCTCCACGCCATCGCCAATCAGGTACACAAGGATCATCCGGGGTACCGTATTCTCTACGTCCAGAGTGAGGACTTTGTCAACGAGCTGATCGGCAACCTGCGCCGGGGCATCGACATGCAGGGCTTTCGGGACAAATACCGCCTGGTGGACCTGTTTCTCATGGACGACGTGCAGTTTATCGCCGGCAAGGACTCCAGCGAGGAGGAGCTGTTCCACACCTTTAATACCCTCTATGAGCAGAAGAAGCAGATCGTGTTCACCTCCGACCGCCCCCCTCACGAGATGCTCCGGCTGGAGCAGCGGCTGAAGACCCGGTTTGAACAGGGCTTGCCCGCCGACATCCAGCCCCCCGACTATGAAACCCGTGTGGCCTTGCTGAAAAACAAGGCGCTGGAGCGGGGCATCTCTCTGCCCGACCCGGTGCTGTCCTATGTGGCGGAAAACATCACCTCCAACGTGCGGCAGATCGAGGGCGTAGTCAACAAAATCATGGCCTTCCAGGAACTGATGGGCGCCCAGGTGGATGTGGAGACCACCATCCGCGCGGTACGGGATATCCTCCGGGCCAAGGAGAACTTTCTGCCCTCCGCCGAGACGATCATCCAAGAGGTCGCCCGGTTCTACGAGCTGGACGCCAGCGTCATTACCGGACAGAGCCCGAACAAGGAGATCAGCACCGCCCGCAACGTGGCTATGTACATCATCCGGGAGATGACACAGCTGTCCCTGGCGGAAATTGGACAGCAGTTTGGCGGACGGCACCATTCCACGGTGCTCAACTCCATCAACCGTGTGGAAAAAACCATGAAAACCCAGCCCGAGATGATGGAAATTATCCGCGACATCACCAATGCGGTGAACTCCGCCTACTGAGAGCCGCTCTCCACAGCTTCCACAATTCTGCGGACTGTGCTGCGCAACCATGTGGAAAATATAAAATTTCTCGTCAGCCCCCTGCAAGACGTCTATCTTTTGCGGAACCCTCTGCGGACCCCTTATCCCTTGCCGCTCTAAGGATTACAAGGTTTTCCACATATTCCGCAGCCCCTACGAACTACTACGAATTTAAAACCCTTCCCCTCCTCGCGGAGAAGGGAGAAAGGAGCAGCATATGAAATTTTCCTGCGAAAAAGCCATCCTTCAATCCGCCGTTACCACCGCCGGCCGAGTTGTCGCCGCGAAAAGCTCCATTCAAGCCCTGGAGGGCATCCTCATTGAAGCGGACCCCTCCGGATTGAGCCTCAGCGGCTACAACCTGGAAACCGGTATCATCACCAACGTGTCCGCCGATGTGACTGAAACAGGCGCCATCGTCCTATCCGCCCGTCTATTCGGCGAAATGCTCCGGCGCATGCCGGACGACGTAATCTCCATCCAAACCGACGGCTACTCCGTCCATGTCCAGAGCGGACCCACCTCCTATGACATCATGGGCAGCAGCGACGAGGATTTCCCCGAACTACCCCGGGTGGACGACGGCGTCGGCCTTTCCATCACGCAAAGTAGCCTGCGCTCCATGATCGGGCAGACCATCTTTGCCGTCAGCGATAACGAAAGCCGTCCAATCCATACCGGCGCCCTGTTTGAAACCGACGGACAGGAGCTGACGATGGTGGCGGTGGACGGATACCGCCTGGCCCTGCGCCGGGAGAAGCTGCTGAGCCAAGACGGCGCGGGCAGGCTGTCCTTCGTGGTCCCCGGCGCGGCGCTGAAGGAGGCGGAGAAAATCTGCGCCGACTCCGACGAGCCGGTGACCGTCACCCAGGGCGACCGCCATGTCACCTTTCAAATCGGCGGCACGCTCCTGGTCGCCCGGCGGCTGGAGGGAGAGTTCCTCAACTACCGCCAGACCATACCGCAGAACAACTCGGTGATTCTGCTGGCGAATACCGACGATCTCCAGCGGTCCATCGACCGGGCGTCCCTCATCATCAACGACAAGCTGAAAAGCCCGCTGCGCTGCAAATTTGACGACGGCGTGCTCTCCATCACCTCCAAGACCGCCATGGGCGCCGCGTTCGACACCTGCCCCATCACCGGCGATGGAAAGGGACTGGAAATCGGCTTCAATAACCGCTTCCTGATGGACGCGGTGAAGGCCGCCCCCGCCTCCACAGTTCGCTTGGAGCTGAACACCTCCACCTCTCCCTGCCTGATTCTTCCCGAGGAGAAAGAGAAGGATAATTTTCTCTATATGGTGCTGCCCGTCCGGCTCAGGGCCTCGGAGTGATCGCCATGCGGGAAGAACACATTAAAATCAACACGGAGTTTATCCGATTGGACGCCCTTTTAAAATTCGCCGGAGCTGCCGAAACCGGCGGCGAGGCAAAGCTGATGATCCAGGACGGCGCGGTCAAGGTAAACGGGGAACGGTGCGCCATGCGGGGCAAAAAGCTGCGCCCCGGAGACCGGGCGGAGCTGGACAACCTGATGCTGGTGGTGGAATGACCGTCGATCAGATTTCTCTGGATTTCTTTCGCAGCTACGTCCACCTGGAGGCGGAATTTGACCCCGGCGTAAACGTCATCGTGGGGGAAAACGCCCAGGGCAAAACCAATCTGCTGGAGGCCGTCGCCTACCTGTCCTCCGCCTCCTCCCACCGGGCCCGGTACGACCGGGAGCTGATCCGGCACGGCGTGGACCACGCCTTTCTCAAAGGCCGGGTCACCAGCCGGGGCCGAACCATCACCCTGGAGGCGGATCTGCACCGGGGAGCAAGGCGGCAGCTGCGCTCCAACGGGGTGAAACTGAAGACGGCGGGAGAGCTGTCCGGAATCCTGACCACCGTACTGTTTTGTCCGGAGGACCTGTACCTGATTCGGGAGGGCGCCGAGGCAAGGCGCCGTTTTCTGGACGGCTGCATCTGCCAGCTGCGCCCAAAATACGCGCAGGCGCTGTCGGAATACAGACGGCTCTATCAGCACAAGAGCCGTATTTTAAAGGACAGCGAACAGTATCCCGGCCTTCTGGACACGCTGGACGATTTTTCCCTGCGAATGGCCCAGTGCGGAGCGGTGATCATCCACTACAGGGCCCATTTTATCAGGCGGTTGATGGAGACGGCCCCCGCCATCCACGCGGACTGCTCGGGGGGAAGGGAAAAGCTGACGCTTCGGTATGAGACGGTTTCCACCGTCACCGATCCGGAGGCAAGCGCGAGGGAAATTCTCCCCCAGCTGCTGGCCCATCAGGAGAGCCATCGGGCGGCGGAGATCGCGGCGAAAGCCTGCCTGTCCGGTCCGCACAAGGATGAGCTGGCGGTGGAGATCAACGGCCAGTCCGCCAAGTCCTACGCCTCCCAGGGCCAGACCCGGACGGCGGCGCTGGCGCTGAAGCTGGCCGCCCGGGACATTTTCTACCACGATTCAGAGGAGTGGCCGGTGCTTTTGCTGGACGACGTGCTCAGCGAGCTGGACCAGCGGCGGCAGGAATTTGTCCTCAACCGCATCACCTCGGGACAGGTGTTCATCACTTGCTGTGAGGAGGAAAAACTGGCCCGGCTGAAAGACGGAAAGGCGTTTTTTGTGAAGGACGGGAAGCTGACCGAATGAATCAACGCTCCGACACGGAGAGCGCGCCCAGCTTTAAACCAATCGCCAAGCCCTTGCGGAAGGTTGAGAGATCATCATAATGCCTTTCCTCGTCGCAATTTTCGGCGTACAGCTTAAACAGCCGGAGAGATTCTCCCTCCAAAAGATGCTCCAGCTGATCGCTCAGTCTCTCCATCGCACAGACGGCGGAACGGTAATCTCGAAGCTCATCTCGGTCAAGATAGCGGTTTTTGCCGCTTTCCATAGCGTATAGATAGAGGCTTTCTAAGATTGAATTCATGATAATCACTCCATTTATGCCTGTATGGGCATAATTATAATATGCCCATACAGGCATGTCAAGAGAGAAGTGAAATTTTTGAATATTTTTTCGGAAAAACTGCGCGATTTGAGAAAATCAAAAAAATGGACGCAAGAAGAGGCAGCAAAGTTGTTTCATATACCATTGCGCACTTATTGCCGATATGAATCTGGGGAAAGAGATGCGTCGTTTTCCATAATGGTACGGATTGCAGATGTTTATCAAGTTTCCTTAGACTACTTGGCAGGCCGCACGGACGACCCCGAATTTGAGAGCAAGAGGAACTGATCAGAGCGTTAGGCGCGGAGCAATAGACCCGCCCCGCCTCAATGACCAAACACCGGCGGCAGCACAACGAGGAGCACCGGCGTCGAAGGCCGCACGCGCCGGAAGGAGATCAAAAGCTCCCATACCGAGCTCCCCCGTAAAACAGGGGGTTCTTAGGGGGAAAGCCGCCTGTGAGCGAGGCCCGCGCAGCGGGCCGAAGCCGAACCGGCGGATTGCCCCCTAAGCGTGTCTTTGGTTACTTTCTGCACGAGCAGAAAGTAACGCCCCCGGCAGGGAAGGAGGCGTAGAGGTGTACCTTCATTTAGGCCAAAACATCATGGTGCGAAACCAGGACGTCATCGGCATTTTCGATTTGGACAATACCACCTGGTCCTTCCGTACCCGCCGCTTTTTGGAGCGGGCTGAGCAGGAAGGCCGGGTGGCCGCGGTGGGCGAGGACCTGCCCCGCTCCTTCGTTCTGGCAAACGATCAGGAGGGAAGGCCGAGCGTCTATCTAACCGCCCTTTCCTCCGCCGCGCTTTCCGCCAGGGTGGAGCGAAACAGCTTTGAATAAAACCAAAACAGGAGGACACGAAATGGAATCCATTCAATATCTGTGGAAGGACCGGAAACGGAGACTAGGTCTGCCCCTGTCCTTTACCCGCTATTCGCTCAGTGAGGACCGTCTGTTCTGCGAAACCGGCCTGCTTAATTTGAAAGCGGACGAGGTCCTGCTGTATCGGGTCCAGGACCTGGAGCTGACCATGACCCTGGGCCAGCGGATTTTCGGGGTGGGGACGGTGTGCGTCCACTCGTCGGACAAGAGTATCCCCCACCTGGATTTGAAAAACGTGAAGCACCCCCGGGAGGTAAAAGAGCTCATTCACCGCAGCGTGGAGCAGGCCAAGGAGCGCCGCCGGATGCGGGCCACGGAGCTGCTGGGCAAGGAGGGCAGCCCCGCCTATCACGACGAGGACGATTTTGATTTCATCTCGGACGAGGATCACGACGAGATGGATTAACCTATTTAGAACTTAGCGGAGGAACATCATGGCTGAAGAGCGAAACGAATTGAACGAGTTGAACGAATTGAGCACCACCCAGACCGACCACGAGTATGGCGCGTCGGAGATCCAGGTGCTGGAGGGGCTGGAGGCCGTCCGGAAGCGTCCGGGTATGTATATCGGCTCCACCTCCAGCTCCGGCTTGCACCACCTGGTGTACGAGATCGTGGACAACGCCATCGACGAGGCGCTGGCGGGCTACTGCGACCACATTACCGTGGAAATTCTGGACGGCGATGTGATTAAGGTCACCGACAACGGCCGGGGCGTCCCGGTGGACATACAGGCCCAAACGGGCCGGCCCGCTTTGGAGGTGGTATATACCGTCCTCCACGCCGGCGGCAAGTTCGGCGGCGGCGGCTATAAAGTGTCCGGCGGCCTCCACGGCGTGGGCGGCAGCGTGGTCAACGCGCTGAGCGAGTGGATGGAGGTTCGGGTTTATAAGAACGGGCAGATTTACGAGGTAAAATTCTCCCGTGGCAATATGACCCAGGAGATGACCGTCGTCGGCTCCACCGACAGGACGGGCACCGAGGTGGTGTTCAAGCCGGACCCCGAGATGTTTGACGACACGGTGTACGACTACGAGACCCTCCACCGCCGGATGCGGGAGCAGGCGTTTTTGAATGCCGGCGTGCGGATTTTGATGGCCGACCGCCGCCCTGGACAGGAGCAGGAGGAGTCCATGCACTATGAGGGGGGCATCCGGGAGTTTGTCACCTTCATCAACCAGAACAAGTCCCCGCTCCACGAGCAGGTCATCTATATGGCGGGCTCCAAGGAGGACTCCATGGCGGAGATCGCCCTGCAGTACTGCGAGGACAGCTACAACGAGATCATCGTGTCCTTCGCCAACAACGTCCACACCCCGGAGGGCGGTATGCACGAGGAGGGCTTGAAGCGGGCTCTGACCAACGTGCTCAACGCCTACGGCAAAAAGGTGAAGATTCTAAAGGACGAGGACAAGGTGTCCGGCGACGACTGCCGGGAGGGCCTGACCTGCGTCATCTCGGTAAAGCTCACCGAGGCCCAGTTCGAGGGCCAGACCAAGGCCAAGCTGGGCAACAGCGAGATGCGCACCCTGGTAAACAACGTGGTGAGCGACAAACTGGAGCAGTTTTTGGAGGAAAACCCGGCGGTGGGCAAGGCCATTCTGGAAAAGGCCCTCATGGCCAGCCGGGCCAGAGAGGCTGCCCGGAAGGCCCGGGAGTCCGTGCGCCGCAAGACCGCCCTGGAGTCGGGCCAGATGCCGGACAAGCTCCAGGACTGCAATGAGCGGGACCCGGCTTTGTGCGAGCTGTATATCGTGGAGGGCGACTCCGCGGCGGGCTCCGCCATCGACGGTCGGGACAGCCGGTTCCAGGCCATCCTGGCCATGTGGGGCAAGATGCTCAACGTGGAGAAGGCCCGGGCGGACAAGATCTACGGAAACGACAAGCTCTACCCCCTGGTGCTGGGCCTGGGCGCCGGCATCGGCGACGAGTTCAACATCGACAAGCTGCGCTACCACAAGATCATCATCATGTCCGATGCCGACGTGGATGGCGCCCATATCCGCACCCTGCTGCTCACCTTCTTCTTCCGGTATATGCGTCCCCTCATTGAGAGGGGGTATGTCTATTCCGCCGTGCCCCCCCTGTACAAGCTGACCCGAGGCAAGACCACCCGGGTGGCCTACGACGACATCCAGCGGGAGAAGATCGCCGAGGAGATGCGGGGCGGCAATCCCAATGTGAAAATCGACATCAGCCGGTTCAAGGGCCTGGGCGAGATGGACGCCCATGAGCTGTGGGACACCACCATGAACCCGGAGACCCGCACCCTGCGGCGCATCACCCTGGAGGACGCGGTGGCGGCGGACAACATCTTCACCATCCTCATGGGGGAGAAGGTGGAGCCCCGGAAGGAATGGATCGAGGAAAATGCCAAGTACGCCCTAAATCTGGATTATTAAGAAGCGCGGAGAAGCGGATGAACGTCCTGGCCGCTTCAAGGCGTGACAACGAAAGCAGTAACATAAGCGGAGGTCTTTATGGGACACAATCGAAATTATAAACCGGAGGATATCGCCTTTCCCAACCAGGTGATCACGGAGTCCGAGCTGGTGGGAGAGATGGCGGAGAGCTATAAGCAGTACGCCATGAGCGTCATCGTGGGCCGGGCCCTGCCCGACGTGCGGGACGGCCTGAAGCCCGTCCACCGCCGCATTTTGTACTCCATGTACGACACGGGGCTGACCTCGGATAAGCCCTTCAAAAAATCCGCCACCTGTGTGGGCGAGGTGCTGGGCCACTACCACCCCCACGGGGACGCCAGCGTTTACGACGCCATGGTCCGCCTGGTGCAGAAGTTCTCCATGCGCTACCCCCTGGTGGAGGGCCACGGCAACTTCGGCAACGTGGACGGCGACCCCCCCGCCGCCAACCGCTACACCGAGGCCCGCATGGCCCGTGTGGCCAACGAGATGCTGCGGGACATCGACAAGGACACGGTGGACTGGGACCCCAACTTCGACGAGTCCCTGAAAGAGCCCCGGGTGCTGCCCAGCCGGTTCCCCAACCTGCTGGTCAACGGCTCGTCGGGCATCGCCGTGGGCATGGCCACCAACATCCCTCCCCACAATCTGCGGGAGGCCATCGACGCCGTCATCTGTGTGCTGGATGACCCCAACGCCACCCTGGCCGATCTGATGGAGCACATCAAAGGCCCGGACTTCCCCACAAAGGGCATCATTATGGGCCGGGCGGGTATCCGGGCGGCCTACGCCACTGGGCGGGGCAAGATCGTGCTGCGGGCCCGCACCGAGTTTGAGGAGTTCGGCAAGGACCGCACCCGCATCATCGTCACCGAGCTGCCCTATCAGGTGAACAAGCGCCAGCTCATTCGGGCCATCGCCGACCAGGTGAAGGACAAGCGGCTGGAGGGCATCTCCGACCTGCGGGACGAGACCGACCGCAACGGCATGCGCATCGTCATCGAGCTGAAGCAGAACGCCAACCCCCAGGTGGTGCTGAATAAGCTGTTTAAGCAGACCGCTTTGCAGTCCAACTTCTCCATCATTATGCTGGCCCTGGTGGACAACCAGAAGCAGCCCCGGATTTTGACCCTGCGGAACATCCTGGACGAGTATATTGCCTTCCAGGAGCAGGTCATCCGCCGCCGCACCGAGTACGATCTGCGAAAGGCCCAGGAACGGGCCCACCTGTTGGAGGGCCTGCTCGTCGCCCAGGACAATATCGACGAGGTCATCCACATCATCCGCACCAGCTACGACAACGCCAAGGAGCGGCTGATGGAGCGCTTCGGGCTGGACGATGTGCAGACCCAGGCCATTTTGGAGATGCAGCTGCGCCGTTTGCAGGGGCTGGACCGGGAAAAGCTGGAGGCGGAGTATAAGGAGCTGGAGGAGAAGATCGCCTATTACCAGGAGCTGCTGGCCGACGAGGAGAAGCTGAAGGGTGTGCTCCGGGAGGAGTTGATCCAGATCCGGGACAAATATGGCGACGACCGCATCACCGAGATCCAGGACGTGGCCGACGAGATCGACATCGAGGATTTGATTGAGGAGGAGCAGTCCGTCTTTACCATGACGGCCAACGGCTATATCAAGCGCACCTCCGCCAGCGAGTACGCCGCCCAGGGCAAGGGCGGCATGGGCAAAAAGGGCATGGCCACCCGGGAGGAGGACTATGTGAACACGGTGTTCACCGCCTCCACCCACGACTATATCCTGTTCTTCACCGACAAGGGCCGGGTGTTCCGCAAGAAGGGGTACGAGATCCCGGAGGCGGGCCGCACCGCCCGGGGCACCAACATCGTCAACGTGCTCCAGGTGGAGCAGGGGGAGAAGGTGGCGGTGATGATTCACACCCGGGACATCACCGAGGGGGAGAATCCCCGCTACCTCACCATGTTTACCCGGAAGGGTACGGTGAAGCGGCTGAACGCCTCCGCCCTCAAGAACCTGCGCAACAACGGTTTGCGGGTCATCACCCTGGAGGGGGGGGACGAGCTCATCGAGGTCCGGGAGACCGACGGGGCGCAGAATCTCCTCATCGCCACCCACGGCGGCATGGCCGCCTGCTTCCCGGAGGAGGAGGTGCGCACCACCGGGCGCACCTCCATGGGTGTGCGGGGCATCAAGCTGCGGGAGGGCGACTATGTGGTGGCCGCCGCCCGGGCCAAGCCGGGCAGGGCAGTGCTCACCATCACGGAAAACGGCTATGGCAAGCGCTCCCCGGTGGAGGACTACCGGGTCACCAGGCGGGGCGCCTACGGCATCAAGAACTACGGCCTCACCGACAAGACCGGCAGCGTGGTGGGGGTCAAGGTGGTGGACGGCAGCGAGGACCTGCTGCTGGTCACCCAGTCGGGCACGCTGATCCGCACTGATGTGGACGAGATCCGCACCTGCGGCCGGGCCAGCCAGGGCGTCATTGTCATGCGCTTCAAGGAGGAGGGCGACCGGGTGATCGCCATGTCCCTGGCGGACAAGGAAGATACTCCTCCCGAGGAGTAACGGGGGTGTTACTTTCTGCTCGTGCAGAAAGTAACCAAAGACACGCTTAGGGGGAAGCCCGCCCCGAGAGAACGCGGCCCCAAGGGCGG
>CATLHC010000071.1 GCA_949948775.1 uncultured Oscillospiraceae bacterium
TTCAGCATTTCCTTTGGTGTCTGTTCCATTATAATACATCCTTTCAATCAAGTTTATTTCCTGCTCCGATTCTTGACTGATAGAATGTCTTTTATTCTCTTTTACACATACTTTTCGGGGCTCTCAGCGTGTTTCATAAAACGCGACAAGGGGCGCCACCGGCATAGCCGGCAGCGTCCCTTTGTTTTTTGGTTCGCTCAATTACATTGGCTTTAGATTTTTATTGAGCCTGTCCGCTATCCAAGCGAGCCTCTTTCTCCGTCCAGCATCTGTTTTCGCGTCAAAGTACGCCCGCGTATAGGTCTTTCTTATAGATAAAGGCATAGCTTGAAAATTGGTGTACGCAGGCTCGCAGCCTTCAAGTAGAGCGGCTACAATGGCGATCTCTTTCTCCGCGACCGCCATCAAATCCGGAGCATCCCACTGCCCGTTCTTTTTGGCATCCTCCACTTTTTTTCTACCAAAATCGGTCATAAGGCACCGTTCTTCCAGCTCCTTGACCAACGCTTTGCTTTTTTCGACCATTTGCTCTTCTCTCTGCGCATGGAAAAATACTTTTTATAGGTTTTGTCGTCGATGCCCTGCATCACCCCATCAATCCAGCCGAAGCAGAGCGCTTCTTCCAAAGCCTCTCCCGCTTTTATGGTTTTCGGCCCGCCAGCCTTACCGAATAAAAGCCAAACGCCCGCGCTTGTCAAACAATTCTCAGAAAGCCATTCCCTAAATTCTGTTCTGTTGGAAAACTCCAGAATGTCGCCCATGACGCGATCCTCCTTCCGTTTGCGGCGAGATATAGTTCCATCCGTCAAATAGGGCCGTCTATCTAATCATTTTCCATTCGGACTCAGCCCACAAGCATCCCATTAGCCCACCATCCCTCCCTGGCGGATTTATTGCTCCCCCAAATAGACAATTGCATTATGCTGGAGTATCTGACCACATAAGATTGTCCTCTGACTATTTTCCTTCCTCCTCTTCGTTGTGAACAAGGAAACCGTTGACAAACAGTGACTCATTCTTTTCAACGTGAACACTGTATGATAGTGCCTCTTTCTGTACAAACTGCAAATCACAAATTTTTGTGTATTTACCATTTAACTCCATTATCTCATCGGCAATCGAAAGGCAATATGCCTGCACCCAGCCTTTATGGCGTGTATATACCTTATGCTCACCTGTAAGCCTGAGGCACTTGTTAATCTGTATATAGTTCTTGACGGTATACTTGTTCACGCTGACAACTAATGCATTTTCAGTCTGGCCGGCAGAATTGTATGAAAGAATCTGGTCTCCAGGTTTTAAATCATCAATTGAGATTTCGTCGCTTTCCCTCTTAACCATTTGACCCATAATAATACAACCAGTAATATCCACCCCAGAAGCTTCTTTCCTCTTCTTTACACGTTCATCTATGCTCTTCCCTTCGATACCATAATCAAATGTCTTATATCTTTCTTCTTTACCGGAGAAAGATTTCACTATTCCTATTGCCTGATTGCGGAGGGCTCTTATTTCATAGGATACTTCAGAAAGTGTCGTTGACCCTTCACTCTGTATTTCCTGAACAAGATTATCAAGTGATCCAATTAGAGAGTTTAACTGTGCATTCAGCGACTTTTTTAAATCACTTTTTCTGATTGCCCCAATGATAGTGATGCAAGTGCTGATAGCAGTTATAATTGTGGCAATTAAATCAAATAGAGGAATTGAAATCATATATAGGTTACCTCCCATTACAATATGTTTATGGTTCAAGGCACGGTAACCTGCCGTGCCTTGAACCGTATTGCTGCCAAAGCTGTTAGAATGGTAGCACAACCGCCTGGTTGATACCTCATTTGAGATAGAACACCCTGTTTTCTTTTCGCTCCACCGCCTTTGGAGCAGGCCCCGCAGCGTAACCGAGAGCACAATGGCCAATCCCCTCGTATTCCCCTTCAATACCCAGGGATTTCAGCAGGTCCTTCCCCCATTGCGTATCAAATTCCTCCTTGGCCCGGTGAACCCAGCAGCTACCGATACCCAGCTCGTGGGCGGCCAGCATGAGATTCCCCATGACCAGGCTGCCGTCGTACACATGGGTGGGCCAGTCCTTCCGTGCCAGCACAACCAATATCGCGGGCGCACCGTAAAAAGGGTCAAACCCTGCTTCCCAACCACCGATCTCGCAGTTCATCCGGGAGATCTCGCTGCGGAGTTCCTTATTCGTCACCTGGATAATGATGGCGCTCTGCTGACCCTTGCCGCTGGCGGCGTAGAGCCCTGCCTCGATGATCTGATCCAGCACTTCCTGGGGAACTGCGTCCGGCTTGTATTTTTTGACGCTTCTCCTGCTTTTGATCCGTTCCAATACCTCACTCATATTGAGCACCTCTTTCATACATTTTTTGTGATTATATCACCTTAATACATCCGCTACAAGCATTTTCCACATTCGCCAGGTGGAACCGTTCCACCTATCTATTCCGGCTCTGGCATGGTACAATGGGCTTGTATTTCAGGGCGGAGTAAGTTAGGGCGGAGTAAGTTAGGGAGGACTGGCGAGGAAAGGGGGCGTACTATGCCCTCCGCTGGACCGAAACGGCCTGGAAGAACAAAATACGATGGACCAGAGGACTGTGAATTGCCCCATGAGGGCGGTCACGGTCTTTTTATGTCCAAATCTGAGAGGAGCAAAAGACATGAGTGAACAGAACAGCAGCGGCTTCCCGTTCACGGAACTGTCCGGCGGCGAGGGCCTGGACATCGACGCCATCTTCGGCGGCGCGTCCAGCGCAGGCGCCCCCGGCGATGTGAATCCCTTCGAGGCGGCACTGGCCCAGCAGGCCGTACCTGCCCCCCAGGCGCAGGAACAGCCCCAGCCCGTGCCCCAGGCGCAGGCTCAGACGGCGGAGAGCGTCCAGCCTGTGCGGCCCACCCCGGCCCCCGCACCTGCGGCGGCCCCCGTGGTGCCGGCCGTGCAACCCCCACTGGACATCGACCCCCTCACCGCCGCCGTGGCGGAGCAGGAGGCCAAGGCAGAGCAGAAAACGGTCAAGTCCCTGTTCGAGAAGGCCCCGGTATTCGCCTACGGCAGTGCCCGGGAGGATATCACCGACCCCGGCATGACCTTCGAAGAGCTACGCATCGCCAAGGCGGACGATTTCCCCGAGCTGGGCGAGGGCAAAAAGGTGTCTTGGACGGTGGAGTACGGCAAGACCACCAAGCCCATCACAGACCCGAAGGGCACCACCATCGCCGCCATCAAGAAGGAGATTGAGCTGTCCAAGCCCTTCCTGGATGCTTTGAAGAAGGCCAAGGACAAGAACCCGGACTGCCTGGTGAAGCCCAGGGTCACCGCCCAGAGCAAGGGCATCGCCACCTATAAGGGTGTATTTACCTCATTAGAGGAGGCGCGGGCGTCGGACAAGGCCATCTGTACCATCCCCGCCTCGGACGGCAGGGTGTATGAGCTGCGTAAAAACGAGCTGGGCGAGTTTATCGTCCCCAAAGACAGCGTGATCGACCTGGGATCGGTCAGGGCCGGGTTTACCCCGGCCCTGCCGCTGGTGCCCATAGGGGTGCTGGCCCAGATCATCTCCTTCTTCCGCTGCTACATGAGCGGCGGAGAGCAGTTTGAGGCCATGGCCCATATCCTCTGGGACAAGCGGGAAGAAAGGTTTGTCGTGCACATCCCTGAGCAGACGGTGACCAAAGCCCACATCGACGCCGAGCTGAGCCGGGATGATTTTCCTGAGGACCGCTATCTGCACTACATCGACATCCACAGCCACAACAGCATGGCCGCCAAGTTCTCTCCCGTGGACGATGAGGATGAACGGGCCACCCGGATCTACATCGTGGTGGGACGCCTGGACAAGTTTTTCCCGGACATCGCGGTGCGAATGTCCTGCGGCGGCGCCTATCTGGACCTGCCCCCCGGCTGTGTGCTGGAGGGCTTCGGCGCGCTGTTCCCCCAGGAGTGGCGCTCCAACGTGAAGCCGCTGAGCAGGATCGCCCCGCCGGCGCTGCGCCCTTTGACCGAGCAGCCGGAAGCCCACTCCCGGTTCTGGAGGATGGGGAAATGAAATTTTCCAAAACCCGCCCGGTGAAAATCGTCATGCTGGGCGCGGGCGGCACAGGCGGCCACATCGCGCCCCACCTGTACCGCCTGCTGTACTCGCTGAACCGCCCGGTGCGCTTCATCATCTGCGACGGCGACGTGGTGGAGGAAAAGAACCTGGTGCGGCAGAACTTCACCCCCGCCGACCAGGGGGAGAACAAGGCCAAGGTGCTGGCGGAGCGGTATTCCGCCGTGTTTGGCATGGAGACGGAGTATGTGCCCTCCTTTGTGGAGAGCGAGGAGCAGCTTCGCGGTTTGCTGGAGCCGGAGCACCTTTGGATGCGCCAGCCCGGCCACTCGTACAGCGTGCGGGTCCCCGAGCAGGTCATCCTCATCGGAGCGGTGGACAACAACAAGTCACGGCAGCTGTGCCATCGGGTGTTCTGCCAGGCCAAGGAGCTGATCTACATCGACAGCGGCAACGGCGAGTTCACCGGCCAGGTGGTGTGCGGTGTGCGCCGGGGTGGAAAGACCTATTACCCGCCCATCGGCGCGGTGTACCCGGATGTGCTGGTGGAGACGGATAAGTTTCCCACAGAACTGTCCTGCGCTGAGGCGTCGGTGTCCGCCCCCCAGAGCATGGCGGCCAATATCACGGCGGCCACGGCGGTGGTGGATATGATCTACAACATCCTGGCCGTGGGCAGCAGCACAGTGCGCAAGGTAACCTTTTCCACTCAGACCGTCAACGTGCGGCCTGAGCTGCAAAAAACAAGTACAAGGAGGAGACAAGCGGCATGAGAGCGAAAGTAGACGCGAAAGAATTTGTTCAGGCGTTGGAACGGGTGAGCGGACTGGTCCGCAATTCATCTATCCCCGTCCTGAACGCTGTGCTGGTCCGATTCGAGGCGGACCACTGTACCCTGACCTCCACCAACATCAATACCTACCTGTCCGCGGAGCTGCCCGCCCAAGGCGATGAGTTCGCCTTTTTGCTGGGCCGTCCACGGGAGACCGCCCGGGCCTTCCGGCAGTTTGAGGGCGAATTGGCCCTGGAGCAGACGGAAACAGGCGAAGGCGACCGGCGGCAAATCACGCTGACCCTGTCCTGCGGACCCCGGTCAGCGGAGCTGCACCCGTTTCTGCCCGAGGATTTTCCCCGAGGGCCGAAATGGGAGCCGAGGCACAGCTTTACCGCCAACGCCGCCAAACTGTACGCCCGCGTGGAGCGGGTGAAGTACGCCGTAGGGGTCCCGCGCAAGGAGGAGGCCAGGGCCTGCCTGGTCAGCGTGCAGTTCAGCGGAGACCGCATCTATGCCCTGGACGGCTGCCGCCTGGCCTGGGATGCCGACCCGGAGCTGGACATACCCCGGCCCTTTATGGCGGCTCCGGACGCTTTGGAGCATTTGAAGCTGTTCGGGGATCAGAATGTGGAGATTCAGTTGGGGGATCGGTTCGCCAGGGTGACCGACGGCGTGACGTCGCTTCTGTTCCGTCTGCCCGAGGGTGAGCTGTTCAAGCTGGACAGCGCCATCCCGGACAGGTTCCGGGCGGAGTTCCAGGTATCCCCGAAGGAGTTCCTGGCAGAGCTGAAGTATTTGAAGCAGTCCCTGCGGGGAAACCGCGCCCATCTGGTGCGGTTCTGCGGCGGCAGGCTGCTGGCCGAGAGCCTGGGGGAACGGTACGCCACCAAAATCTCCGCCCCCGGCTGTGAGGATGTGGAATTCGGGTTCAACCTGGATTACATGATGGATGTTATGGAGCGGTTCAAAAAGGAGCCGTCCGTAACCATGAAGGCCGGCGTCGGTTCCTATGGCCCCATCATCATTGAGGCTGAGGGCCGAAACGACCACGCCATGGTGCTGCCCGTCCAGCTGAAAAAAGCCGCTGCGGCAGCGTGAAGGAGGAGAATACAGGAATGAATAAAGACCAATTCTGGCAAATCATTGATTCCATCAATGAATCGACTGCCGGTATGGATCAGGAATCCCACCGGGTTCGGGCAATTGATAAAATTGCCCATTGTTCGCTTGAGGAAATCATGGACTGGCATCTGATTCTGACGGAGTACCACAATGCGGCATACAGGTATGACCTGTGGGCCGCCAGCGCGGCGCTTGGCGCCCACTACACTGACGACGGCTTTATTGACTTCCGTTACTGGCTGATTTCCCGAGGAAAGGAAGTATATATGAATGCCATGCGGGACCCGGACTCTCTGGCTGCGGTTCCACGGAAGCAAGAGCAGCTCAATTTTGAAGCGTTTGGCAGTGTCGCCTATAACGCATACGAGGCAAAGCTGTTCCGCGTTGACCCGCATAGGCTTGAAGACCTTTTCAGCGCACTCAATGCCCATACGCTGGCTCCAGACATTAAAGCGGATATCCAGGCCGGCCTTCCCGACCGGCAGGACATTGATGGGGATTGGCCGGCGTGGATGCTCCCCGAGTGGTTCCCAAATATCTGCAAAGCCCGGGCACCTAAGGATATGAAAGAGCTTTTGAGCACGGGGAATATGGTTTATGGTTATGTCCATAAAAAGAGCAAGCGTACACAGTATGTTTTCCAGTATACCCCGGAGAACATCGCGTCCTTCCTCGGAAGCCGACCGGATGCGTCCGCAATCATCGTAACGGATACTCTGGACAGACTGATTCTGAGAACCGTTGGAAACTTTATTGACGAATGCCCGGATAAGCTCCTGCTGGAGAAGGTCAAAAAGTATCTGATCCCCATCCAGACAGGCCGGGCCGAAGCGAAGCCATTTTTTTGCCCAACCCAGGATGAACTGGCGAAATACTGCGACCGGGAACACATCTGGTTTTAAAGATGAAAACACCGGCTAAGAGGAGGAATCTGTAATGAAAACCGTTTACATCCCCCAGGGGGCGGAAGTGTCCCACATGAACCTCACCACCGAGCACCTGGTGGTGGACGGAAGCCTTACCATTACCGGAAGCTTGAAGGCCAAAACCATCGGTGGCCGCGGCTTTATGGAGGCGGGCGCCGTCTCCGCCGACGGCATCCGGATGGATGACCTGAAGGCCGTTGGCGTCACCTGCCGGCGTTTGACCGCCAAGCGAGTGGAGGCGTCCCAGATCTTCGCGTCGGAGCGCATCGACGTATCCTGTTTCCTGGGCGCGGATCGGGTGGTGACGCCCAAACTGGCTGTGTCCCTCAGCGACATTGATGAGGTAACGGCGGATGAAACCGTCCACCTGTCGCCGAAAAAGCGGGGCCTGCTCCGCTTTTGGCTGGCATCCGCGCTGCACTCAATGTGGATCAGGTTCACCGCGCGGGACGAAAGCGAGGTGATCGACGCGGAGTACGAGGTCAAAGAACCCACACCGGTTGTCCATTTGGATGCGGAGAAGAAAAACAAGCCTGCGGCCTGACTGCAGGCGAACCGGGGACAGGAAGCGGGCGCTCCCTGTCCTCTTATAAAAAGGAGGACTATGAAAATGTCACACAAATCCCAGGAAAAGAATATGCGGAAGCTGGCCGAGCTTCTGGGCCAAGACTTATCCTACATCTGGGGCGAGCGTGAGAGCGGCCCCAACGGCGCGAAAAAGCAGTTTCTGCGCACGGGGACCGCGTTCCTCCGGGCACTGGGCAAAGACCTGGGCTTGAGAGGCATCGAGACGCGATCCAACCCCGGTGGCATCGCCGTGTCCGGGGAAAGCACCCTCATGGGGATGTGGCAGACCAACGGGCTGTATGTCCGGCTGTCCCAGCTCTGCTGCGGCGAGGACAATGTGCTGCTCTACCGCACGATCCGACACAGCGGGGACTACACCGGCGGGCGCAATCTGTATCTCACCCGCCGGGACCTGGCGGAGATGTCCTATCCTGACCTGCTGTTCCTGCTGGCGGGGCTGCGGGAGGAGGGCGCCCATGAGCGGGCAGCCTGACGCCGCGCCCCAGGCCGAACCGCGCAGCTATGCCCTGGAGGGGCTGAGGGGACTTCAAAGCGAAGTCCCCCGGCTCACCCAGGCCATGGTGCTGTGCCGGGCCAGGGTGGAGCGGCACCGAAACACCGACCTGGCCGCCGCCCGGGACGACTACAACGATCTGCAAAACGCCCGGAACCGGCTGGCGGAGGCGCTGGGCGAGGCCCAGCTTCTGCTGATGGAGGCCGAAGAATATCCGCTGGCAGCCAACGCGGGGCAGCTCCGGGAGGGGCTGCTGGGCTTCAATCTGCTGAGCAATGTGTACCGCCCGGTCTACGACGCGCTGAACGGCTTTGCCGCCCAGCTTCCCGTGGATGGGACCACCAACGCTCGGGTAGTTGGGCGGCTGATGAACAACATCAAAATGGGCTACTATCCCACCGACCCGGACAATATCTCGCTGATCCTGCGGGGCATCCAGTTTCCGGAGGGCGTTACCACGAACCTGCTGGACCCCTGCTGCGGCTGCGGCAAGGCCCTGCGGCAGATCGCCGACGGGAACAACTGCTACACTTACGGCGTGGAACTGGACAGCGCCCGGGCCGACGAGGCCCAAACCCGGCTCCACCGGGTGGGCTTCGGCAGCTTCTTCTACAGCCAGGTCAGCGCCAACGCCTTCCATCTGCTGTTCCTCAACCCGCCCTATCTGTCCGTGCTCAACGAGAGCGGCGGCAGGGCGCGGCATGAAAAGCGGTTCCTGATCGAGAGCCTGGGCGCGCTGGCCCTGGGCGGCCTGCTGGTGTATGTCATCCCGTACTACCGGCTCACGCCGGATATTTGCCGGGTGCTGGTGGACAACTTCGAGAATTTGGGTGTGTGGCGTTTTACCGACGCCGAGTTCAAAAAATTCAAGCAGGTGGCCGTCATGGGCGTTCGGAAACCCCGTGACGCGGAGCCACGGGACACCCGCCGGCTGGAGTGGTTTGGCGCCCATCCGGAGTCTATCCCCCGCCTCACCGAGCTGAACGAGGGGCGCTACGCCCTTCCGGCCAGACCGCTGGAGGTGCGGACCTTCCGGGGCGAGAAATTCAACGAAAAGGAGCTGGAGCGGCAGTTGAGCCGTTCGGACAGCTTCCGCCGGATGATGGCCCGCAGCGAGCTGGACAGCGGGATAAAGCGTCCGCCGCTGCCCCTGTCCATCAGCCAGATCGGGCTGATCGGCGGCTCGGGGATGATCAATGGCTTGATCGAGTGCGATACGCCCCACATCATCAAAGGGCGGATCGTGAAGGTCACCCGGAACGAGACAGAGGAGCAGTTTGACCACAAAGGACGCCATGTGCGCACCGAACTCCATGAGACCATTACCAACAAAATGATCTTCAACATCTTGACGCCGAAGGGCTTCAAGGCGCTGACATGAAGGGAGAATTTTTATGAGTGTTATTGCGGTAAATTCCCGGTTCAATCCGGGCAGGCTGATGATCACCCGCAACGCGAAGGATGCGCTTCCCCGCGTAGAGGTAGACGCCGCTATCAACCGTCACCTGGGCGGGGACTGGGGCGATGTGTGCCAGTCCGATTGGCAGCTCAATGAGGACGCGCTGAAAAAAGGTGATCGCCTGACGTCTGCCTACCACACCCAGGATGGTGAAAAGTTCTGGATCATCACGGAATCGGACCGCTCCGCCACCACCGTGCTGCTCCCCAGCGACTATTGAGGGGGCAGGCAGAATGAAGCTGGATTTGGATCTGCTGGTTATGCGGCTGATACTGGAACAGGAGGGAACGGTTCTTCCCCCGGCCAGTTGCAACGAGTACCTCATAAACCATGTATTTCTACCCCTATTACGGGGCGAATCAGTACCCTTTCGTGCCATTGACTACAACGCCTTTGACGCAGATGACATTTGGGCATTGGCCGAATACAACGACACCGTGTATCAAATAGCCCATGCCCTGGGGCAGACGGCGGAACGTATCGGTGCCATTGCGCCTGTGGCGCGCTCTACTCGGCACTATTGCTGAGGTGCGCCATGGATGTATTGGACGACAATGTGTTCCAGAGCCTTTGTACCGCTAAACGTTTGGCAGACAGCGGTTTTTTGGAATCGTTTCTCAAACGATGCGGAAGTTACGAGCTGGGTCGGGAGGACTTCTATGATTTTGCGTGGGAAGCGGTCAACTGTGTTTTTCCTGATTACACGGGATACTGGAATCAAGAAAACGAGGTGGACACCATCGTGATCTTTGATCCCCTGGTGGATGAATTCTGCCGCCTGCTGGCACAGTACGAGATGACGTGCGGCGCTGCGCCGGGTGAGAGCGATCTGCGGCATGAGGCCGTCACAGATATCTTGCGGGCCTTTGACCTGGAGGGTTATCTTAACGGTTATTACGTCTATGACTATGATTTCCGCGTTTATGACACCGGGCATGGCCGCAAGCGGCTGGTGTTCCTGTCCGGGATAGAGTTCTGCGGGCTCCAGGAGCTGCCAGGGGCCTTGGCGGATGTCCGCTGCGCACTGGAATGCCAGGTCCGGCGGCTTCGCCGTGAGCTGGGCGCGGAACAGCCAACCGAAACAAAGGAAAAGGAGGCGGCTTGAATGGAATGCGATGGCGACATTGTCCTGCGTATTTCGCCCGAGCGGCTAGAGATCGCGCTGGAACAGCAAAAAAAGGGCGGCGTAGTCACCCGAAAGAACATTTCGCCGGAAACCTTGGCCGCATGCATCCTGGGCAGCCGGTATGACGAAAAGGCCCAGGCCACCGGTCTGCTGCCGGAGGGCTGCGTCGCGGCCGTACTGGAGGAGGCAAATACCACCTACTTCATCCGATACCCGGAATTGTACGCCGATATCAGCTACTATGGCACGGAATATCTTCATTTTCCTATTCCCCGGCTGGTGTTCGCCTTCCAGTACCTGTCCAACAGAGGGCAAGGTTGGAAAATGCCGGCTGTGCGTGGTAAAGGATGAGCTGCTGACCCCGGACACACCCACCTATCACTACCCGTTTTCCAACGTGAACTGTGAGAACGGGCAGATCTGCACCGGAAACAACGCTCTGCCTGCCTATCCGGACCCATTCAGGCTCCACACGCTGATGGGGTACATCCTGCGGTTGCCTAACAACAACGACTACTTCATGGCCGCGCATAACCGTCCCCACGCCGGATACCGGGATCTGCTGGAGCTGATAAAGGACAAATCCCCTGGCTTCTACTACTCTAATATTTTGGTGGAGGACGGCAAAACACTGAACGTCTTTATGAATGGGAGGTAAGCTCATGGAACAGAAAGACCCGAGACAGATCCAGGCCGAGCTGGCCATGCCTTTTGCGCCGGAGGATCTGGAGTGGCGGCTGCAAAGGACCTTTGAGTACCAGGGCGAAACCAAAGGGATTGCCGTTCCCTACGTCACCAACCGGGCCATCATGGGCCGGCTGGACGACGTGGTGGGGCCGGAAAACTGGTACAACGACTTCAAGCCCTGGCACGGGGCCAACGGCAAGGAGGCCCAACTGTGCGGCATCGCCATCTACTATGAGGGCCGAGGCTTCCTCACTAAATGGGATGGCGCCGAGGATTCGGACATCGAACCCATCAAGGGCGGCTTGTCCGACAGCATGAAGCGGGCCGCCGTCCAGTGGGGCATTGGCCGGGTGCTGTATAACATGGATGTGGTGTTCGTGGATGTGGAAAAACGGGGCAAGACATGGAGCATCAAGAACAACCAGCAGAAACAGCTAGACGATGCCTACCGCAAAATGCTGGGCAAGTTGAACCTGACACCCGCCCCCGTCGGCGGCCTGAGGCCACCCGCGGTCCCGGAAGAACCTGCGGGCGGCCCGAAGCCCGCGCCTGAGCCGCAGCCGCCCAAGGCCAAAGCATCCGAAGGCAAGGGCAAGAAAAAGTCCGACCGGGGAGCGTGTATCGTCCGCTCCGCCCGGGAAAACAAGGGCATGAACAATTCTGTCAGCACGGCGCTGGTGCTGGAGAACGCCAAGGGGGCCCGCCTGGAGGTCTTTGTCCGGGGCTCGCACCCAGAGCTGGCTGTGGGCACGGTCATCACCGACCTGCGGCTGGCGAAGAAGCAGACGGACACCGTGGTCTACTATATGCTGGAGGATTTCAAGCTGGCGGATACCCAGCCTCTGGCGGCTTGACACAGAAAGAAGGAGCGGAACATGGAAAAAATTCAGAGCTTTCAGATCACCGGCATGACCATCGCCGGGTTTAAGTCCTATGAGGAACCCACGAGCCTGGCGTTTGGCAATCCCACAGTCATCACCGGCGGCAAGGGCCGGGGCAAGACCAGCA
>CATLHC010000072.1 GCA_949948775.1 uncultured Oscillospiraceae bacterium
ACAGGGACAGCAGAGAGACGGAAAAGGCCGCGCCGCCGCACCCGGCGGCGCTTCCCGAGACCAGGCAGCACAGAGCGGCGAACAGCGAACAGAACACCGCCGTCAGCGCCGCCGCGCCCAGCAGGGCCAGGGGATTTCCTCCGCCCGTCAGCAGCAGGGAGGGGGCCAGCAGAAGCAGCAGTGCCGCCGCGCCCACCGCCACGGCGCTGAGGAAGGCCGCAGCGCACCCCCGCCCGGCACAGCGCAGCCTGCGCTGGAAGCTGAGCCAGCCGCCGGTGTAGAGGGGCATGAACAGCGGCGCGGCGGACAGGGCGAAATAGGCCAGCAGGGACAGCCCGTAGTGCAGGGGGATGGGCAGGGCCTCGGTGGCGGACACCTCCTGCTGCCGGAAGAAGGCGGTCCGGTCCAGAGCCAGGGTAATGTAGCGCAGATTGATGTCGACCATCGCCTGGTTATAGTCCAAACCCGGAGGCGGGTTCTGGGCGTACAGGTCCAGCACGGCGTACACCCCGCTCTGGAAGGCGGACAAAATGTCCGAGGCGCTTTGGCCCACCCACAGCAGCAGCAGGGACTCCAGCGGCCGGTCCCCGGACACGATCAGCCGCAGGTCCGGGTTCTCCCCATACATGACCCCTTGGATGAACCGCTCCGGCAGGACCAGCGCCGCGGTGACCTCCCCGGCCTCCAGGGCGCGGACGGCCTCGTCCTCGGTCATGGCCTCAATCCGGCAGTACTGGGCGATGTCCTCCATATTGCCCATGTACTGCTCCAGCAGGCTGGGGGTGTCGTCCCCCTCCGGCGCGGCGACGGCCAGGGTGACCCCGGAAAAATCCACGCCCTGGGACAGCAGCTGCTGGGCCGCCGCCCCCGCCCCCAGAGGCAGGAGAAGGCATAACAGGGCAAGCCCCACCAGCAGCCACAGCTGCCGGCGGAGCCTGCCCAAGGTCAGGACAATGCAGTTTTTCACAAAACAGAGCGTACCCATGCTCGAGTCGGTCAGTACAGATAATAGAGCAGGTCGGAGGGGATGCGGTCCTGAAGGCCGTAGGCCCAGTCCTCAGCGTTGTCCTGCAGATCGTACACCAGGTCCTCCAGATCGTCCTCGTCCATGTCGCTGAGTAGCTTTGGGGAGGAGTGGGATACCTTCATGCCCTCGCAGGGGCCCAGGTAGTAGCCCGCGGACAGGGAGATCAGCTTGGTCCCCGCCGCCTTGACGGACAGATTGTCCAGCTGCAGGTCCACAGAGTTCTTGGTGGTGGTGAGCTGTCCCTCCATCTGGAGGGAGGCGGCGTTGGATATGCCCAGCTCCCACTCAAAATTGCCGTTGGAGGCCTTGGGTTCCCAGCGCAGCTCGGAGGTGACCCGGTCGGAACCCAGCCGGATGGTGGTCTCGTCGGTGAATACGCCGCTCTTGGCAGAATGGTCGCCGTTGGACTCAATGGTGAGCTTCTCGCCGCCGGCGGAGATCTCCAGGCTCAGGTCGTCCACATAGTTGTCGCCGCCGCCCAGGAACAGCTCAATTTCCACCTTGGTCCCGCTGGCCCGGTAATCAAAGGACACAGCACACACATAACCGCCGCTGACATAGACCTCCAACTCCAGGTCGCCCAGTTCCTTCACACCCTGCTTCAGAATGGCGGCCAGTTCGCCGTAAACGTCGGTGCTGCCCATGTCGGACAGGATCTCGTTGACGGTGCTCTTGTCAAAGCCCATGGACTGGAGGATGTCCTTCATCATGTCCTCGGTGTCCACCATTTTCATGACGTCCTCCAGGGCGTTGACATAGTCCTTCATGGCGTCCTCGGGGATGACCACATTGTAAAGCGTGGCGTCCATGTTCTTGCCGTTGACCTCAATACTCTTCTTGCCGCTCTTTTCCACTTCGACGGCATCGAAAAGCTGCTTGTTGGCATCGGCTACAGCGTCTTTCATCTCCTTGGTCTGCTCCGCAGGGGGAGTGGCCTTTTCCATCAGGTCGAAGAGGTTGAAGCCGATTTTCTTCAGATCCACGTCGCCGCCGTCGGCACCCAGCTTATCCAGGTCGGCGCCCAGAGTCTCGGTGCTGAAGCCGTAGGCGTCCCCCTTAGTGAACTCGGGGGAGGAGAAGGTCATCCTGCCGCCGTCCACCAGCATCTGGATGGACGCCAGGTCCTCATCGTCCCAAAAGGCGGCCATGTCGAAGTCCATCTTACGGCCCTTCTGGTCGTAATCGGCATTCATGCGAATGCCGATTCCCTTTAAGGAGGACAGGTCGTACCAACCGGTCAGCTGTTCGTTGATGCTGTTCAGCTCGAAGCTGACGCGCTGGGTGTAGGACCGGTCCTGAATGAGCTTCTCCAGCTCGGACGCACCCAGCTTCTCCATTGCGCCGGCGTAGGCGGCCGTGGTCTGGGCCAGGGCCTTCTCCACCTGCCCCTTGGGGGAGGAGAACAATCCGCCGACGGCCGCGACGATTACCACGATGACCAGCACCGCGGCCACGGCGCCGCCGATGAGCAGACCGGTTCCCCGGCGCTTATTCCCGCCCTGAGGGGCGGAGGACCACTGGGCGGCGCCATTGTTGCTGTCGGGCATGGTGTAGACGGGGGCGCCGGATGAGGCACCCTGTGAGCCGGGGGCGGCAGAGGTCACCGCACCGCAATGGGGGCAGAACTTTGCGTCATCCTTGATTTCTTTTCCGCATTTGAGACAAAACACGATTCATTCCTCCACTTTTTTCAATCAGCATGCCGGGTCAGGACAGCAGCCGCCCGTCCTCCAGATGGAGGACCGCGCCGCACAGCCGTTCCAGCTCTTGAGGGTGGTGGCTGCACCACACAAGGCGGCCTCCCGCAGCCAAAAAGGACTCCAGATAGTCCAGCAGCCGGGGCACATAGTCCCGGTCCAGCCCGGCGGTGGATTCGTCCATCAAGAGGATTTTGGGCCGTGGAAGCAGGGCCAAGGCGATGCTTACCCGCTGAGCCATGCCGCCGGACAGGACCCGGATGGGACGGCGCAGCAGAGGTTCCAGCCCCAGCAGGTCCAAAACGTCGGCGGGCAGGGGGCCGGACAGGGCACAGGCCCGCTGCCACAGGGTGAGCTGCTGTTGGACCGTCAGCTCCGGGACCAGCTCGGCGCTCTGGGGGGCGTAGCCCAGGGTGCGGCGCAGGAACTGCCGGTCACCCAGGACGCTGCGGCCCTGATACAGCACGTCGCCGCTGTCCGGCCGCTGGACCTGTGCCAGCAGCCGGAGCAGCGTGGATTTGCCCGAGCCGTTGCTCCCCGCCAGGCCCAGGCATTGGCCCGGCGGCAGGAGAAAGCTGATAGGGGCCAGGACCTGCCGGCCCCCATAGCTTTTGCACAGCCCGCGTACCTCCAGCATGGGTCAGGCGACGGGAGTGCCGCACTCGTCGCAGAAGCGGCTGCCGGCGGGCAGGGCCTTGCCGCAGTTGGTGCAGAACACGGTGCCCGCCGCGGGGGCGGCGGCCTGGGCGGCGGGAGCGGCGGGCCGCTGGGCGCTGCCCAGGATTTTATCCTCCTCCGCCTTGATCTGGGCCAGGCGGGCGTTCAGGCCGGTGATCTCGTCCTCAATGCCCTGCATCCGGGCGAAGTCGTCGGCAAAGAGTTCCATGCTGGCCGTGCCGTCTTTCCAGCTCTGGTACAGCTTGACGCCCAGGGCGGCCTTCTCGGCCTCCAGCTTCTTCTGGGCGTTGCTGATGGCGGACTTGACCCGGCTGCTCTCCACCAGGGTCTCGGACTTGACGCTGACCGCGGCCACACCCTTGTTCAGCGTGTCCTTTAAGCTGTCGAACATTGCCATTTCTTGTTCCTCCCTCGTTTTCTCAATCTGGCCGGCGGATCAATCAATAGGGGCTGTAAGTGCCATATTCCGGGCTGTAGGCGGTATACGCCTCGGAAACGCTGACCCAGAATGCCTCCACGTCCCGGGCGATTTGGCGCTCCTCCTTGCCGTCCCACAGCGTCAGATCGCCGTCGCTGATGTACAGCAGCTGGGTGTCGTCCAGGAAAATGAGATCGCCGCTCACTTCGTCGGAGATGGTGGTGGTTTTGCCGTCCTTCAGCGTGGCCAGCTCGACGCTGGAGTTCCGGTTGTCCAGATCGGTCACAAGATAGGTCGCGCCGTTCTGGTCCAGAATGGCGGCGCCATAGACCTCCTTGGCGATGGTCTCCAGCTTGCCGTCCTTGTAGACGCTGAGGTCGCCCGCGGTGCCGTTGGAGTCCGTGTCCACGTCGGTGAACAGGTAGAGCACGTCCTTGCCGGAGGACTGGCCCCAATAGGGACCGGAGAACTCGTCGTCAACGATGGTGGAGGTGAAGGTGAGCGCGTCGCTGCCCAGGGAGAAGGCCATGAGGACGTTTTCACCGTCATCGTCGACGTCCAGCACGACCTCCTTGCCGTTGAGGACATAGATGCCGTAAATGCTGGTGACGTCCTCCAGGTCGCTGATGACGCTCTCCTTGCCGCCCACGTTCTGGTACCAGTCGTCGTCGCCCGCGCCGCTGTTCAGCTTCTCGCGGACCTGGCTGGCGTAGTCCAGCTCGTCCACGTCGGCCACCTTGCCGCCCTCCAGGCTGACCTTGTGGTACAGGAAGACGCCGTTGGAGGGGCTGCTGCCGCGGCCGGAGGAGCTGATCTGGGTGGCGATGGGATCGCTCTTGTCGCTGCCGGTGTAGTGATAGAGGCTGAAGGAGGACTGGTTATATGTGGTGTCCTTCAGGGATTCGCGGATGTACTCGCGGTTTTCCGCCTCGCTCCAGGTCTCGTACCGGGCGTCGTAGTCCGCCCGCGCCTCGTCGTAGCGCGCCTGAGCCTCTTCCCTGGCCAAAGCCTCTACATTATAAGTGTACATGTACACGTCATAGGCCGTGGGGTGCTCGGGGGAAAGCAGGCCGCTGACGTCCAGGGTATACCGGTTGCCGTTGTAATCGTAATATTCAATGGTAGTGTCGTCCAGAACGCTGTAATTGTGGGGGGAGTAGTCGTACGAGTAAGGGTAGACGGGCTCCGGCTCGCTGAGGGTGCTGGCGTCGGCCCCGGCCTTGGCGTCGGTGACGAAGTCGTACAGGGTGCGCTCCTCCACGTCCTCGACATAGTAGTAGAAACTGACCTTACCGCCGCCCACGGACACGCCGGAGATGGAATAGATATCGTCGATCAGCTTGGTCCTGTCGCCGCCGGGCGTGCAGGAGTAGACGGTGAGGGTGTTGCGGTCGGCGGAGCTGTCGCTGGAGGTGGCGTAGCCGCCGCCGGGGTTGTCGTCCACGCCGTAGACCAGGGTATCGGCGTCCCAGCTGGTGTAAATGTTGGTGGCGCCCTTCAGCAGCCGTTCCTCCTTGGCGTCCTTGGCGATGGAAATTTTGTACAGGGTGATGGTGTCGTCGGCGTCGTCCTCTTCGGTATAGTAGATGGTTTTTTGATCCTGGCTGAGCCGGTATTCGCTGTAGCCCCGGAGCAGACGGTAGCTCTCGCCCTTATCATAGACGTACAGCTTGGTCTCGCCGTCGTACTGGATGTAGATGAGCCGGCCGTCGTCCAGCACATTGAAGCTGCCCACATCCCGGGAGATGCGCTCGGGCTTGCTGCCCTTTTTCAGCTCCGCGGCGGCAATGCCGTAAAGGGTGCTGTCGGCGTCGGTAAAGTATATGGTCTTCCCGTCGGGGGAGAAGCGCACGTTGGAGGAGTAGTCGGCCTCGTCGGTCAGCTCCAGGGCCTCGGTTTTCTCCTTCAGGTCGGCCAGGAACATCAGCTCGTTGTCGTCGTTGCGGTAGGCGTACACGGCCTTGCCGCCGCCGGAAAACAGACCGCCCAGCAGGTTGACCAGCAGGACCACCACCGCGATGACCACGACGGCGCCCACGCCCAGCACCACCAGGCCCGCCTTACCCCGCCGCTTGGTGGGGGAGGAGTCGGCGCTGCCGTCGGTTGCCGGGGGCGCATAGGCGAGGGTGGATGTGGGGGCGCTCACGGGAAGGGCGGCGTCCGCCGCGGGAGCGCCGGCGTCCGCTGTGGGGGAACTCTCCGCCGGGGCGGACAGGTCCGGGGCGGGGGAGTCCTCCGCCGGGGCGGACGGGTCCGGAGCGGGTGAGTCTTCCGCGGAGGCGGAAGTGTCGGAAACGGGAGGCTCAGCGACAGGGACGTCGTCGCCGGGGAACCCGGCGCCAGGGAATTTGATGGGGTCGTCGGAGGCCGGGCCCGGATCCTGGGGAGCGGTGGGAGGCGCCACCGGCGTACCGCAATTGGCACAGAATTTGGCGCCGTCCGCCAAGGGACTGCCGCAGTTTTTACAGAACATAACGCATCTGCTTCCTTTCTCTTTTTCCTCCTTATTGGGGTAACAAAACCGGTACCGTTTAAAAGGAAAACGGTACATTATAAGTATGACACATCTGCCCAGAAAAGGCAACATTTTTTCCTTCCGTTTTGACATTTTCCGACAGAGAAGTGAACGGTGCGGAGCGGAAAGAAGACGCCGAAATTTGGCGGGCGGGACAGGGACGGGACAAAATATTTGCTTTTTGTTTTAAAATTTAGTATACTATCTCGAAACGCAGCCATAAAGCCTGCGCTTTACGCAGACTCGATGATAGAATCAAGCAATGGAGGATCGAAAACGATGAGGCAGCTCATTGAAAAGCGGCGGTTTGACGCCGAGCGGGCGCTGTACCATCTGCGGCAGGCCGACGTGTCCGAATGTGTGTTTGCGGGGCCGGCGGACGGCGAATCCGCGCTGAAGGAGTCCCGGGACATAAGGCTGGACCGGTGCAGCTTTTCCCTGCGGTATCCCCTGTGGCACGTGAAGGGATTCACGCTGTCCCGCTCCGCCATGGATGAGCTGACCAGGGCGGCCATCTGGTACGCGGAGGACGGGACCATTACGGACAGCGCCCTTGGGGGCGTCAAAGCCCTGCGGGAGTGCCGACGGGTGGCGCTGGGGGGGTGCCGGATCGACTCCCCGGAGTTCGGCTGGAAATGTGAGGACGTCTCGCTGACTGGGTCGGAGGTCACGTCAGAATACCTATTCCTGGACAGCCGAAGGATCAGGCTGGACCGGGTGAACATGAGAGGGAAATACTCCTTCCAGTACATAGAGGACCTGGAGATTGCGGACAGCGTGTTGGACACCAAGGACGCCTTCTGGCACAGCAGAAACGTCACCGTGCGCGGCAGCGTGGTGAAGGGGGAGTACCTGGGGTGGTTTTCCGACGGCCTGACCCTGATCGACTGCAAAATCATCGGCACCCAGCCGCTGTGCTACTGCAAAAACCTGAAGCTGGTGAACTGCACCATGGAGGACACCGACCTGGCCTTTGAGTACTCCGACGTGGAGGCGGACGTCAAGGGGCACATTCTGTCCGTCAAAAATCCCCGCTCCGGCGTCATCACGGCGGACAGCGTGGGCGAGATCGTCCGGGACGACCCGGTGATGGAGTGCACGGGACAGGTGGTGCTCCGTGGGGAGCGGTAAGGGCGCACACCGTCCGGCACAAAATGCGCAGATAAAGAGACCTCTCCGTCCGCGGGCGGAGAGATCCTTTTTCATATGTCGGCCAGCGGGCGGTCCTCCATCCGGCCCAGAGGCCGGTATACGGTGAGGTACATGGTGGTGAAGCAGGCCAGCCCGCCCACGAACTGGGACACCGCCTCCGCCGTGAACACCCCGGCGGTGCCCATCCAGATGGGCAGGATCACCGTCAGCGGCGCGTTGATGACGGCCTTGCGCAGCAGGGAGAAAAACACCGACTGCTTGGCCCGGCCCAGGCCCACGAAGATCCCTTGTCCCGCCAGCTGGAGGGACATGAACAGGAACATGCAGAAATAGATGCGCAGGGCGGGCACGCCCGCCGCCAAAATATCGGGGTCGCTTTTGAAAATGTGGATGAGCGGCCCGGGGAAGAGCATGGCGCACACCCAAAAGGCCGCGGAATAGGTCACCGTCACCCCCACGGTGAAGCGGATGGCCTGGCGCACCCGGCGGTACTGCCCGGCCCCGTAGTTGTAGCCCTCCACCGGCTGGGAGCCGTTGGTCAGTCCCTGCACCGGCATGATGAACACCTCCCGGATGGAGTTGATGATGGTCATCACCCCCACGTAGGTGTCCCCGCCGTAGCTCTGGAGAGTGGCGTTGCACACCACCTGTACCAGACTGTTGGTCATGTTTACAAAGAAGCCGGACAGGCCCAGGGAGACGATCTTTTTGGTGCGCTCTCCATCCAGCCGCAGGTTCTCCCGCTTGAGGCGCAGGATGGCCCTCTTCCCCGTCAGAAACGCCAGCACCCACGCCGCCGAAAGGAACTGGGAAAAGACAGTGGCCAGGGCCGCCCCCTGCACGCCCATGTGGAACACAAAGATGAGCACCGGGTCCAGCGCGATGTTCACCGCCGCCCCCAGCAGCACCGTCATCATTCCGATACGCCCGAAGCCCTGGGCGTTGATGAAGGGATTCATCCCCAGGCTGATCATCACGAACAGCGTGCCGCACAGGTAGATGCTCATGTAGCCGTCGGCGTAGGGGAAGGTGTCCAGACTGGCGCCGAAGAGGTAAAGGATGGGTTCCTTAAAGGCCAGGAAAAAGGCGGTGCCCGCGGCGCCCAGGATCAGCAGCAGCAAAAAGGCGTTGCCCATCACCCGCTCCGCCTCCTCATCGTCCCCCTTGCCCCGGCTGATGGAGCACAGCGGCGCGCCGCCGGTGCCGCACAGGTTGGCAAAACCCATCAAAATGGACACGATGGGCATGGTCACCCCCAGGCCGGTGAGGGCCAGGCTGTCGCTGTCGGGCAGGTGGCCCAGGTAGATGCGGTCCACCACGCTGTAAAGCACGTTGACCAGCTGGGCCGCCGTCATGGGGACGGCCAGATTCATGATATTGCGGGGGATGCTCCCCTTGGAAAAGTCGTTCTGCCGGTCTGACAAGAAAAGAGCCTCCTTACTGTTTGCGGTATGATCGACGGGACGCGGAGGGATCAGTCCGCGTCCCGCTCATAGTCCAGGATGCGGCCGGTGGCGGCGTCGATCTTGTATTCATACTCCACCCGGCCCTGGCGGAACTCGATCTCATACACCATGGTTCCGTGGTCCCGGTCCATCCGGGTGTGGGTGAAGCTGACCTGGGCGGAGGTGAGGCCCGCGTGCTCCAGGGCGATGGATTTTGCCCGGTCCATGCCGATGTAGGAGCCGCCGGGGGCGGCGCTGGCCGCCGCAGTCTGGAAGGCCTCCGCGCTCCGGCTGCGGACCGCGCCGGTGGCGGCGTCGATCTCATACTCGTACTCGTGGGTGGAGGTGAAAAACTCGACGTCATAAACCAGTTTGCCGTCCTCGTAGTCCGGCTCCGCCTTGGTAAAGGTGGCCTGGGCGGCGGACACCCCGGCGTCGGCCAGGGCGGCGGCCTTGGCCCGCTCCACGCCCACGTCGGCGGTGGGGGAAACGCTGCCGGCGGGCGGGGCGGTCTGAGCGGGCGGGATGGATGAGGCGGACTGGGCGGGCGGGGCGCTCACCTCGGGACTGGGATAGGCGAAGGTCTCCTTGACCTTGCCGCGCAGCTCTCCGGTGTTGGCGTTGAGCTTGTATTCGTACTGGGCCTCCCCGGTGCGGAAGCGGAACTCATAGACCCAGATACCGTTGTCCTGCGCCAGCGCCTCCCGGCTGATCTCGGCCTCTTCCTCCGACACTCCGGCGTCGGCCAGGGCCAGCTCCCGGGCCTCATCACTGGTCAGATAGGGGACGATGCCCACCAGCTCATGGGTGGGGGACTCAGTTTCGCCGGGGGCCTCGGACTGGGCCGGGGCGCCGGACACGGCCTCGGTCTGGGCGGGGGGCGCGTCCGCGCCGGACCGGAGGGAGACGGCGGCGTACACAAGGACGGCCGCGAGGGTGACCGCCGCCACCGCGAGGCAGATGATGGTGAGACGGGCCTTTTGAGGGGTCTCAAAGAAAGATTTCAAATTTGGCATGACACAACCGCTCCTTGATCACAGGTGATAAAGCTGTAAGCGCATTATATCAGATTCCGCCGGCAAAGGGTAGCCCCAAATATGGGGGAACAGGGCGTTAATGTGTTGACAAAAGCCAGGCCATCGGGTAAACTTTACCATAGTTCGCAGCATTAAAGGGGCGCTTATGCCCCACATTCGACAAAAAGGAGTTTTTACCATGCTGAAAAACAAAACGGCCGCCGTCACCGGCGGCACCCGGGGTATCGGCTTCGCCATCGTTAAGACCTTCCTGGACAACGGCGCCAACGTGGTGGTGTGCGGCTCCCGCCAGGAGACCGTGGACAAGGCTCTGGCTCAGCTCACCGCCTATGAGGGCCGGGTCATGGGCGCCTGCCCCGATTTGTGCGACCCTGAGGCGGTGGGCGCCGCCTTCGCCGCCGCCAGGGAGAAGTTCGGCGGCCTGGACATTTTGGTGAACAACGCGGGCATCTCCTCCCGGACCAGCCTGTACGACTATACCGTGGACGAGTTCGGCAAGATTTTCGATCTGAACGTGAAGGCGCTGTTTGTGTGCGCCCAGGCGGCGGCCCGAATCATGAAGGAGCAGGGCGGCGGCGTCATCCTGAACACCAGCTCTATGGTATCCGAGTTCGGCCAGCCCTCCGGCAGCGGCTATCCCGCCTCCAAGTTCGCCGTCAACGGCCTGACCAGGTCCTGGGCCCGGGAGCTGGCCCGCGACCAGATCCGCGTCAACGCCGTGGCCCCCGGCGTCACCGCCACCGACATGGTGGCCGCCCTGCCCAAGGAGATGGTGGACCGCATCTCCGCCGGCATCCCCTTGGGCCGGGTGGGCCAGCCCGAGGACGTGGCCAACGCTTTCCTGTATCTGGCCAGCGACCAGGCGTCCTATGTCACCGGCACCGTGCTGAAGGTGGACGGCGCGGCCATGACCTGAATCAGACTCAGACAAAAATTCCCCCGTCAAGGGGGAATTTTTGTCATTTTCGCAAAAAGGACTTGCAATTTTTGGCGCTATACCTTAGAATCTACCAGACAGGGCAAATAATGCCCTGCGAAAGAAGCAATAAGGAGAGAAGAGTATGAAAAAACGATTCCTGGCAGTCATCCTGGCGCTGACCCTGTGCATGGGGCTGGCTGTTCCGGCCTTCGCGGCGGAGGGCAAGACCGTTACCACCCCCGACGGGAAGTTCCAGCTCACCAACGTGGTGGACACAGCCACCCTCAATGTCAAGAGCGAGACCCTCAACCTCGAGGACTTGAACGGCGAGACCGTCTACCTGGTGAATGCCACCGGCGCCCGCCTGTCCCTGGTGGGCGTGGAGAATCCGGACGAGGTCAACATGGTGTTACATATCTATGCTGTCAATGACGGTGCCCTGGAGCATGAGGACAGCATGCTTGGGTTCTGGGACGACTCCTTCGTGGAGCATGAGCTCTCTGAGGAGCGCGTGACCGTGGACGAGGCCTATTTCCAGGACGGGATGGGCGACATTCGCGAGGTCAGCATTCTCGACGCCGAGGAGGAGGCCGTCGCCACCGTCTGGATCGCCTTCGTGAAGGAGGACTACGAGCCCGCCCCTGAGGAGACCGACAAGCCCGACCCCGACGACAAGCCCGATCCCGACGATAAGCCCGCCGCCCCCGCGTTCACCGACGTGGACGAGGGCGCGTACTACGAGGACGCCGTGAAGTGGGCGGTGGCCCACGAGCCTGTCATCACCAACGGCACCAGCGAGACCACCTTCGAGCCGGACACCACCTGCACCCAGGTGCAGATTCTCACCTTCCTGTACCGCGCCGCCGGTGAGCCTGAGTCTGAGACCGAGCTGCCCGTGGACATCGAGGGCAAGAACGTGGACTACGCCAAGGGCGCTCTGTGCTGGGCCGCCGAGAAGGGCATGATCGACGAGACCTTCGACGTGGCCGCCGACTGCACCCGCTCCACCGCCGTCAGCTACATCTGGCAGGCCTTCGACAAGCCCGAGGCCGACAAGAGCGAGTTCAAGGACGTGGACGCCGAGGCCGCCTACGCCGCCGCCGTGGACTGGGCGGTGGCCAACGGTGTCACCAACGGCACCGACATGGAGGCCGGGGAGTTCAGCCCGGACGACACCTGCACCCGGGGCCAGATCGTGACCTTCCTGCACCGGGCCTATGTGGAAGAGGCCCGCCTGAACGCCGAAAAGTGAGATAGACCGAAAGAAGCGCTCCCGCTGCGGCGGGAGCGCTCTTTTTGTCATTTTGAAATGCCCTGGTAGCGCTGAAGGATGAT
>CATLHC010000073.1 GCA_949948775.1 uncultured Oscillospiraceae bacterium
CGATTTCCTCCATCAGCTCGTCCCGGGAGAGGTTCATGGTGGAGCGCAGGGCGCTGATGGCGGTTTCATTGTTGCGCCGCTGGACGAAGTAGGCCAGCAGCAGCATCAAAAACGCCGCCCCGAACAGCACCGCCAGATAGACATAAAAGGAGGAGGGTTTGTTCTTCTGGGGCGGGGGAGGGGCGTCCTGCTCTTCCTCCCCCGGCTCCTCCTGGGGCGGGCCGGGGGCCTCCAGGTCCTCCCCGGCGGGCGGCTCCTGACCTTTGGTCATGGAGCGGTCCATAATGTCATAGAGCATCTGCTGCTCCGGGGTCCTCTCCGATGTTTCACGTGAAACGTCTCGGAGCAAAGTCTGTTCCGATTCGGAATGCCCTTCCGGGCATTCCTCATCCCGTTTCCTTGTCCTTCCGCTTTCCGCAAAAACTGAGGGGCGCTTTTGCGGAGACTCCGGCGAGGACGGTTTATCGGGGACCCCGAGCTTTGCGGAGGCATCGGTATCAAGCTGTGGTTTCTCGCTCATCCCTCCACCTCCTGGTCACCAGGCTTTTTCAGCGGGATAATGCGCCCCAACTGCTCCAGCAGATCGTTGAGGTCGTCCACATCGTAGTATTCCAGCTCCAGCTTGCCCTTTTTCCGACCATTGGAGATGGTCACTTTCCGCCCCAGCCGCAGGGACAGGTCCTTCTGAGCCGTTTCAATATAGATGCGGTTTTCATCCACGGGCTTGGGAGGCTTCTCCTTGGGAGCGTCCAGGGTGAAGCGCTTGGCGGCGGCCTCCGCCTGGCGGACGCTCCACCCCTCGTCCACAACTTTTTGGGCAAAGGCGGTCTGTCCCTGTTCCCCCTCCACCATGAGCACCGCCCGGCCGTGCCCGGCGGAAATCTTGCCCTCCACCAGCAGTTCCCGGACGGCGGGGGGCAGGGCGGTGAGCCGCAGGGCGTTGGCGATGGCGGGGCGGGACTTGCCCATCCGGCGGGCCAGCTCCTCCTGGGTCAAGCCGAAGTCGGTGAGCAGGGCCAGATAGCCCTCCGCCTCCTCCACCGGGTTTAAGTCCTCCCGCTGGAGGTTTTCAATGAGCCCCAGTTCCATCACCTTGCGGTCGTCCGCCTCAATGATGACCACCGGGACTTCCTTCCGGCCCGCCAGCTTGGCCGCCCGCCAGCGGCGCTCCCCGGCGATGATCTGGTAGTAGCCGGTGGACAGCCGCCGCACTGTGAGCGGCTGGATAATGCCATGCTCCTCAATGGAGGCGGCCAAATCGGCCAGCGCCTCGTCGTCAAATCGTTTGCGGGGCTGGTTCAGTCCCGGCTCCACCTGTGAGATGGGCAGCATCACGGACCCAGCCTCCTGGCTTTGCAGGGTGGCGGCGTCCCCCATGAGGGCGTCCAGACCCTTGCCCAGACCTTTGGCTTTTGCCATGTAGCTTCTTCCTTTCTAAATCTATTTATCGAGCTGCGATCGGGTTTTTCGCGAGAAATTCCTTGGCCAAGGCCTCATAGGACTCCGCGCCCCGGGACAGGGGATCATAGACGGACACGGGCACCCCATGGCTGGGCGCCTCGGACAGCCGGACATTTCGGGGAATCACCGAGGAGTACACCTTGCCGGGGAAGTGGCGCTTGACCTCCTCCGCCACCTGCAGGGAGAGATTAGTCCGCCCGTCGTACATGGTGAGCAGCACGCCCTCCATCTCCAGCGCGGGGTTTAACCGCTGCTTGGCCAGCCGGACGGTGTACAGCAGGTCGGACAGGCCCTCCAGCGCATAGTACTCGCACTGTACCGGGACCAGCAGCGTGTCTGCGGCGCACAGACCGTCCAAGGTGAGCAGTTCCAGGGAGGGGGGGCAGTCAATAAAAATGAAATCGTAGCTGTCTTTGATCTCTTCAATGGCGTCCTTCAACCGAAATTCCCTGCGGTCCAGGCTGATCAGCTCCACGGTGGCGCCGGACAGGGCCTTGTTGGAGGGAACCACGTCCCCCCATTTAGTGCTGACGATGGCCTTACTCATGGGTGCGCCGCCCAAAATCACCTCATAAACGCTGGGGGAGTGTGTCTTGTCCAGCCCAAAGCCGGAGGTGGCGTTGCCTTGGGGATCAAAATCGCACACCAGCACCTTGGCGCTCTGGGCGGTAAGGGCGGCGGCCAAATTGACGCAGGACGTGGTTTTGCCCACGCCTCCCTTTTGGTTGACAATGGCGATGGTCTTTCCCATTTAGGATCACTCCCCCTTTTTGCGTGGATGGGATACTCCGCAAAATCCGCGGCGGTAAATTTTATTATATCCTCTTCCGGACATGATTTCAACCGTTTTAAAAAAATAAGCGCGCCGGGGGAGAGAGAAAAAAGACAGGCCGATGGGCCTGCCTTTTGGAAAAAAGGAGAAGAAAAAACATGTTTCACGTAAAATACAAGGGGGAGCATCGGAACAGGAAAGCGTTTCACGTGAAACAAATTGCCCCCGCCGCCCAGGCGCACTCTTAGAATCCGGAAAACACCACGCCGCCAGGCGCAGTCCCAGAATCCAGAAAAAGTACCCAACCGCCCAGGCGCAGCCCCGTGGACCCCGCCCACATGCAGTACCCAGACACAAGCGGCAGCACCAATAGGGGGGGCGCCAGTCGAAGGCCCCGTGCGCCGGAAAGTCCGCTCCCCCTTCGCACCAAGCTCTCCCGTAAACCGGGGATTCTTAAGGGGAAAAATCCTGCGGGCGAGGCCCGCCGCGCGGGCCGAAGCCGAGCCGGATTTTCCCCCTTAAGCATTCTCTTTGGTCACTTTCTCTCATGGGAGAGAAAGTGACATCCTATTTGGGGATGTGGATGGTGAGGGTGATCTCGCTGTCCGTCTCCTCCCGTCCGCACCGGGCGTTCACCCCGGCGGACTGCATCACCGCCAAGCTCTTCTTCACAGTATTGAGAAACAGCCGCACATCTCGAAAGCGATACAGCGGCGCGGCCCGGCGGGGCGTCTCCCGCCGCTGGCACAAACGTTCAATGTACGCCTCGGTCTGCGCCACATTGAGCTGATGCTTCACAACATGCTCCACGGCGGCGCGCTGAAGCTCGGCGCCGTCCAAACGCAGCAGAGCACGGGCATGCCGCTCCGAGAGACGATGCGCGCGCAGCACCTCAATCACATCCTCCGGCAGCTTCAGCAGGCGCAGCTTATTGGCCACCGCCGACTGACTCTTGCCCACTCTGCGGGCGGCCTCCTCCTGGGAGAGATGGTGGTGGTCAATCAGCCGGCGCAGGGCGGCCGCCTCCTCCCACACGTCAAGGTCCTTTCGCTGGAGATTTTCCACCAGCGCCAGCAGGGCGGAGGCGTCGTCGTCCGCCTCCACCGGCAGGCAGGGCACACAGGACAGCCCCGCCAGCTCCGCCGCCCGAAGACGGCGCTCCCCGGCGATGAGTTCCCAGCCGCCGGGCGTGCGCCGGACGGACAGCGGCTGAAGCACGCCCAGCTGTGAAATGGACGATGCCAGCTCTTCCAGCTCCTTCAGATCAAATTCCCGCCTGGGCTGGTGAGGATTGGGCCGAATGCTGCCGATGGGCAGGTCCAGCACCTGCCGCTTCTCCGTTTTCTGAAAGAGGGACATAAAATACGCCTCCCACTGTGAATCTGTCAAAAGCATATCACAGCCGGGAGGCGAATTCCATCGAAGGGGAGGAGAGGGCCGCAGCGGTCAGGCGCGCATAAAGCCCTTGCCGAAAATCTCGCTGGAGTTGGTCACAAGGATAAAGGCGTGGGGATCGGCGGACTTCAGATAAACCCGCAGCGCCACGGCCTGGGAGCGGGACAGGGCGGCGAGGACCACCCACTTCGGCTCATGGGTGTAGGCCCCCTCCGCCTGCCAATAGGTGGCGGAGCGGTGGAGCGTATGGGTAATAAAATCGCAGATCTCTTCAGGACAGGAGGTGACGGCAAGAAAGCTCTTGCGCCGGTTCAGCGACTCGATCACGGTATCCACCACCACCGACTTGAGCACCAGGCCCAGTATGGAATACAGTCCCGCCTCGGTGCCAACGAAGTACAGGGTGGAGGCGGCGATGAGCACATCCACACACAGCAGAGCGTTGCCGATGTCCAGGCTGGTAAAGCGCTTGAGGATCATGGCCAGAATATCGGTGCCGCCGGTGGAGCTCTGCATATTAAAGAGGATGGCGGAGCCGAGCGAGGGGAGGATGACGGCAAAAAACAGCTCCAAAGTCTTTTGATCGGTGAGCGGGGCGGGCATCGGCCACAGCCACTCCAGGCCGGACAGCATGGCGGAAAACAACAGGGAGCAATATACCGTGCGCACGCCGAAGCTGCGGTCCAGCGCCGTAAAGCCCAGCACCAAAAAGGCCAGGTTGATCACGGAGGCAAAGGTAGACGAGCTGACCGCCGGGACCACCGCGTTCAGGATGACCGCCAGGCCGGTGACGCCGCCGGTGTTGAAGTGGTTGGGGAACTTGAAAAAGTACACCCCCGCCGCCACCAGAAAAGTACCCAGGGTGAGAAGAAGGTAATCGCGCACCGTCTCCTTGACACGCATAATAAAGGACCTCTTTTCCTAGACGCGCCCCGCAATGTTTCACGTGAAACACAAAAGCTCCGCGAACGGCCCCGCCTTCGCCAAGAAACCGCGCCCGGGATCAACAGGGCGCCTCCGCCGTAAAGCCGGGCATATTGTACCAAAAAAACGGGAGAAGAGCAAGAGGGGATTTTAAGAAAACGGTGGAAAAGTGACGGAGATTTTGGTAGAATAAAAGAATGAAAGGAAGGGAGAGAGGGAGCCATGCGGGAATTGGAAGAGCGCATCCGCCGGGAAGGCATTGTGGAGAACGGAGACGTGCTGAAGGTGGACGCCTTTTTGAACCACCAGATGGACGTCGGGCTGTTCGCCGCCATGGGGAAAGAGTGGGCGCGGCTTTTTGCCGGGGAGGGGGTCAATAAAGTCCTGACCATCGAGGCGTCGGGCATCGGCATCGCCTGCATCGCGGCGCAGGAATTTGGAGTGCCGGTGGTATTTGCCAAAAAAAGCCGCACAAAGAATATTGCCGGAGACGTGTACAAAGTGGAGGTACCCTCGTTCACCCACGGCGGGGTGAGCACGGTCATCGTGTCCAAGCGGTTTTTGCTGCCCACCGACCGGCTGCTGCTCATCGACGACTTTCTGGCCAACGGCGCGGCGCTGGAGGGACTGATCGCGCTGGCGGAGCAGGCCGGAGCCGTCGTGGTGGGTGCGGGGATCGCCGTTGAGAAGGCATTCCAGCCCGGCGGAGAGCGCATCCGCCAGAAAGGAGTGCGGGTGGAGTCCTTGGCGCGGATCAGGTCCATGGAGGCGGGCCGGATCGAGTTCTGCTGAAGCGCCGCGCAGGGTGTGATCCGCTCAGGAGACAAAAGAGAACCGGGGCCTTGCGGCCCCGGCTTTCTTTTGAAATGAGGATGGAGGATAGAATGAAAAAGAAAAGTCGTCTCTTGCAAGTATTAGGGTACCGCCGAGATGTTGCGAAAGTTCACAAGAAAGTATTACAGTTGTGTTAAATTTCCCGCAAATCTTGGAAAAATTGCTCTAAAAGGGCGCGACATTCCCGCTCCAGCAGGCCGCCGTACACCCGGGGGCGGTGGTTGAAGCGCTCCTCGAACAGATTGAGCACCGAGCCGCAGCAGCCGGACTTGTCCTCTTTCGCCCCGTAGCGCACCGTGCCGATCCGGGCGTTGATGATGGCCCCGGCGCACATGGGGCAGGGCTCCAGAGTGACGTACAGGGTGCAGCCCGTGAGCCGCCAGGACCCCAGGGCGGCGCAGGCCTCATTGATGGCCTCGATTTCGGCGTGGGCGGTGGCGCGGCCCAGCTCCTCCCGGCGGTTGCGGCCCCGGCCGATGACGCTCCCGTCCGGGGCGGCAATGACACAGCCCACTGGAACGTCGCCGTCCGGGACGCATGTTCGGGCCAGGTCCAGGGCCTGATGCATATAGTCCTCGTGGATCATGGGCGGTGCTCCTTCCTGTTCCTTTAGGGCCTTCCTTTTTTCTTTGAAAAGAAAAAAGAAACTTTTAGACAGTGACGCCGGGAATGAGCGGGGAAGAAATGAAAATGGACTCCCCGCCTGGGGGAGTCCATTTTATCATAGGTCAGGGAAAAAAGAAAGAGGTCAGTCCCAAAGGCCGAGTTGGGCGTCGGCGGCATCGTACCAGGGCTTGTTGACGACGACCGTATCAGGGACAAGATCGCTGGGGAGAGGCTCGCCGTCAATAGAGTGGTTTTCCGCGTTCCATACGTGATATTCGATCAGCTTGCCGTCCACATCGTAATAGGTTGTGCAGGTGTTCCAGCCGCCGCCGCTGTAGCCGCCAAGGGGCATCTCCGTCCAGATCTGCCAGCCGTAATCCTCCGGCGTACCGCCTACGATCAGGTAGTTTTTCAAACCGGAGTCCGGGTCCTCGCCCGCCACAATATAGGGCGTGTTCTCGTCAATGAGGTCGGTGACGTCGGTGCGCTCATCCTCCAGCACCAGCCACAGCCGGCCATCCTCCAACACAATGGGGGTGCTGACGTCTTCCCAGCTGATATGGAGGTAATGCTGGCCTGTGGGGTCAGTTTGAACGAGCATGGAACCACCGGAAACCATGCGGTATAGCTGGGTGAGCGGTCCGGCCGCCGCAATGCACAGCACTCCCACCACCGCCAGCGCCGCCGCCAGCAGCGCCATTTTCAGCGGCCTGCGCCGCTTTTTTGCTGGGACCGCTTTTGCCAGCACCCGGTCCTTCACCGTCTGGGCGTCGGCGGTTTCCCCGCCCTGGGGGAAAAACTCGTTGTCCACATATTCATCCATCAGCCTGGAGATTTCCAGCCGTTTCATGTCCATAGCCCTCCTTTTCCAGAATGGTTTTCAGCGTCTCCCGCCCCCGGCGCAGCCAGGTCTTGGCGGTGGACAGGTTCAGCCCCATGGCCAGCGCCGCCTCCTGGACGGTCTGGCCGTAATAGTAGTGCCGGACGAACAGCTCCCGCTGGGGTTTGTCCAGCCGGGAAAGGGCCGCGTTGACCACGCGGGCGGTCTCTTTGCGGTCCAGCTCCCGGTCGGGGCCGTCCGTCTCCAGGAGCAATACGTCCTCCTCCAGAGGCAGGTTTTCGTGATCCGCCCGGAGCAGGTTGAAGGCCCGGTTCCGGGCCACAGCCCCCAGCCAGCCCTTGACCTGGCCGGGGCGCAGCTTGTCCCGGCTGTCCCAGGCGGCTAAGAATACATCTGCCGTCAGCTCCTCCACGTCGGCTTTACGGCCCCGGAGAATGCGGGAGACCACCGAGGAGACGTAGGGCGTGTAACGGTCCATCAGCTCCTCCAGGGCGGACAGGTCGCCCCGCCGCAGGGATTTGGCCAATTGCTCTTCCGTCAAAAGGGTTTCACCCCCAGAATCAAAGTTGAAAAACGCTTTTCACCTATCATAACACAGAAACGGCTGATTTGGTTTCAATAAAAAGCGCCGGAGCCAAGCAGTCCGCCCCGGAGGCGCAGATGGTTAGGCGCAGCATTTTCAGTGTCTAGATACAAGCGGCAGCACCACTAGGAGCACCAGCGTCGAAGGCCGCACGCGCCGGAAAGCCATCAAAAGCCTCCGTACCGGGCTCCCCCGTAAACAGGGGGTCCTTAGGGGGAGAGCCGCCTGTGAGCGAGGGAGCGCCCTTCGCTCCCGAAGTCGAACCGGCGGATTTCCCCCTAAGCGTGTCTTTGGTTACTTTCTGCACGAGCAGAAAGTAACGCCCTTGGCTCTCTATTTTTGTTTCAAAAAAGAGAGGACAGGGGCGGGACGATGGAGTATACTATACCCAGTTGCGCAACAGAAAAGGAGCGAGGCATATGGAATGGATCGACCGTTTTAACCGGGCCGTGGAATACCTGGAAGGGCATTTGGAGGACCCTGACCTGGGGGAAGCGGCGAAAATCGCCTGCTGTTCCCCCTACCACTTCCAGCGGATGTTTTCCCTGCTGGCGGGGGTGCCGCTGTCGGAGTACATCCGCCGCCGGAGGATGTCCCGGGCCGCGGCGGACCTGCAGGGCGGGGAGAAAATCGTGGATACGGCCCTGAAATATGGCTACAGCTCGCCCACCGCCTTCAACCGGGCGTTTCAGGCGGTCCACGGCCTGCCGCCCTCGGCAGCCAAGACGCCGGGCGCGGCGCTGAAGAGCTATCCGCCCCTGCGCTTCGCCATCACAGTACAAGGAGTGGAAGAAATGGAGTATCGTATTGAGAAACGGGATGCGTTCCGCATTGTGGGCGTGTCCGCGCCCCTGGGAAAAGACATGGAGGAGAACTTTCAAAACGTGCCCCAGCTGTGGGGCCGGGCGGCGGTGGACGGCACCATCCCCCGGCTGGCGGCGCTGATGGACGGGGAACCGAAAGGACTGCTGGGGGTGTGCGACGGCCTGGACAGCTCCCGGTACTACATCGCCGCGGCCTCCTCCGCCCCGGCAGGGGAGGGGCTGGAGGAGTACACCGTCCCCGCCTTCACCTGGGCCGTGTTCCCCGGACAGGGGGACAGCGCCGCCGCCGTCCAGGCGCTGGAGCGCCGGGTGGTCACCGAGTGGCTGCCCACCTCGGGCTATGAGTACGCCGAGGGGCCGGACGTGGAGGTCTACCTGGGCCCCGGCTGTACCAGGTTTGAGGTGTGGATTCCCGTGGTCAAGGCAAAAGGGTAAAAGGAAAGCCCGCACGGTTCGCGCCGTGCGGGCTTTTTTTGCGGTCAGGTATGTATTACCGTTTGTTGCTGCTGCGCCAGATGCCCATTTTACCGGCTTCGGCAATCAGGTCGTCCCGGAAGTCCGGGTGGGCGATGTTGATGATGCCCGCCGCACGCTCCCAGGTGGACAGGCCCTTCAGGTTCACCATGCCGTATTCCGTCACCAGGTACTGCACGCAGGACCGGGGATCGGTGGCGATGGAGCCGCGAGTCAGGGTGGGGACGATGCGGCTCTTGACCGAGCCGTCCTTGCCCTTCACGGTGGAGGACAGGCAGATAAAGCTCTTGCCGCCGTTGGACAGATAAGCGCCCATGACGAAGTCAAGCTGTCCGCCCGTGCCGGAGATGTGCTTCAGCCCCGCCGACTCCGCGTTGACCTGTCCAAACAGGTCCAGGTCGATGGCGTTGTTGATGGAGATGAAGTTGTCCAGCTGGGCCAGCACCCGCACATCGTTGGTGTAGTCCACTGGGGCGGCCATCACGTCCGGATTGCGGTTCACGTAGTCATAGAGCTTCTGGGTGCCCGCCGCGAAGGCGTACACCTGACGGCCCTTGTCCAAATTCTTCCGCTTGCCGGTGATCTTGCCCGCCAGGGCGATATCCACGAAGCCGTCCACATACATCTCGGTGTGGACGCCCAGGTCCTTCAAATCAGACTGGGCGATCATGGAGCCCACGGCGTTGGGCATACCGCCAATGCCCAGCTGGAGACAGGCCCCGTTGGGAATCTCGGGGACAATGAGGTTGGCCACCGCCTTGTCCACCTCGGAAGGCTCGCCGCCTCCGCCCAGCTGGGCGATGGCGGGGTTTTCGCCCTCCACCACATAGTCGACATCTTTGACGTTGATCTCACACCCGGTCAGCCCGTACACCCAGGGCATATTCTGGTTGACCTCGACGATGATGGTCTTGGCCTTGTCCAGCATATCCGCCAGGTGGGAGGAGGCCAGGGCAAAGCTGAAGTTGCCGTGGGCGTCCATGGGGGTGACCTGGAGCATGGCCACGTCCACGTCCACGTTGTCCCGGTAGTACCGGGGCAGCTCGGAGTAGCGGATGGGGGCGAAGAACCCCATGCCCTTGGCCATGATCTTGCGGTCCACGCCGGAGCAGTGCCAGGCGTTCCAGGTGAAGTGCTCGCCCGCGTCCTCCGCCTTGCAGATCTCGGGCATCCACATGGTGACGCCGCCCCGGACCTTCACGTCAAACAGCTCATCCTTGCGGGCCGCCAAGGCCGCGTCCAGAGCCACGGGGTGGTTGGTGCACCAGCCGTAGTCCACCCAGTCGCCGGACTTGACCGCCTTCACCGCCTCCTCGGCGGTGGTGAGCTTCTCTTTGTAAAGTGCCTGATAATCCATGTCAGACCCCAAAAATCAGCACTTCTCGAAGATGGTGGCAACGCCCATGCCGCCGCCGATGCACAGGGTGGCCAGGCCCTTCTTGGCCTCGGGCCGCTTCTGCATCTCGTGGAGCAGGGTGACGATAATCCGGGCGCCGGAAGCGCCCACGGGGTGGCCGATGGAGATGGCGCCGCCGTTGACGTTGACCTTGCTCATGTCGAAGTCCAGCTCACGGGCCACGGCGATGGACTGGGCGGCGAACGCCTCGTTGGCCTCCACCAGGTCCATATCCTTGATGGTCAGGCCGGCCTTGGCCATGGCGTCGCGGGAGGCGGGCACGGGGCCCACGCCCATGATCTTGGGGTCCACGCCGCCGTGGCCCCAGCTGACCAGCTTGGCCATGGGCTTCAGGCCGTACTTCTCCACGGCCTCGCCGGAGGCCAGGACGATGGCGGCCGCGCCGTCGTTGATGCCGGAGGCGTTGGCGGCGGTGACGCGCTGGACGTGCTTGCGGGTGTCGGCCTCGTGGACCTGGGTGAGCTCGAAGGTGTGGACCACCTCGTCCTCAACGCCCTCGGGACCCACGGGGAACGCGCCGCGCAGCTTGGCGATGCCCTCGGCGGTGACGCCCGCCTTGGGGAACTCATCCACCTTGAACTCCACCATTTCCTTCTTCTTCTTGATCATCACGGGGACGATCTCGTCATCAAACTTGCCGGCCTTCTGGGCGGCCTCGGTCTTCTGCTGAGAGCTGGCGGCAAAGGCGTCCAGCTCCTCGCGGGTAATGCCCCAGATGTCGCAGATGTTCTCGGCGGTGGTGCCCATGTGGTAGTTGTTGTAGGCGTCCCACAACCCGTCCTTAATCATGGTGTCCACCAGCTTCTTATCGCCCATGCGGGCGCCCCAGCGGGCGTCCATGGAGGCGAAGGGGGCCGCGCTCATGTTCTCGGTGCCGCCGCACACCACGATCTCCGCGTCGCCGGAGCGGATGGCCCGGCCCGCCTCGATGACGGACTTCATGCCGGAGCCGCACACCATGCCCACGGTGTAGGCGGGGACGCTGTAGGGGATACCGGCCTTGATGGCTACCTGGCGGGCGGGGTTCTGGCCCTGGGCGGCGGTCAGGATGCAGCCGAACATGACCTCGTCCACCTGCTCGGGCTTCACGTTGGCCCGGTTCAGGGCCTCCTTCACCACAACGGCGCCCAGGTCGGTGGCGGGGGTGTCCTTCAGGCTTCCGCCAAAGGAGCCCACCGCAGTACGGCAGCAGCTGACCACATATAGATCTTTCATGGGTATCGACCTCCAAATCAAAATTTTGTTGAGCCTCTGTTTGTTAGAATTCTGACATTGTTAGAATTCTAACTAACATTCATTATAAACAGGTGGGACCAAAATTGCAACAGGCAAACGGCGGGTTTCGTCTGTTTTCTCAAATTTTTACGGCAAGGTCACTTAGACCGCCGCAGTGCTTTTTCGATTTCGCAGATGACCAGCGGGGTGAGGGACAGCGCCAGCACCACCAGCCACTCCACGGGACTGAGCGTACACACCTGGAACACCGCCTGCAGCGGGGGGATCAGCAGCACCGAAAGCTGGAGAACCATGCCCACCAAAAACGCCTTGTTCATGGCGGGATTGGAGGTCAGCCCGATGTGGGCGATGGACTGGTGCTCGCTGCGCACGTCAAAGGCGTGGAAGAGCTGACAGAAGGTGAGGGTGGCGAAGGCCATGGTGTTGGCGGTGGCGTCGGCCAGGGTGGGGTCGCTGAGCACGTACTCCCCCAGCCAGTAGGCCCCCAGGGTGAGCAGGCCCACCATCAGCCCCTGCCAGGCCAGGCGGATGGAAAACTGCCTGGTGAACAGGGGCTCCGCGGCGGAGCGGGGCTTCTCCTCCCTGACGGAGGGCTCCACCGGCTCCATGCCCAGGGCCAGGGCGGGGAGGGAGTCTGTCACCAGATTCAGCCATAGCAGCTGCACCGCCACCAGGGGGGGCTGGTGGAAGTTGAAGAGAGTCGCCAGGA
>CATLHC010000074.1 GCA_949948775.1 uncultured Oscillospiraceae bacterium
GGGTCCTCCACGATGCGCACATACAGGGTGCTGATAAAGTCGTTGATGGTGGACAGCATGGCGCTGAACAGCGCTTTGATGAGGCGGTTTCCCGCCGCGTCGCACAGCAGACTGTGGAATTCCTGGTCATAGCGGGACGCCTTCTGCGGGTCCGGCTCCTCCCGCATCAGCCGGGCCAGCTCCCGCAGCCGCGCTATCTGCCTGGGTGGGATGCGCTGGGCGGCCAGCCGGGCGTTTTCGCTCTCCAGCCCGCAGCGCAGCTGGCTGATCTGGAGGTAGTTGGTCTCCCCCAGCAGTACCATCATGCGCAGGCTCTCCCGCAGGTTTTGCTCAATGTCGCAGGTGACGAAGTTGCCCGCTCCCTGGGTGCTGGACACAAAGCCCAGCAGCCCCAAGGTGCGGATAGCCTCCCGCACGGAGTTGCGGCTGACGCCCAGGGCCTCGGCCAGCTCCCGCTCGGGAGGGAGGCGCTCGCCCCGCTTCAGCGTGCCCTGCCAGATCTCATTTTTGATGTGCTCAATGACCTTTTCGTAGGCCCTCTCGTTCTTTTCTGCCATTGGGAAAGCGCTCCTTCTGCCTAATTGTTAATATCATAACATTTTTTTGGGCCGTGTACAAGCGCTTTTCCCAGAAACAGAAAAATAAGACGCCTCTTACTTTATAAGTTCAAAAACGAATTGGCGGCAGGGTATCCAACCTGCCGCCAATCCGTTTTGGGGAAATATGATAAAGGGTGCGAACCCATCAAAGCGTCATGCACACCTTGCCGGGGTTGAGGATGCCCTTGGGGTCGAACACCTTCTTGATCCCCTGCATCAAGGCCATGTTCACCGGGCCCACCGCCTGGGCCAGGAACTTCACCTTGCCCAGCCCGATACCGTGCTCACCGGAGATCTGGCCGCCCAGCTCCACGGTCTTGGCGTAGATGCTGGTGAAGAACTGCTCCACCTGCTTCTCAAACTCGTCCTTCTCCATATCGTTGGAACAGGTGTAGATGTGCAGGTTGCCGTCGCCGGCGTGGCCGAAATACTTCACCTCAAAGTCGTACTTCCCGCCCTCGGCGGCCACGTACGCCACGTACTCGGCGATCTTGTTCACGGGCACCACCACGTCGCACTCGTCCAGCAGCTTGGTCTGCTCCTCGATGCCCTCCAGGAAGGAGGAGCGGGCGGCCCAGGTGTCCTTCAGCTTAGGGGCGGTGTCCGCCACCAGCACATCCAGCGCGCCCTCCTCCACCAGCATCTCGGCGGCCTTCTCCACCAGGGGGTCCAGCTCGTCCATGCTGTCGCCGTCGAAGGTCATCAGCAGGTAGGCGCCGGCCTCCACGCCGTCGATTTTCCGGGGGAACACCTGCTTGCCCAGGTACTCCTCGGAGGAGATAAGGATCTCCTTCTCGAAGAACTCCAGGGCCTGGGGCTTCAGGTGGTTCATGAACACCTTGGGCACGGTGGAGATGCAGGCGTTCAGGTCCTCGAAGGGGGCCATTAGGCTGACGGTAGCCTTGGGGGCGGGGATGAGCTTCAGGGTCAGCTCGGTGATGATGGCCAGAGTGCCCTCGGAGCCGCAGATCAGGTTGGTCATGCTGTAGCCGGAGGAGGTCTTGGACACGGTGGCGCCGAAGTGGGTGATCTCGCCGGTGGGCAGCACTACGGTCATGGCCTTGACGTAGTCGCGGGTGGCGCCGTACTTGACCGCCCGCATGCCGCCGGCGTTGGTGGCCACGTTGCCGCCCAAGGTGGCCATCTTCTCGCCGGGATCGGGGGGATACATGCAGCCGTGGGTCAGCGCGTCGTCCGCCAGCTGCTGGAGCAGCACGCCGGGCTGGACGGTGACGGCGAAGTTCTCCAGGTCGTAGTTGAGGATCTTGTTCATCTTCATGGTGCAGATGACCACGCCGCCGCAGATGGGGGTGCAGCCGCCCACAAGGCCGGTGCCGGCGCCGCGGGTGGTGACGGGGATGTTGTTGTCGTAGCAGATCTTCACCACGGCGGCGATCTCCTCGGTGCTGGTGGCGTCGATGGACACCTCGGGCATCCGGGTGCCGTAGATGGGCATTTCATCCCCGGCGTAGTCGGGGTTGACGTCTTCACCCACCACCACATGGCCGGGGGCGGCGGCTTGCAACTGGGCGATGATCTCAGGGGTGACTTGATTGTACTGTGACATGGGGGAGCCTCCTTTTTTATTTCAACAGATACAGTTTTTCGGAGAAAATGGCGGTTTACTCTCTGACCATGACGGAAATGCCGTTGGGAATGACCACCAGATGGGCATTTGCGCCCTTAGTCTTCCGCGCCCGGTCCAGGGCCTCGTCCACGTTGGGCGCCCACTCCATCTTCATGTCCTCGATGGTAGAGCGCTGTGCGGGGTCGGTGACGTAGATCACATGGTGCTTGCACAGCACCCGGGCCAGGATCTGGAACTCCCACTGGTCGGGGAGGGTCTTGTCCTGGGGGGTGGCCAAAATCTGCTCCGTCAGCGCCTCGGGGGACTCGCACTCGTGGAGGGCCTTGTAAAAGCTCTCCCCGCCGTGCCCGTCGGAGCAGGAGCTGACCATGATGAGCACCGCGCCCTCCGCGGCTGCGGCCTCGGCGGCGGTCAGCCCCTTGACGCTCTGGTAGATGTTCTGGTCCAGGGGGTAGCCGCCATTGCTGGAGATGACGATATCTCCCTTTTTCTCCGGCTTCACCTGGCAGTAGCCCAGCAACAGGTTGCAGCCCTTCCGGTGGGCCTCCACCGGGTCGCCCGCGAAAGCGGCGGCGACCTTCTTGTCCTCGTCAATGACCACGTTGACGATGTAGGCCAGCTTGGCCAGCTTCGCCGCCGCCAGCATATCCTCGTGGAGCGGGTTGCCGTCCAGCACGCCGGTGCGGGCATAGGGGGAGGCGATGAACTTGGAGCAGTGGTTGCCCAGCACCGTCACCTGGTCGCACACGCCGGGCAGCACGCTCTTGCGCCCGCCGGAGAAGCCCGCGAAAAAGTGAGGCTCGATAAAGCCCTCGGCCACCAGCAGGTCGGTCTCCACCGCCAGCCGGTCGATGACGCAGTCCGCGCCGGAGGGCAGCACGCCGATCTTTACGTTGGAGGCGGCGTCCCGGCTGTCGTGGATGACGATGCGCTCACCCTCCACGATATCCCGGCCCAGCTTGCCCACCAGCTCCTCGGTGCTGGTGGGGCGGTGGAAGCCGGTGGCCACCAGCAGGGTGATCTGGATGTCCGGACTGCCCCGGCGCAGCTCCTCCAGCATAAAGGGAATGATATGCTTGCTGGGGACGGGCCGGGTGTGGTCGCTGATGATGATGGTACAGGTCTTTTTGCCCGCCGCCAGCTGGTGGAGCGGGGCGGAGCCGATGGGCGCGGCCATGGCGGCGCGGACCAGCTCATCCTCCGAGCGGTCGGCGGCCAGCTCGCCGATACGGGACTCCAGAATCTCAGCTCCGGCCAAGTCGGCGTGGAGTTCCATTCCGGCTTTGCCGAAGGGAATGGTAAGGGCCATTGCTACAACACCTCCCGTAAGATTGCGGTCATGCCAAAGGGGTTTGCCGATTGGTGGAGCCAATCTTGAACAGCCGCGAAAGGCCGCGATTTTGGTTCGACCAATTTATACTGTAACTCCAGCTTAACACATTTCCCGGGAATTACAAGCCCCTTTTTTGATTTCTCTCATTCCCACAAAAATCCAGCCCGATTTTATTGTATTTTAACCAAAAATTATTTTTTGCTAAAATTATAATGGACATTTTGACGAAGTGGTCTATAATAAAAGCAGAAAAATCCCATCCAGAGCTGGGGCTGACCTTCCGCACAGAATGGATTCCATCCCGCTGTGCGGAATAATTTCCACAAATTGGGGTAGAACCAATTTTGGAGGGAATGCGCCGCTAATGGGAGCGATTCGAAAAGGAGGCCTGATTTCCATGCTGAAATCCGTTCTTACCCTGCTGCCCATCGTTTGGCTCATCGTGGCCCTGGCGGTGCTGAAGCTGCCCGGACACAAGGCCTGCCTGGCCGCGCTGGCCGTTGCCGCCGTGTTGGCGCTGACCCTGTGGCGGATGCCTGCGGTGGACTGCGCCACCTCGGCGCTGGAGGGTTTTGCCGCCGCGCTCTGGCCCATCATTCTGGTCATCATCGCGGCCATCTACACCTACAACCTGTCCCTGCGTACCGGGGCCATGGACGTGATCAAACGGATGCTGGCGGGAGTGTCCCGGGATAAGCGGGTCATTATCCTGCTCATCGGCTGGTGCTTCGGCGGCTTCCTGGAGGGTATGGCCGGCTTTGGCACCGCCATCGCCATCCCGGCCAGCATGCTGGTGGTCATGGGTATGGAGCCGGTGACGGCCTGCCTGGTGTGCATGCTGGCCAACGCGTTTCCCACCGCCTTCGGCTCGGTGGGCATACCCACTGTCACTCTGGCCAATGTCACCGGGCTGGACCCGCTGCCCCTGGCCTTTGTGACGGTGATGCAGATGCTGCCCTTCATGATCCTCATGCCCTTCCTGATGGTGGTCGCCGGGGGCGGGGGAATGAGGGCGCTGAAAGGGGTGACCGGCCTGACGCTGGCCTCCGGCGTATCCTTCGTTCTGCCCCAGCTGCTGGTGGCGAAATTCCTGGGGCCTGAGCTGGCGGTCATTGTGGGCAGCGTGGTCTCCCTGGCGGTCACCCTGGCGCTGGTGCGGCTGCGCGGGGGGAAGAGCGCCCCCCCGGAGTATGACATGGGCGCGCCCGCCCAGCCTGCCCAGGGCGGCGGAAAGGACATGCCGCCCCTCACCGCCTGCCTGCCCTTCGTCCTGATCTTTGTCCTGCTTCTGCTCACCTCCAAGCTGGTGCCGCCGGTGAATGGATTCCTGTCCGCCTTTTCCAGCTCCTTTAAAATCTCCACGGCGGAGGGCGCGGGAATGACTTCCTTCAGCTGGGTGAACACCCCCGGCGTGCTCATTTTCATCGCCGCCGTTGTCGGCGGCTGCGTCCAGAAGGCGGGGGGCAGGGTCATGTGGGACACCCTGACGGCCACGCTGAAGCAGATGAGTAAGACCATCGTCACCATCATGTCTGTGCTGGCCGTAGCCAAGATTATGACCTATTCCGGCATGATCTCCGACATGGCGGCGCTATTTGTCACCATCACCGGGCGGTTCTATCCCTTCTTCGCCCCGGTCATCGCCGCCATCGGCGCCTTTGTCACCGGCAGCGGTACCAACACCGAGGTGCTGCTGGGCCGCCTCCAGACCGAGGCCGCCGGCGCCATCGGCGCGTCCCAGCTCTGGCTGGCGGCGGCCAATTCCACCGGGGCGGGCATTGGGAAAATTTTGTCCCCCCAGTGTATCGCCACCGCGGCGGCTGCCGTGGGGCTGACGGGACAGGACAGCAAGCTGCTCTCGGCGGTGCTGAAATGGGCGCTGCTGATGCTGGTGCTGGCCTGCCTGGTGGTGGGGCTGTTCCAAGGTGTGGCGGCCCTGCTCTGACCGGCTGGCATAAAAAGAACCGGCCCCGCGAAGCTTTGCTTTGCGGGGCCGGTTGTATTTATTGCCAGAGGAGGGACTTGATGTACGGCTGTTCCATCAGCGGGGTGAGCAGCGCGCCCAGCTCATGGCTGGGGCAGGGGAGGTGGTCCAGCTGATATTCAATGTCCAGCAGCCCGTCCAGGCGCTCGTACCTGGTGGAGCAGGGCTTCAGCCCCAGTCCGGCCATCTCGCGCTGAAGGCGGTCAAGCGCCTCGGGGCTGTCCTGGAGCCGGATTTGGAGCACGGCGGTGATGCGCAGGGCGTGGTCGTGGTAGAGGATGGCCTGGATGGCCACGATGAATACCGCGCCGAAGGTGCTGATGGCATACATGCCCGCCCCCGTGGCCATGCCGATGCCCACCGTGGCCCACAGTCCGGCGGCGGTGGTCATGCCGGTGAGGTTTCGCCTGTTGGCGGAGATGGCGCCCGCGCCCAGAAAGCCGATGGCGGTGACCAGCCCGGCGGCGATTCGGCTGGGGTCCAGCTTGACGGCGGCGTTGTCCAGCAGGTCGGCGAAGCCGTATTTGGACACCAGCGTCATCATGCAGGAGGCGAAGGAGACGATGAGATGGGTGCGGATGCCCGCGCCCTTCAGACGCAGCTCCCGCTCCAGGCCGATGAATCCGCCGAACAGGGCGGACAGCGCGAGGCGCAGGATGTATTCCCAGGTGCTCATACCCATGTGGTTTTCGCCGCCTTCCGCCCGCAATGTGGCCGATTCTGATATTTTCATTATACGGCGGCGGGACGAAAGTGTCAACGGCCGGCCGGAAAAATGTGTGCGGAAGTCCGTCGCGGTCAGTCGAGCCAGCCGTCCCGGGGGATCAAGCGCAGATGGTCCGCGATCTGCCGCAGCTGGTCGTCGGTGATGGTGGCCAGCCGTGGCAGATGGGCGATCTTCAGGTAGATTTCCGCCGCCTTTTCGGCCGTTTCGATGAGTCCGAAGGTTTCGTCCAGATCCCGGCCCGCGCCGTAGATGCCGTGCTGGGCCCATACCACTAGCCGCGCAGTTTTCATCTTTTCCGCGGTGGCCTGGCCGATCTCGTTGGTGCCGCACAGCATCCAGGGCAGCACATTGACCCCGTCGGGAAAGACCATGATGCACTCGGTGCACATCTGCCATAGGGTGCGGGTAAAGGCCCGCTCGTCCAGGTCATGGACGTAGGTCATGGCCAGCAGGTTGGAGGGGTGGCAATGCAGCACCACCCGGCTTAACGGGTCCACGGCCAGCCGGGCGGCGTGGCTCATCATGTGGGCGGGGAATTCGGAGGTAACTTTGCCGCCATCGGTCAGGCCCCAGAGCAGCCGGGCGTTTCTGCCGCCGTCGGCAAGGCGGAGCAGGCCCAGGTTTTTGGCGGGGTCGTGGGCCACATTTTTGAAATACTTGCCTGTGCCGGTGACCAGGAAATACCTCCCGTCCAAGCTGGGGGCCTCAAAGCCGGTGGGGAGGTCCCGGACCACAGCGTTCACGTCCAGATACGGGGAAAGCTCGGACTCGTCCAGCATCCAGCTGATGTTGCCGCCATTGCGCTCGTCCCAGCCGTGAGCGTACATATTGGCGGTGGTGCGGACCATTTCCGTCAGGAAGGGGGCGCTCAGAATGTCGTTCATTTGATTCAGCCTTTCTGTGATTTATTGGCATTCAGTATATCGGATTTCCGCCGGAGAAGCAAGAGCCTGCTCCGCAGGGGAGTAGAGAATAGCTGGGTGGGTTTTTAACCTTCGATAAAAGGGGCCGGAAAAACGCGTATCTTCTTTGCTTTGCGGCCTACCTGGATATTTCCCAGGCAGGCCGCTTTTCGACAGGCTGGGGCAGGCTTGAGTAAGCCTGCCCCCAAAATGTATCGTTTCCGCTATTCTTCATCTGGCGCCTGTCCGTCGTGGGCCAGCCACTTGCACTCGGTGACCTCCATTTCGGTGAACACCGCCGTGAAGGACGAGTTCTCTGGGCTGCAGGCATAGATGCCGAACCTGATCCGGCCCCCACCCTCCCACATATGGCTCACCCGCATCTGGGTGAAGTGCTCTCCGTCCTGGGAACACTCAATGCAGTAATCGTCCTCCCTGCGGCTGAACCGATACCACATGGTTTTCACTTGGGTGGAGATCGCGGTGGTGGCCCAGTCTGAATAGCCGTGATTTGTGACCACGCTGCCCAAATGCTGAAACTCCTCATTCTCGTACTCCACTGAGCCCTTGAGCCAGTTTTCGCTGTTCAGATACATCACAATACCGCACTGGTCGAAGCGGTGGTGTGCGCCGGTGAAGTCGGTCTTGACCACGAAGGAAAAGAACTTTTCCTCCGTCTCCATCTGAAGTACCGGGGCGTTGTCGTTGCGGAAGTGGTAATAGGTCCGCTGCCACAGATCGGTACTTGGCATGGTGGTGATCTCAATCCTCCCGTCCTCCACCGCATACCGCTCCGGCGCCCGGAGCCACTCCAATTTGCTGACGTCAAATTTCATTGGTCCATCCCCCTATTTCCATTGAAAATTTTCTTTCCCGGCGCCCACCTCAAAGTGGTATTTAGCGATGCCCAGGTCCATCTTTACATAGAAGGCGTGGCCTGGCTGGGCGGACACCCTGCCGTCCTCCTCCAGCGTGAACAGGAACTTCTGCTGGTTTACCGCCGTGGGGGCCAGCAGGACCGCCTCCATCCCGGCCTGGAACCAGTCGGGCATGGGACCCTCCACCCTGGCAACTTCCTCCATGGGCTTGGACTTGTGGGGGACGCCCTGGGTGGTGCCATGCCCCAGGGCGATGACGGCGGCCAGCTTCTCCCCGTCGCCCAGGGTGTACGCCGACTTCACCTTGGTAAAGGTCAGCGCCACCCAGCAGGTGTTCAGCCCCATCATCTGAGCCTTCAGCACCAGCCGTTCGCCCCAATAACCACATTTCTCCTGCAGATCCGGCCCGGCCTTGCCCACCAGGGCGAAATAGTTCTGCACCTCGCTAAATTTGCCGTACCGGGCCATGGTCCCCTCAAAGGCTTTGGGTTCATTGGTGACCATTTGGATGTGGAGCCCGCTCTCCTTGTTACAGGCATCCACCTCCGCCCGGAGTGCCGTCAGCTCGTCGGGCTTCAGGGGCTTGTTCAAATACTGCCGGACGCTGTGCCGCGCCCGGATCGCTTCCAATTCTGTCATGTGCATTGCCTCCAATCATTGACATTACCATTATAACACACCGCCGCCTCAAAAGAAATCGAAGCAGCTTGTCTTTTTGAGTCTTTGTGTCAAATGCTGTGCCTGTGATATGATGAAACCACCAATCGAACTATGGAGGTGTTTGGATAAAAACGATTGGCTTGATTGGAGGAATGAGCTGGGAGAGCACGATCCCCTATTACAGAATCATCAACGAGAAAGCGAAAAACAGGCTTGGCGGGCTCCATTCTACAAAAATTGTTCTCTATAGCGTGGAATTTGACGAAATCGAGCGGTGCCAGTCCAACGGCGACTGGGAAAAGAGCGGCGATATTCTGGGCAGGGCCGCGCAGGGGTTGGAGGCCGCCGGAGCGGAGTTTCTCCTGATCTGCACCAATACCATGCACAAGGTGGCCCCGCAGGTCGCCTCTATGGTGCATATCCCCATCGGGCCTAAGAGCAGGCGGCGCAGATAGGCCGTCTTGGTCAGGCCGCAGGCCCGGGCTCTGCTTTCCCCGGAAAATCAGGACAAGATAGCCGCAGCCCTGCGTAAGTACCAGGCCGGGTAGCGGGACCGGGTAGCGGACTTCAACCGGGCGCTCCAGCGCAGGATCAAGGATAAGCAGGGGGAGTATGACGCCCTCGTGAAAAATCTGTCCACCGGGGTCCTGCCCGCTGAGGTGGTGGCTGACATTGGGGAGCAGATGCAGACCATCAAGGCAGAGATCACCCAGCTCCAGCAGACCACGCCGCCGACGGATTTCACCGTGGAGCAAATCAAGGCATGGCTGGAAGTGCTCAAGGCCACCGCGAACGAAAAAGCGGTACACCTGCTTTATCGAACGGATCGACGTTGTTCAGAAAGAAACTAAGACGGATTTCAATATGCAAAGCACACTGAAATCCGTCTTAGGTGAAATTGGTTGCGGGGGCCGGATTTGAACCGACGACCTTCGGGTTATGAGATGTGATTTTCCCTTTTTGTATCCTCTCACGCCTTGCGAAAAACGTTGATATTTCAAGTGTTTTGGGGTTGTGGCTTCTTGTAAGCTCTCATATCCTGTGGCGCTTTCTGGCATCTTTGTGCGCCAAATGTGCGCCAAAAACTTATGGTCAACCTCCGGGTATTCGTGCGTCAAATGGGAGGGCCACAGAAAGCCCGTAGACAGTGCCGCCCGCTCAAAAGAGAATTATACCACGAGTGGGATAAACGCTGTGTAAGGGCGGTTTCTGGGCTGAATAGAAGAGCCAGGGACGTCACTCCTCGGCCCTTCTTTGTTAGTTCCAGTCAATGGCGCTGTCTGCCACATAATCTCCAGCCTCCATCTCAGCGGCGGCTTGGTCCAGCTCTGCCTTTTCAGCCGGGGTCAGTTTGGTATAGTCAGGGTCCCAAGCAAGCACGAGCTTCTTCACCAGCTCAAAGGCAAGGGCCTGATCTGTCTCTGGAAGCATATCCACCATGTCAGCAATCTGCTGTGCTATCGGTGCCATATCATCATGCTCCTTTCCTACTTGTAGATATCGCCTCTGCTGCCTATGTCGATAATATGCAGGATTTCCAGGCTGTTTTCAAGTCCAAATTTGTAAATGACCCGGTACTTCCCCACGCGAGCCGGTGCCGTCCGTCGTGATATCCCTGCATAGGCTTGATATCACCCGCGGGCGGCTTTTGTGTCAGCCCGAGTATTCCAGCGCGGATACGGGTTTTTGTGGCCGTATCCATCGCCTTGATAGCTTTTGCGGCAGTTTTGGAATATCTGATTTCCATGCGCTACGCCCCCTCAGAGGCCCCAGAATCGCCGCCGTCCCTTTCCATGGCCTCCAATATGGCCCGGTTGATAAAGCCGTTTACGGACTCGCTGCGGGCCTCGGCGTGGGCCCTGATTTCATCCTTACGACCTTTGGGCATTCTAATCTGATAAACGTCATAATTCTCTTTCATGTATTTGCTAACAGCCTTTTGTTGTGCTTTTGATGCTGGCACTGACTTCGCCTCCTATTCGGAAGCGCCGAAAAATTCGACACCTCCTCCATTATGGCTTTATTATAGCACACTTGTCTATCGAATGCAATATACATTATCACCAATATATCGAATGCAATATTGTATAGTTTGTCAATTGATATATCGAATGCGATATGGTGTATTATAATCACAGCAAGGGAGAACGACAAGGTGGACGAAGTAGGCGGGAGCCGAACCAAGAACACCAGGTAAGAGCCGGACAGGATACGACCGCTGCCGCGTAGATCGGACCAGACGTAAGGCCCCCGGCCCCGCTCTCCCAAATACATAGGAGGTACGCACCATGAGTATGAACGAACTGAACGCCACCGCCCGGGACCTGATGGGTGTCCGGGCCATGATCGAGGAGCTTCAGGCAGAGGCGGAAGCCCTCACCGACAGGCTCAAGGCCGCAATGGTCGAGCAGGGCACGGAAGCCCTCCAGGGGGACGGCTGGAAAGCCACCTGGAAGAACATAGTCAGCAGCCGGTTTGATTCCAAGTCCTTCAAGGCCGACCACGCCGACCTCTACGGCCAGTACAGCCGCCAGACCACCACCACCCGCTTTCTTCTCAGCGTATGAGAAAAGCCCCTTGCAAGAACGCCGGGAAGCAACCTTGCAAGAGGCCCACACCAACCACCACAGGGAGGCTGATAGGTCTATTCTACCAGCCTCCCGCCCGAATTGCAAGGAGGAACACATGGAAACTATGAAAATCGCTGGCCGGGATTATCCCGTGCTGGGCATTGTCACCGTCAACGGTCAGTCCGCCCCCCTGGTGAACATTCGCATGATGAGCGAAGAACGAGAGCGGGAGCTTGCCCGGAATGGTTCGGCATCATGACGTCGAACCAGGAGGAGCTGTGGAGCCTGTACACCAGCGGGCACACTGTTTCGGAAATCGCTAGACTTACGGGGAGGGCAAAGTCAACTATCTCCAGAACGCTGAAACGCGCAAAGAATCCAACAGGGGCTGAACCTTGCCCCTATTCGTCCAGCTGCTTCACTTGCCCGCTAAGGGATTGCGCTCTTGACGGAAGCATCGCGGTAAAGACAAATCTACTGCCCTACGACATGGAGTGCGCGCATGAGCAGCCTTGAGGGAAAGCGGCTGGCCCGGCTCTATGAGCTCCTGGAGCGGGAGCAGGACCCGGACACCGCCGCCGCCCTGCGCTGGGCGGTCTTCACCCTGGAGCAGCACCTGAAATGAAGGGTCCCTATCCTGAACGCCGCCACAACCAACAGGCCTGTCAACGCCGATTTGAAATTGTAAGAAAACGCCGAAGAAATTTTGTCATTTTTCGGCGGCGGGAGTAACAAAAATCAGGTACTGCCTTGCTCAAAAAGAGTGTTCACGATTTGCTGTTTCTG
>CATLHC010000075.1 GCA_949948775.1 uncultured Oscillospiraceae bacterium
GTCATAACCATCGCAAGAACCAAGGCGAGAAGCTTCTTCAAGTTTCTCATTGGATTTGTTTCCTCCTTGTCTATTTTTGCCGAATTTTGAGAACTTTATGGAGGAGGATGTGAGGATAAGCCATCCTGGGGTGAGGCATCAGGCATATGGAGGCGCATTGATTTGAGGCGCGCCCTTCTTGGTTAAAAGGAAGACAATCGACGTCACACCACGCGCCGTCAAATTCGTTTCGATTTTATTGCAAAAGGTTTGAAACATGGACACAAAAAGATGGTACCACCCAGGATCTCTCCCAGGCAGTACCATCTTTTCTTTTCTAGTCCCTTCGCTGAAGCGGTAAAATCACGGTACGGCTACCCTTTAAACCTCTGCCGTGCCCTCGCCCGATTTTCCGAAAGTCTTTATGGCTCTGGCGGTTTCGGCTCTCTTTTCCTCCAAAGCTTCCGCCAACAGCATATCCTTGACCTTCATCAGCCGGGTGGTGGTGGACCGGTCGTTCTCATCCAGCTTCATGGTGATATAGCGGATGTTGTCCTGCGTCTCCGGGATGACCACGTACTCCAGCGCGTTGACGCGCCGGCGGGTCTTCTCGATCTCCTCCGCCATCAGCTGGGCGGCCTTCTCGGTCTGAGCCAGCTTGAGCATGTTCTGGAACACGTCGCCCAAAGCGGCCACCGCCCCGTCCAGCTCGCCGCTGGTGGCCGCGAAGCCGTAGGGGAAGATGTCGCCGGTATCGTCGGTGCGGGTCTGGTAGTGATACTCCGGCACATTCACCGACATGACGTTTTTGAACGTCATGGTCAGCTCCACGGACTGCTTGGGGTACATCAGCGCCTGCTCCATGGCCTGGGCGCTCATCAGCGCGGAGGCCACGGTGAAGGAGCTGTGCACCCGCATCAGATCCTCCTCCACCTGGGTGCGCAGAGCCCGCAGCTCACGCACGGTGTCCAGGAACTGCTTCATCAGCTCATCCCGCTTGTCCTTGAGCAGCTTGTGGCCGCGCTGGGCGGTCTTCAGCTTGCCCTTGAGCCGGGTGAGCTCCATTCGGGTGGGGTTTACCACGGTGTTTGCCATGACTGAACCCCTCCTTTACTGCTCTTTTTTGGGCATATACTTCTCGATATACTCCGTCTTAATGCGCTTCAGCTCGGCGGTGGGCAGGATGCTCAGCAGCTCCCAGCCCAGGGCCAGGGTGTCTTCGATGGACCGGTTCTCCTCGTAGCCCTGGTTGACGTAGCGCTTCTCGAACTCGTCCGCGAACTTGGCGTACAGCAGATCGGTGGGCGTCAGCGCGGCCTCGCCCAGAATGGACATCAGCTCCTTGTTGTCCTTACCGGTGGAGTAGGCGGCAAAGAGCTGGTTGAGCACGTTGGCGTGGTCCTCGCGGGTCTTGCCCACGCCGATGCCCTTATCCTTCAGGCGGGACAGGGAGGGCAGCACGTCCACCGGGGGATTGATGCCCTGGCGGTACAGGGACCGGGACAGGATGATCTGGCCCTCGGTGATATACCCGGTCAGGTCGGGGATGGGGTGGGTTTTGTCGTCCTCGGGCATGGTCAGGATGGGGATCATGGTGATGGAGCCGGGCTTGCCCAGCTGACGGCCCGCGCGCTCGTACATGGTGGCCAGGTCGGTGTACAGGTAGCCGGGGAAGCCGCGGCGGCCCGGAACCTCTTTCTTGGCCGCGGACACCTCGCGCAGAGCCTCGGCGTAGTTGGTGATGTCGGTGAGGATGACCAGCACGTGCATGTCCTTCTCAAAGGCCAGGTACTCGGCGGCGGTGAGCGCCATACGCGGGGTGGAAATACGCTCGACAGCGGGGTCGTTGGCCAGGTTGGTGAACAGCACCGTGCGGTCGATGGCGCCGGTGCGCTTGAACTCCTGGACGAAGAACTCGGACTCCTCGAAGGTGATGCCGATGGCGGCGAACACCACGGCGAAGTTGCCCGCGTCGTCGCCCAGCACCTTGGCCTGGCGGGCGATCTGGGCGGCCAGGTTGGCGTGGGGCAGGCCGGAGCCGGAGAAGATGGGCAGCTTCTGCCCACGCACCAGAGTGTTCAGGCCATCAATCGTGCTGACGCCGGTCTGGATGAACTCGTCGGGGTAATCCCGGGCGGCGGGGTTCATGGGCAGACCGTTGATGTCCCGGTACTCCTCGGCCAGAATGGCGGGGCCGCCGTCGATGGGCACGCCCATGCCATTGAACACCCGGCCCAGCATGTCGCCGGACACGCCCAGCTGGAGCGGATGGCCCAGGAAGCGGACCTTGGACTGGGCCAGATTGATGCCGGCGGCGGACTCAAACAGCTGCACCACGGCGGTGTCGCCGTTGACCTCCAGCACCTTGCCGCGGCGGATGCCGCCGTCGGGCAGCTCCACCTCCACCAGCTCGTCGTAGGTGACGTTTTCCACCATTTTGACCATCATCAGCGGGGACGCGATCTCCTGGATGGTTTTATACTCTCGGATCACAGCTCCTCACCAGCCTTTCTGACGACCTCGTCGATCTCCTTTTCCATGGCGGCGGAGATGTCGGCGTACACCTTCTCGTACTCGTCGGCGGGCACGCTCTTGGCGCGGCCGATGCGCTCACGGGCGGGAATGACGAACAGGTCCGCGGCAGGGGCGCCCTTGGCGATGGCGGCCCGGCACAGCTTGTCGTAATCCAGGATCATGGCCAGCAGCTTCTCCTGCCGGTCATAGGTGGAGAAGGAATCGATGTCCACGAAGGAGTTTTGCTGGAGGAAGTCCTCGCGGACCATGCGGGCGGTCTCCAGAGTGAGCTGGTCGTTGGGGGACAGGGAATCCTTGCCCACCAGCTGCACGATCTCGTTCAGGCTGGCCTCCTGCTGGAGCACGCCCATGGCCTGCTCCCGGTTCTGGAGGAATTCCTTGCCCAGATTCTCGTCAAACCAGGGCTTCAGGGAGTCCAGATACAGGGAATAGGAGTTCAGCCAGTTGATGGCGGGGAAGTGGCGCTTGTAGGCCAGGGACGCATCCAGCGCCCAGAACACCTTGACAATGCGCATGGTGCCCTGAGACACGGGCTCGGACAGGTCGCCGCCGGGAGGAGACACGGCGCCTACGGCGGTCAAACTGCCGCGGCGGTCCTCCTCGGACCCCAGGCAGGAGACGGAGCCGGCCCGCTCGTAGAACTGGGCCAGACGGGAGGCCAGATAGGCGGGGTAGCCCTCCTCGCCGGGCATCTCTTCCAGACGGCCGGACATCTCACGCAGGGCCTCGGCCCAGCGGGAGGTGGAGTCGGCGATGACGGCCACGTCGTAGCCCATGTCGCGGAAGTATTCGGCGATGGTGATGCCGGTGTAAATGGACGCCTCACGGGCGGCCACGGGCATATCGGAGGTGTTTGCGATCAGCACCGTGCGCTTCATCAGCGTCTCGCCGGTGCGGGGGTCAACCAGCTCGGGGAACTCCCGCAGCACGTCGGTCATCTCGTTGCCGCGCTCGCCGCAGCCGATATAGATCACGATGTCCACGTCCGACCACTTGGCCAGGGCGTGCTGCATGACGGTCTTGCCGGAGCCGAAGGGGCCGGGGATGGCGGCGGTGCCGCCCTTGGCCACGGGGAAGAACGTATCCACGATCCGCTGGCCGGAGGACAGCGGCTTGATGGGGGGATACTTATGCTTGTAGGGGCGGCCCACACGGACGGGCCAGCGCTGGCTCATGGTTAGGTTGACCTCAGAGCCGTCCTCCTTGACCAGTACGGCCACCGTCTCACGGACGGTGTACCCGCCGGCGGGGACCACGCTCTTCAGCTTGCCCTTCAGGTTGGGGGGCACCATGATCTTGTGGAGCACCACCGGCGTCTCGGGGACGGTGCCGATGATGTCGCCGCCCACCACCGCGTCGCCGGCCTTGGCCACGGGGGTGAACTCCCACTTCTTGTCCAGATCGATGGCGGGCACCTCCACGCCGCGGGGCAGGTTGTTGCCGTGGACCTTCTCCATGATCTTCTCCAGCGGGCGCTGGATGCCGTCATAGATGTTCTCGATCATGCCGGGGCCCAGCTCCACGCTCATGGGGGAGCCGGTGGTCACCACCTCGGTGCCCGGACCCAGGCCGGAGGTCTCCTCGTAGACCTGGATGGAGGCGGAGTCGCCGTTCATGGTGAGGATCTCACCGATCAGGCGCTCGGGACCCACGCGGACCACGTCGGACATATTGGCGTCCGCCATGCCGGTGGCCACCACCAGGGGGCCGGAGACCTTAACTACTTTTCCCATAGGTCTGCATACCTTCTTTCATAAAAGGTCTATCGTTGAAACTCTTGTGTCACAATGGGGATAGGAATGGAACGAGTATGCCGCCAATACCGGCCAAAACGCACATCACGCCGCCAAATCTTGTATTCAGCAGAAACAGGGCCGACGGTTCGCTGTCCTCTCCGTTTTGTATCCAGAGCTTTTCCAGCTCGAAAAAGAGACGCGGTTTTACCAGCATCGTAACGCCCAAGGCAAGCAATACCAGCCCGCCGGTGAAATACAGCATGGCGCGCACCTCTACAGGATATCGGCCCCGACAGCCCGTTCCACGGATTTCTTGATGTTGGCCATACCCATGCCCAGGCTGCCCTCCTTGCCGGGGATCAGGATGATCGCCGGAGTCAGCTCGTCCTTATACCGGGCAATATCCGCCTCCATCTGGGCCGCGAACTGCTCGGTGAGGTAGACCACCGCGTAGTCCTCCTTGGCGATGTGGTGCAGGGTGGAGCGGGCCTGCTCCACGCTGTCCACGGGGAAGACCGTCAGCCCCAGGGCCTTGAAGCCCATGACGCTGTCCTTGTCGCCCAGAACGGCGATCTGATAGCTGTTTGCCATTTGTGCCTCCCCCTTTCTCAGCAGTAGGCCCGGCGCAGGCGCTGCCGGATGGTGGCGCCGTCGATGCCCGCCATGCGCCCGGTAAGGATGATGCGGATGGCGGTGGCCTCCGCCTCCCTAGCGTAGAGATAGGCCACCACGGGCTGCTCCCCGAAGGGGATCATCCGGGCCTTGGCCAGATAGGCCATCACCGCGTCGTCGCACATGCGCTCGAAGTCGGTGAGCGGTCCGCCGCCCGGTGCGGCCAGGGCGGCTCCCGCCTCAGCGGCGTCTTTGAACCCGGTGTTTTTGAACACCTTGCCCAGCTCCGAGCCCTTCACCGACGCGATGGCCCCGGTGGCGACAGTCCCCCCCGGCACCAACACGGCGCGGAGGAACTCGCCCGCCTTATCCAGCCGGGCGGCCCGGACGGCGGCGCGCAGGTTGGCCCCATCGATGAGGGTGGACACATAGCCCTCCAGGAACTTGCTACCCGAGGCCGTCGCCAAGGCGGACAGCTCCTCAAAATAGGCCCGGTCCAGGATGATGTCGGCCTGCTGGGGGTCGCCGGAGGAGCCCAGCACCTCCCGGGCGCGGCCGATGGCCTTCTGGAAGGTCTCCGCATAGGCCCGCAGGTCCTCCCGGCGGTAGTCCTCCGCCAGCTCGGCGGGGGCGTACCGGCCGCCGCCCAGAAGCAGACGGTCCTGGTTCAGCTTCAGCGCCTCGGCCTTGACCAGCGTCTTGGCGTTGTGGTAGTCGTACTTGCAGCGAAACACGTCCATCAGCGCCTCGTTGCCCACGGCCTTGCCCATATCCGCGAACAGCGCGGCCTGGGCGTCGGCCAGCATGGCGTCCAGAGCGGAGTTGGTAACCTCGGGCAGATCCGGATAGCCGCATTCGCCCAGCACCTTGGCCGCGTCGTTCACGTCCTTGGCGTCAATCATCCGCTCCATCCGCTCGGCGGTGAGCAGCTTAGTCTCCAGCACCCGAACCCGGGCGGAGATGGACAGGAAATCGTTTTCCTTCAGCTTTTTCGTTTTTGACAAGGTTTTTCCCCCTTTCATTCCGATTTGAAAGGGGCCGGTCAGTCAAACAGCACTTTGGCCACCTCGCCCGCCAGCGCGCCGCGCTGGAGCCGGATGAGGGTGTCAAAGGTGCAGTTGACCTCCACCGCGCCGTCGGAGAGGATGAAGCCGCCGTCCATGGGGCGGGTCTCCTCGGACAGAGTGAGCATGCCCGTGCCGTTGAGGATGGCGGAGGCGCCGGTGACCACCTTGTCCAAAATGGCCCCGGCCTTGGAGTCGGCGACCTCCTCGGGCAGCTTGGGGGCGACGGCCTCGGCCAGCTTTTTGTTGGCCGCCGTCACCACCGCCTTGCCCACCTGGGAGCGGTGGCTGGGGGAGAAGATCAGCTTTTCCCTTCCGGTGGAGGACGCCTTCACGGCCAGACTGGACAGCAGCTCCACATACTGCTCCGTGGGCAGCTCCAGCAGCTTTTTGTGGGCCGCCTGGAACGCCTCCTCGATGACGTCCTGCTTGGCGGCCAGCACCCGCTTGCGGCACTCCATCTGGGCCATGGAGTCCAGGTGGCGGGCCCGGTCCTCAGCGGCCATGCGGCCATGGTCCAGCACCTCGTCCGCCTCGGCCCTGGCCTGAGCCTGGTACCGGGCGGTGATCTCCGCCGCCTGTGAGCGGGCCTGGGCCAGCAGAGCGTCGTTTTCCGCCTTGCCGTCCTCTGCGATGCGTGCGGTGATCTTTTCAATTCCGTTCATGTGTTTGGATCACTGCCTTTCTGAAGTTTGATGGGGCCTCCCATTACAGGGCGTACATCAGCATGAGGATGGTGCCCACCAGGGACAGAATGGCGTAGAACTCCACGATACCGCACATGATGACGCCCTTCATGTAGTCGTCGGGCTTCTTGGCCACGATGGCGCTGACGGAGGCGGCGGCCACCCGGCCCTGGGCGATGGCGGAGAGCAGGCCGCCCAGCATGATGGGCACGCAGGCGAACAGGATGGCCATGCCGTCGCCCACGGTGAGCTGGGCGGGGCTGCCGGAGAAGAAGCCCAGGGTGAACAGGCCGAAGAAGCCGGCGGCCAGGCCGTACAGGCCCTGGGTACCGGGAAGGGCTTGCAGGATCATGCACTTGGTGAACTGCTCGGGGGTCTCGGACAGGACGCCGGTGGCGGCCTCACCCACCATGCCGGTGCCCTTGGCGGAGCCGATACAGCACAGGCCAACCGCCAGCGCGAAGCCGATGAAGGCCAGAGCCTGACCGCCTACCATTTCAAAAAAAGCAACCATTTTACATTTCCTCCTTCAAAATATCTACGTATTTGGTTTCCACTGCAAGGGGACGGAAGGCCTTGCCGCCGTCCTGATAAAAACGCCCGAAGAACTCCAGGCATTGCAGGCGCATGGTGTGGACATAACAGCCCAGCAGGTTCAGTACCAGGTTCAGGGTGTTGCCGATGATGGCCACGATGATGAAGGGCACCAGGCCGAACACCGAGCCCAGGGTGTTAAACACCGAGGCGATGATGGAGCCGGCCATCATCAGGGCCATGAGGCGCAGGTAGGACAGGATGTCGCTGAAGTAGCCGGAGATGCCCTGATAGGCGTCCCAGAGCCAGGTGATGGCGCCCAGGGCGCTCTTGGAGCGCAGGACGCTGCCCACCGGCAGCAGCACCACGCCCACCACCAGCACCACGGTGCCCACCGTGCCCAGGACGGCGGGGGCGCCCGGGATCATGGGGCCGCCGATGGTCAGGGCCGCGCCGATGATGATGGCGTACCAGGCGATTTCCTGGGTGACGGCGTCCAGGGCCTGACCGTGGCGGAACTTCTCCTCCACGCTGACGGCCATGCCCACGAACACCTGGATGACGCCCAGGATCATGGAGCCGATCATGACGGTGATGGTGTCGTTGATGGGGGTGAACAGGGGCTTCCAGAACCAGACGAAGGCGCCCGCCGCGTCGTGATAGCCGGGGACGGAGGCGCCGGTCAGCTCAAAGAGCTTGGCCAGGAAGTCGCCGAAGAAGCTGCCCGTGAGACAGCCCCAGAAGATGGAGCTGATGCCGCACATGAAGAACATGGACATCATGTTGCGCATATTGCCCCTGGGCTTGGCTTTGGCCAGGAAGAGGGCGGTGCCCAGCACCATCAGCACGCCGTAGCCGATGTCGTTCATCATGAACCCGAAGAACAGGATGAAGAACGGGGCCATCAGCGGGTTGGGGTCCACTGTGTCGTAGGCGGGCATGGCGTACATCTCGGTGATGGCGGTGAAGGGCGCGGTGACGGGGTTGTTTTTCAGCTTGATGGGCACCTGGGGGTACTCGTCGGGGGTGGGCTCGGTGATCTCCCAGGCGCACTGGAAGCCGCTCAGCACCTTTTCCAGCTGCCCCTCGTTCTCGGCGGGGAGCCAGCCGTCCAGAAGGAAGGCGGCGTCGGTGTCGATGAGCCGGAGCTTGTTCTCCTCCCGGCTGATCTCCTGGGACGCCCGGTCCACGCAGCGGCGCAGCAGGCCCCGCTTGCTCCCCAGGGCGGTGATGTCGGCCCTGGTCTGCTCCGCCTCCCGGCCGAGGGCGGCGATGCGGTTGTTCAGCAGGGCGATATTCTCCGCCGCCGTCCCCGTCCAGCCCCGCAGGGTGACCCGGGACACGCCGAAAGCCCGCATGGCCTCGTTGGCTTCGCTGAGAGCGGAGTGGTGGCAGATCAGCAGGAAGTACTGCAGCTCCCTGTCGCTGCCGGCCCGGATGAGCTGGGCCAGCTCCGTGGCCTGACCCACCGCCGCCTCCAGGGCGGCGAAGCTGGCCTTGACGGGGACCGAGCAGAAGTGCACGGGCACCGTGGCCGTCCCCTCCGCGTCCAGGGGCACGTCCAGGCTGGACCAGGGCTCCAGCGACGCCTTTTGGGTCTGGAGCTTGGCCTGCTCCGCCGCTTTGGCAGCCAGGGCCTGCTCCGCCTCCAGCACCTGGCGGGCGGCCTCCAGGCCCTCCGCGTAGGCGCGGTCGTCGAACAGCTGTGCCTCGGTGGCCTGGGGAAGAGGGGTGAACAGGCCGTCCTTGGCGGGGGCATACCGCCGCAGCGCCTCCAGGGCGCTGCTGAGCTGCAGGCTCTGCTCCTTAGCCTTCTCCAGCCCCGCGGCCTCCGGCTTTCCAAGGCCCTCCCATGCGGGGTCGCTCAGGTCGATGGCCGGCTCTCGGATCTCCACGCAGCCCAGGTGCTGGAGGGCGCGCAGCAGCTTTTCCCGCTCAGGGCGCAGGGCCAGCAGCCGCAGCCGTTTCATTTTGACAATGGCCATCAGATGTTCCCTACCCTTCCGACGATCAGCTCGGCGGCTTTGTCCAGACGCTTGCGGGCCTCCTGCTTCAGCGCCTCGCACCGGGCCTCGTTGTCCGCCAGGGTCTGTTCCGCCTTTTTCTCCGCTTGAACCTCGGCGTCGGCCAGCATGGCCTTCGCCTCCTGCTCCGCTCGGGCGCGCTGATCCTGGACCAGCTGCCTGCCCGCCCGCTCCGCCTCGGCTACGATGCGCTTGGCCTCCTCCGCCGCCTCGGCCCGCCGCTCTCTCGCGGCTTGCTCGGCCTCAGTGACCTTTTGGATGGCCTCTAAAGACATAACACTTCACCTCTCTTACTTTTCATGGGGAAGGCAGACAGCATCCTCCCCCATTTTCATAATCGATTCTACCATTCCTTCCCCAACTTAGCAAGCCTTGTTTTTGAAATAAAATAACAACCGCGCGGATTTGTCATGTACTCTTGTTTTTGCCGTTCGGTTTTGGTATAATCTATTATCTATGGAAACCCGCGCCGCTCCGGCGGCGGAAAGGAGGCGTTCCGGGTGTACCAAAAACTGACGCGGATGTTGGCCCCCCGCATCGGGCTGTATTTTATGGTGATGCTGGCCTTTGCCGGGGTCACTGCCCTGCTGGGTCATCGGGACGCGGCCGTCGCGGAACTCATCGTGGTGGCGGTGCTTCTGGTCGCTTTTGCCGCCTCCGCGCTCCGGCGCAGACGGGAGGCGGACCGGTTTCTCAAGGAGATTTTGGACAGCATGGACCAGGCCACCCGGGACAGCACCCTCAACTGCCCCCTGCCGCTGGTGATGTTCCGACCCGATACCGGCGAGGTGGTGTGGTCCAACGACCGCTTTCTGCGCCTGGCGGGGGACCAGGAGCGGCTGTTCGATACCAAGATGGCCGACCTGGCCCCCAGCTTTGACTCCCGCTGGCTGTTGGAGGGCAAGAGCGAGTGCCCGGAGGAGGTGGAGCTGGGCGGGCGGCGCTACCAGGTGTTCGGCGACATGGCCCGGTCCGCCGCGGACGGCGCGGAGAGCCTGCTGGCCACCACCTACTGGCTGGACGTGACGGAGCTGGCCGACACCAGGGACATCTATAAGGCCACCAAGCCGGTGCTGGCCCTGCTGCTGCTGGACAACTACGAGGACACCATTAAGGGCCAGGATGAGAATGTCCGCTCGGCCATGCTCAGCGACATCGTCCGGCGGCTCACCGACTGGGCGGAGCAGTCCAAGGGCGCGTTCCTGCGGCTGGAGCGGGACCGATTCCTGCTCTTGTTTGAGGAGCAGTACCTGAACGATTATAAGGAGGACAAGTTCTCCCTGCTGGACAGCGTGCGGGAGGTGGTCAACCCCGCAGGCATTCCCGCCACCATCACCATCGGCATCGGGGTGGACGCGGATACGTTCGACGAGCTGTACCGCTTCGCCAACCTGTCCGTGGAGATGGCGCTGAGCCGGGGGGGCGATCAGGCGGTCATCAAAAATCGCTTTACCTTTGAGTTTTTCGGCGGGCGCAGCAAGGAGACCGAGCGGCGCACCAAGGTGAAGAGCCGGGTTATGGCCTCCGCCATGGGCGAGCTGGTGGCGGATGCCTCCTGCGTCATGGTTATGGGCCACAAGGTCCCCGACTTTGACGCCGTGGGCGCGGCGGTGGGCGTGTGCGCCATCGCCCGGATGAAGGGGGTGCCCCACTACATCGTCCGGGACCACGTGAGCACCCCCGCCGACGATCTGTATGACCGCGTGGCTAAGATGCCCCAATATGAGGGGGTGCTGCTGGACAGCCAAGAGGCTATGCTCCGGGCGGACTCCCGCTCGCTGCTGGTGGTGGTGGACACCAACCGGCCCGAGCAGGTGCAGAGCCGGGAACTGCTGGACTCCTGCAACAAGGTGGCGGTTGTGGACCACCACCGGCGGGCGGCCACCTATATCGGCGGCGCGGACCTGAATTTCCACGAGCCCTACGCCTCCTCCGCCTGCGAGCTGGTGGCGGAGCTGATCGGCTACCTGATGGAGCCCACCGACCTGCTGGTGGGCGAGGCGGAGGCCCTGATGGCGGGGCTGATGCTGGACACCAAGAACTTCACCATGCGCACGGGGGGACGTACCTTCGAGGCGGCGGCCATGCTCCGCCGGGCGGGGGGGGACACCGGCGAGGTGCGCAAGCTGTTCCAGACCGACCTGGACGACGCGGTGGCCAAATACGGCATCATCCAGAACGCCAAAATGTACCGCAGGGACATCGCCATCGCCGTCTCCACCCGCTCCGTGGGCCGGGTGACGGCGGCCAGGGCGGCGGACGAGCTGCTGAACATCGCGGGGGTCGGCGCTTCCTTTGTGCTCTATCCCGAGGAGGAGCGGGTGGTGATTTCCGCGCGCAGCCTCAGCGACACCAATGTCCAGGTCATTTTGGAGGCGCTGGGGGGCGGCGGCAACGCCGGGGCCGCCGGCGCGCAGATCCCCGGCAAAACGGTGGATCAGGTGCTGGCTGAGCTGCATACCGCGCTGGACAGCTACTTTGGCAGCGAGGACGGCAGGGAGAAAAGCCAGACGTAATCTATTTCCGGGCGCTGCGGCCCATAATCGATTGGAGGAACCTAATATGAAAGTCATCTTACAGCAGGACGTGAAGGGCCAGGGCAAGAAGGGCCAGATGGTGGAGGTGTCCGACGGCTACGGCCGCAACTTCCTCCTGCCCCGGAAGCTGGCGGTGGAGGCCACCGCCGAGAACGTGAACACC
>CATLHC010000076.1 GCA_949948775.1 uncultured Oscillospiraceae bacterium
TATATCAATCCGGTGCAGGAGGAGACCTTGTCCAGCTACCCCATCCCCATCCCGGCGGAGAGCACCGACATGACCGCCATGATGGCCTCCCTCATGGGGGCGCGGCGGGACATGATTACCGGCGAGGGCGGGGACAACCAGGACCCCAACCGGGTATACGCCTCCACCGTCATGTACGATTTGATGGACTCCATGCTCAACGCCGAGGTGGAGACCAACAACCTGGAGGCGTTCAAGGCGTATCTGGACGCGGGGGGTGGCGGCATCCGGGATATGGCCAACGTCCACTACAGCTACGACTTTGATTTCGACATCTACACCCAGGACGAGAACGGCGACATCATCAAGTGCGACGTGATGACCTTGATGCAGGACGCCATGTCCGCCATGTACGGCGGGGATTACTCCTCCTATTTTGAGCAGATGGGCTCCATGTACTCCGCCATGGACGTGTGGGAAGAGCTGCTGCCCGGCGAGGACGGCGAGCTCATCGCCCCCCAGGTGAAAGCGGACTATGACCTGCTTTACGGGAACTGGCCCCAAAACCACGATGAGGTCATTTTGTTTGTGGACGCCAACAACGAGATCTCCGACCTGATGCTGTACGCCTTAGGGCTCATGCCCCACGACGACATGAAGGAGGCCATGGTGGCCATGTCCAAGGGGGAGGCCCTGGAGGCCCCCGACATGAGCTGGTCTTATGAGGAGCTGTGTGGTCTGGGCTTTAAGCTCATCCTCCCGGCGGAGTACTACCAGCACGACCCGGCCGCCGACACCTACACCGACATGTCCGCCACCCAGGCGGGGATGGATTTCCTCTACAACAGCGAGGACACCGGGGTGAAGCTGAAGGTGGTGGGCATTGCCCGGCCGGTATCCGGGGGCAACGGCATCGCCTCCGGCGGCATCGGCTACACCAGCGCCCTGACCCGGTTCGCCATTGAGACCACTGGGGAGACCGAGATTTTGAAGCGGCAGCTGGCCGACCCGGAGACCGACGTGATCGTCAGCCTGCCCTTCCCCCAGGACACCGACGTGGAGCCCACCGATTGGCAGAAGCGCCAGGCCATCCAGGAGCATCTGCGGGGGCTCTCCGCCGCCGAGAAGGCCGCTGCCTATGTGGACGTGATGGGCCAGCCCACCCAGGAGTATGTGGACGCGGTGGTATCTCAGCAGATGGAGGGCATGACCCGCCAGTCCATCGAGGACATGATTGTCCAGCAGTACGCGGGCGAGATGGGGGTGGACGGCGACACCGTCCGAGGCTACATTGCCGACATGAGCGACGAGGAGCTTTTCGAGCGTATGGAGGAGGCCATCGCCCAGTCCGTGCGTGAGCAGTACGCCCAGGGTGTCCAGGCCCAGCTGGGAGCCATGAGCCAGGATCAGCTCGCCGTCATGCTGGATGTGGCGGCGGATCTGGACGCCTCCCCGCTCCCCATGCCGGTGGACCCGCTGGCGCCGTGGCAGTTTGTGTACCTGTACGACCACTATATGCCTCCCACCCGGTCTTCCTCCACTTATGAGGACAACCTGGACCTCTTGGGGTACACCCGATTGGAAGCTCCCTCCGCCATCAGCATCTACGCCACCACTTTCGCCCAGAAGGATCAGATCGCTGATCTGATCCAGGATTACAACGACGGGGTGGACAGCGAGGAGGACGAGATCACCTACACCGACTATGTGGCCTTGCTCATGAGCTCCATCACCGGGATTATCAGCGGCATCAGCTATCTGCTCATCGCCTTTGTGTCCATCTCCCTGGTGGTGTCCTCCATCATGATTGGCATCATCACCAACATCTCGGTGCTGGAGCGTACCAAGGAGATCGGCATACTCCGCGCCGTGGGCGCGTCCAAGCGGGACGTGTCCCGGGTGTTCAACGCCGAGACCCTCATCGTGGGGCTGGCGGCGGGGGTGCTGGGCATTTTGGTCAGTGTGCTGGCCACATTCCCCATCAATGCCGTCATCCACGACCTGACGGGGCTGAACGACCTCACCGCCGTGCTGCCCGCCGGGGCTGGGGCCATCCTCGTGGCCATCAGCGTGGTGCTCACAGTGTTCGCGGGACTCATTCCTTCACGCGGTGCCGCGAAAAAGGACCCGGTGGAGGCGCTGCGAAGTGAGTGACCGAAGGCCACCCACTTTGCAAGACCCGCCGGGCCTCCGGCGGGTTACTTTTCCCACGTGGGAAAAGTAACCAAAAGGACGCTTAAGGGGCTGCCCGCCCCAAGAGGACATGGTCCAAAGGGCGGACCACGTCCTCAAGGCGGGCCCCCTTAAGAATCCCCAATTTACGGGGGCGCCCTATACGATGCTTTGGGTAAAATCGTTCCGGCGCCAGCGGCTTTCGACGCTGATGCTTCCAGTTGTGCTGCCGCCGGTATCTAGGCACGGAACGTCGGTGCGCCGTACAGGCTGCGCCTCAGTGATGGACCGTTCGGCGAGGGGTGTGCGAACGATTGCGCACCGAACCGTGTGCGGCACCCAACGGAGGCGCTGAAAGGAGAGCCGCCGGCTTCCCGTTCCACAGCCCAAGCAGGCCCGGTGTGGGCCGGAAAATGAAATGACACGAATTCGTCACCCGCACTAGCCGTTTCAACTGCCAACTGTCTACCTACAGCCCCCGTAAAAGGGGGTTCTTAGGGGGAGACCCGCCTGAGGACGCGAAGCGTCCGCCGGGGCGGGTTTCCCCCTAAGTGTTCTCTTTGGGTACTTTCTCTCACATGAGAGAAAGTACCGCCCCCGGCAGGGGCGCCCTGCCGATAAGAGGAGGCCAGGGGGACACTTCCCCTTGCAATTCCCAAACTTTATGGTATAATTCCATAGAAAACCCCAAGGATTGGAGAATTCCCATGGATTACTTTCACCTGTCCACGGGACAGGACACGATCGAAAAAATCAGCGCCCTGGGCCTGGCCCATCTGGGCGACGGCGTTTACGAGCTGATGGTCCGCTCTTGGCTTTGCCTCCACGGCAAAGCCACCAACGCGGGCCTGCACAAGGCAACAGTCAAATATGTGGCCGCCCCTGCCCAGGCCAAGCTGGTCCACGCCATCCTGCCTCTCTTAAGCGAGGAGGAACAGGCCGTCTACCGCCGGGGCCGCAACAGCCACACCGCCGCCGTCCCAAAGGGGGCCAGCGTGGGCGAATACCACGCCGCCACCGCCTTGGAATCCCTGTTCGGTTGGCTGTACCTGCAGGGAAGGACCCAGCGGTTGAACGAGCTGTTCGACGCTATGATGGAGGAGGCAAACAATGCCCTTTGACTCGTCGGCACAAGCTGCACTCAGTCGCTTCCCCCTTCGGGGAAAGCTCCTCCGTTTTGCTGTGCCTCCTCTCCCCACGAAATCTGCTTGGAAGGAAACGTAAGCTATGCCTTTTGACGCTATCTTTATGACCGCTTTAGCCGGGGAGCTGCGGCAGACCCTCATCGGCGGCAAGGTGGACAAGCTCTACCAGCCCGCCCGGGATGAGGCGGTGCTCCATATGCGGGCGGGCCGGGACAATGTACGCCTGCTCCTCTCCGCCAGCCCGGCCCACCCCAGGGCCCAGCTGACCAAGGTGCCCCGTGAGAATCCAGAAACGCCTCCTATGTTCTGCATGCTGCTGCGCAAGCACTTCACCGGGGCGCGGCTGCTGGAGCTGACCCAGCCCTCCATGGAGCGGCTGCTGGACTTCCGCTTCGAGACCCTGGACGAGCTGGGCGACCGGGTGGAACGGCGGCTTGTTTTGGAATGCATCGGCCGCAAGTCCAACCTCATCATGCTGGACGGCGCGGGGCGGATCACCGACTGCATGCGCCGGGCGGACGGCGACCTGTCCGTCAAGCGCCCCCTGATGCCGGGGCTGTACTACCAACTCCCCGAGCCCACCGGACGGCTGGACCCCTCCGCCATGTCCCCTGATGAGCTGCGCGCCCACATCCTCGCCAACGCCCCCCAGGGAGACGGCCAGGACAAGTGGCTGCTGGACAGCTTCAACGGCCTGTCTCCCCTCATCGCCCGTGAATTGGTATTCCAAGGGGAGGGCAGCAGGGAAGAGCTGGCGAAGCGCTTCTGTCAGCTTATGGACCGGGTCCACAGGGGGGATTACATCCCCACCGCCCTCATCAAAGACGGCAAGCCTATGGACTTCACCTTCATGCCTGTCCTGCAATACGGTCCCCAGGTGGAGCTGCGCCGCTATTCCACCTTCTCCAACCTGCTGGACGACTTCTATGAGCAGAAGGAAGCCCAGGAGCGGGTTAAGCAGCGGGGTCAGGACTTTATCCGCTCCGTCACCCAGGCCCGGAACCGCACCGCCAAAAAGATTGTCAATCAGGAGGGCGATTTGGCCAAAACCGCGGACCGGGAAAAGCTGCGCCAGTTTGGGGACATCATCACCACCAACTTCTATCAGATGAGCAGGGGGCAGACCGTCCTGCGGGCGCAGAACTATTATGATCCGGAGGCCAGGGACGTGGACATCCCCCTGGACCCGCTGCTTACCCCCCAGCAGAACGCGGCAAAGTATTATAGGGACTACAAGAAAGCCCAGAAAGCTGAGGAAATGCTGACCATCCAGCTTGAAAAGAACCGCCGGGAGCTGGACTATCTGGACAGCGTACTGCAGATGATAACCTTATCCGAGGGCGATAAGGACCTGCAGGAGATCCGCCAGGAGCTGATGGATAACGGCTATCTCAAGCAGCACAAGCGGAAGATGACCGCCAAAGGCCGGGTCAAAATCGTTCACTCTAAGCCCATGGAATTTCGCTCGTCTGCGGGGCTGACCATCCTGGTGGGCAAAAACAACAGCCAGAACGACCGGCTGACTCTAAAGGACTCGGACAAACGGGACCTGTGGCTTCACGCCCAAAAGCTCCACGGCTCCCACGTGATTTTGAAAACCGGCGGCGCCGAGCCGGACGAGCGGTCGCTCACCGAGGCGGCCATGCTGGCGGCCTGGTTTTCCCAGGGGCGGGAGTCGGGCCAGGTGCCGGTGGACTACACCCCGGTGAAGGCGGTCAAAAAGCCCGCCGGAGGCAAGCCGGGTTATGTCATTTACAACACCTACCGGACCCTGTATGTCACCCCCGGCGAGGAGCTGGTACGGGCGCTCAGGAGCGGAAAAAAGAGCGGAGGAGGGGATTGCCTGTGACCGAGTCCATGGAATATCGGACACTGTACCAAAACGCGGAAAAATTTATCCGCCTGCGGGCCCTGTCGGGGGCGCGGGCCTGGCCCCGGTTCGGTCGGGACGTCGCTCTGGTGGATCAGGACGGCCCGGACGGCTGCCTGGTGTTCGCCTGCCATACCGACGCCTCCATGTCCAATCCCCTGGGCATTGTCCATGGGGGCGTCACCGCTTCCCTGGTGGACACCTGCATGGGCATCACCTGCGCCGCCCAATGCGGCGAAGCGCCCACCCCCACCATCACCATGACGGTGAACTATGCCCGCCCCGTTCCCCTGGACGCGGACATTCAGGTGCGCGTACGCACCGTCCGTATCGGCCGCACCTCGGGCCAGCTGTCGGCGGACGTGCTTCTAAGCGGGCAGCCGGAGGAAGTATTGGTCGCCGCCACAGGCGTGTACGCCATCAAACGGTAAATGAACGACCCTACCTGATCTGAACAAATGGTTGTCAGTTGTTCGGATCAGGTGGGGTTACTCTTTGCCTGTCGCCCTTATATTTCAAGGGTCATGGGTATCTTTAACTTAGGACACCTTATGTCAAACGTATCACTGGCTCTTGCTTTGTTTTTCCTGAATGGACAGTTCGGGAAACTGCAGTATGGCATATCCGAGCCGCTGTTTGAGTACGGAAAGTTTACGTTCTATTTCTTACGTTGTGAAACCTTCGGTAGCTGTTGTGACACAGCGGCCACGAGCTTGCATCTTTTTTGTCAACGCAAGACAACTGGACATTGGACAAACACCTATTGATCAAACTCCATTGTATTCTTCCCTGTAAAGAGCAGGCGGATCAGTAGACAGCTTCATCGCAGACTCTCTATCACTCGACTGGTTCCCCACAGTAAAGTCACTTCCGCTTTGCCGCGGCTTTAATGAACTCAGACATGCTCTATATTGCTAAGGACATTCTGATAACCGCACCGAGATCATAGACGCCGTATTTTTCTCCACCGAATTAAGGATGAACCCGGCCAGATCGCAGGCGTAGAAATTTCCTGCAAGCTCCAAACCCTGTTCATGAATATAGCTTTTAAGGGCGGCATAGCCCTCAGAAATATCCCAGCGGCCCCGGCAGCAGAGATATAAATAGTGCCCGGCGGGCTTCTCCATGTAATAGGGGACGTCCGCTTTTTTCTTGATCCGGGTATAGAGATGACTGATTGCTCCCGGACCGCCCCACTTTCCTGGCCGGTGGATGGCCCCCAGTTGAAAATCTGTCTGTATCCCGTACTGTCCGCACAGCGATTGGCACCGTTCCAGCACCGCGATCAGCATTTCATCCTCGCCGGCCGTTGGAGCCATCAGGCCCTCCAGCTCCTCCACCGGGAGGGCCATCAGGTGTTCTGCGTCAAACCATCCGATCCGGGGCGCCATGTCAGGGACCGGCCCGAACTCCAGGTTGCGTAAGGCGCTGGACAGCACAAAATCCATGTGTTCCAGTTTCTGCCTCTCTACCTCCAGACGGCCCCGCTGCTCCCGCAGCAGCGCCAGCGTCTGAGCGGCATCCTGTCCTTGCAGGCAGCGGCGGATCTCCTCCAGGGGCGTCCCCGTCTGGCGAAAAACAGAGATGGCATAAAAATCGTAGAACTGCTCCACATCGTAATAAAAGTAGCCGTTGTCTCCCCGGTGCGCCGGAGAGAGGAGGTCAATGTCTTTATAGTGCCGCAATGTCTCCTTGGTGGTACCGCACAAGGCGGCAAAAGCCCCGGAGGTTAACCAACCCTTTTCCGGTGTCATCATATTTCCTCTCCAAAATGAAAAATACCTCTTGACTGCGTGGCGGCCACACGGTTTATGATACTCCCTGTTCAAAAGAATCGCAAGCCTGACGTACAAAAAAGGAGGAAATCATGGAAAACAAACTGGACTCTTACCACCTGCCCGTCACGGCCCGGAACATCCTGCGCTTCGCCTTCCCCACCATTGTGATGACAGTGTTCAACACCTTCTATACCATGGTGGACGGGCTGTTCGTCTCCAACCTGATCGGCATGGAGGCCCTGTCCGCCATCAACCTCACCGCCCCGGCCATCGCCCTGATTACGGCGGTGTCCGGGATGCTGGCCACCGGCGGCAGCGCCGTGGTGATGAAGAAAATGGGGGAGCACAGGGAGCAGGAGGCCCGGCAGGACTTTACCCTGCTGATCCTCGCCAACGCGGCGGTGGGTGTGGTGATGATGCTGCTGGGCTATACCCTGATGGATACCCTGTTGGGGGCCATGGGCCTCTCCCCGGCGGTGTTCGGCCATTGCCACACCTATTTGAGCAACTATCTGCTGTTTACCATTCCCATTCTGCTGATGTATAACTTCTCCCTCTACCTGATTGCCGCCGATAAATCCACCCTGTCTCTGATCTGTACGGTGGCAGGCGGCGTGACCAATATCATCTTGGACTACGCGCTGATTTCTCTGTTTGATTTGGGCATTCAAGGTGCGGCCATTGCCACCGGCCTGGGGTACTCCATCACTGCCGTGGTGGGCTTCCTGGTATTTCGGAAGAAGGATAATCTACTACACTTTGAAAAGCCGGTGTTCCGCGGAGGCGTGCTGTTCCACGCCTCCACCAACGGCATGTCGGAGCTGGCAACCTCCCTGGTGTCCGGCATCACCACCCTGTTGTTCAACCTGGCCATGCTGAAATACATCGGGGAGGACGGCGTGGCGGCCATCACCATCATCATGTATGTGCTGATGTTTGTCAGCGCCCTGTTCATCGGCTACTCCTACGGCGTGGCCCCCATGATCTCCTACTACCACGGGGAGCGAAACCACGAGAAGCTGAAAAAGCTGGTGGGGTTCAGCGTTCGGTTCATCGTTGGCGCATCCGTTCTGTGTACGGCGGTCGCCATCCTGGCGGCCGTCCCCCTGGTGAGCATTTTCACCCGGCCGGACAGCCCGGTCTATGAGCTGGCCGTCACGGGAAACCGTCTTTGCTCCCCGGCTCTGCTGTTCGTGGGGCTGAATGTGTTCGCCAGCGGGATGTTCACCGCCCTGTCCAACGGGGTCGTGTCCGCAGTGCTGGCCTTTTCCCGGTCCTTCCTGTTCACGGTTGCCAGTATTCAAATCATGCCCGTTCTGCTGGAGGGCGTCACCGGCGTGTGGCTGGCGACGCCGGTGGCGGAGCTGTTGGGAACGGCAATGGCGGCGGCGCTGCTGCTGAGATACCGAAAGCGATATGGATATTGAGGGAGATCATCTCATAGCACTCAGAGGGATTTCACCACAAAGGTATTTCCAGGATGCACTATCATAGTCAAAGCGAGTGCCGGGCATATACCGGCGCGTTGCTTGCCCATTCCACTTTTCGTGTTTTGTCTTTTTTCCCGTCTGTCCCATACCCGTTACTTCAGATACTTTTTTAACTTATAAGCAACGGTCTCAACGTCAATTGGTTTAGCCAAATGGTCATTCATTCCGCACTCCAGGCATCTTTGAATGTCTTCTGAAAACGCGTCGGCAGTCATGGCGATAATAGGAATCGTTGCGTCCTCGCGCTCCAGGGCGCGAATGGCCATGGCCGCTTCGCGGCCGTCCATAACAGGCATCCGCACATCCATAAGAATCGCGTCATAATACCCAACTGGGGATTCCTCAAATTTTGTCACGCAAATTTGCCCGTTCTCAACCCAATCCAATTCCAGTTCAAGGACGCAGAGCATCTCCCGCGCCACTTCCCAGTTCAGTTCATTATCCTCCGCCAATAAAACGTGCTTCCCCCGAAGCACGAGATCATCTGCCTCTTCGGTACCAACCACTTCTCCAACACCGGTACCGGCAAACGCGTTTAGGGCCTCGAACAAAGTGGACCTGAACACCGGTTTGGAAATAAAGCCGGAAATCCCCGCTTCCCTGGCCTCGTCCGCCACCCCGCTCCAATCGCAGGCCAGGAGCAGCACCGCGGGACTGTCTTCCCCGCAGTTCGACCGGATTGCCCGGGCGGACTCGATCCCATCCGTGCCCGGTAATTCCAACCCCAAAAGGATCAGCTGGTATCGACCGCCAGCGGTCCGTTCCACTGCCTGTTCAGCGTTCGGACACCATTCAGCGCGGATGCCGATGGATTCTAAAATACGGACCGTATTGACGCATAACCGCTCGTCGCCATCAACCACCAGTACATTCCAGTCCGGGAATGCCGTATCCACCTCTCGCTCCGCCGCTTTTTCCAAGTCGAGCACAACGTGGAACTCACTGCCCCTGCCCTGTTCGCTGCGGACAGAAATGGAGCCGCCCATCGTGTCTATAATACACTTGGTAATTGCCATACCAAGCCCGGAACCCTCTGTTTTTTGTACCCGGATGTTGTCCTCTCTGCTGAAAGATTCAAATATTACCCGCTGGTACTCTTTTGACATCCCAATCCCCGTATCGCTCACCAGGAAATGGGTGCGGACGCGGGAAGCGTCCTCCGGCAGCGCCTCCTGATACACGGCCACTTGGACCAAGCCGTTTTCCGGTGTAAATTTGACCGCGTTTCCCAGCAGGTTAATCAATACCTGATTCAGCCGCACACTGTCACAGCACACATTTTCCGAAAGGATTTCATAGGCAGCCGCGTTGAACTGTTGATTTTTTGCCTTGACCTGGGGCTGCATGATATTGACAACACAGTCCATCACCTCTCTCAAGGACACCGGCTCAACATTCAGCGCCATTTTACCGCTTTCGATTTTGGATATATCCAATACATCGTTGATCAACCCGAGCAGATGCTTGCTGGACAGCGAGATTTTACGCAGGTAATTCTGGACCTGCTCCGGATGATCCGCGTGATCGATGGCCAGGGACGTCATCCCCAGGATGGCGTTCATCGGGGTGCGGATGTCATGGCTCATGCTGGAAAGGAAGTCCTGTTTGGCCGCGTTAGCCTGTTCCGCCTCTTTTCGCGCCTGTTCCGCGTCCTTCCGGGCCGTATCCATCTCCTCGTTCATGCGCTCCAATTCAGATACCTGATTCTTGAACAGCCTCAGATACCGGAAGAATATGTAGAGAAGCATGGCGATCACCGCGAAAGAAGAGGCGTAAACAATGGCAAGCCAACGGTTCCCCATCCCCGCGATGGCATCGTCCAGCCCATCAAAAGGAAGGACCGTCACCAGATACCAATCGCAGTAGGGGAGTCCGGTGCAGTACAGGTGGCGGCGCGATTCGCCGTTTTTCAAAATAATGGAATAATCCTGGCCCGCGTTCATGGCCGCCGTCAGCTGTTCAATATAGACGGCCGCTTCCTCGGCTTGATCATCAATGATACTGGAGAGCCTGTCAAAATAGTTTTTGTGGACATCGTCCTCGTTCCCCACAACGTAGCTGCCGTCCTTTCGTATAACAAAGGAATAGCTCAATGATTTGTCCGAATCAAGGAAGAGAACCTTACCCATATATTGGGTAGGGAGCCCCACCACCATGGCAAGGCTGCCGCTTCCGTCGGACATGGGGTATTCACAGGGGACGCCGAACAAAATCACGCCGTTCCCGCTGCTGTCGACGGCGGACGCCGTTTTCCGTTCCCCGTTCCGCAGGCTCTCTAAAAACGACTCAGGGTGGTTGAGCTTCACGGGGTCGCCGAAAATCATTTCAAGCTCACCGCCGGGCGAATACAGGGCGGCGCACAAAAAATGACGTGCCCTCGCGCCGTATTCGATGTCCTCCCTCGCGCCGTAGCCGGAGCCCTCCTCGCCTTCCGCGATGTGCGCGATGGATTCCGCCATGGTCAGCCGGAGGTCGATGATCGTCTCAAAGTGCAGGGATACCTGCTCGTTCATCCCCGCCATATAATCGGTGCCGATATCCTCAATCGTGCTTTCGCTCATACTCCGAATGGATATTCCAAGAAAGGAGAACAGGAAAACAGTGAAACAAATAATCACCGCTATGCTGATCTTAAAAGAACGCAGCAGGGTCTGGTTTTTCATACTTTTTCCATCTCCCCGGTTTTAAACATTGAAATCTTCCTCCCGACCGGCCCTCGTTTTCCGCCTCTATCGGTCTCTCAGCCGGCTCATGGTCTGAAACATTTTACGGATATTCACCGGCTTTGCCAGATGCGCGTTCATCCCGGCATCCTTCGCCAGAGCGATATCCTCGTCAAACGCGTTGGCCGACAGCGCGATGATGGGCACGGCCTCCGCGTCCGCCCGGTCCAGGCCGCGGATCACCCGCGCCGCCTCATATCCACTCATGACCGGCATCATCAGATCCATCAGCACGCAGTCAAACGCGCCCGGTTCGGACGCCGCGAAGGCGTCCACGGCGGCTTTTCCGTTGTTGGCGGTCACGACCTCCGCGCCCGCATCCCTGAGAATATACTCGACGATCTCACAGTTGATCTCATTATCCTCCACCAGAAGGACGCGCATTCCCGCGATATTGTCCGGCACCTTCCAGCCGTCGTCCACGCTCTGTACGTTCCGCGCCTCATCCACCCGGACGGGCAGCGTGATCCGGACCACGCT
>CATLHC010000077.1 GCA_949948775.1 uncultured Oscillospiraceae bacterium
GGATCGAGATCGGCTGTGCGGGAATGGCCACCGACCCCGGCAAGGATGTGCTGGAGAGCGTGGGCCTGTTGACTGAGGAACTGAAAGCCTGTGACGGGAGCTGCTACATCATCGCGGCCCGTGCTGAGTCCCGGGAGGCTTTTGACCGGGCCGTGGCGGAGGTGGAGGCCAGCCTTGCCCCGGTGGACGAGGAGGAGACAGAGACCAGCTACCCCACCATCAAGGCCGCGGCGGAGGGCTGCCCCAAGGCCAACCTGTGCTCCATCGCCGTGCCCGGGGAGTACGCCCTGGGCGAGGTGAAAAAGGCGTTGAACGCGGGCCTTCATTGCGTGGTGTTCAGCAACAACGTGCCCTTATCCGACGAGCGGGAGATGAAGGAGCTGGCTTGGGAGAAGGGCCTGCTGTGCATGGGCCCGGACTGTGGCGTGGCCAACATCAACGGCGCGGCGCTGGTGCTGGCCAGCATCAACAACCGGGGCCCCTTCGGCATCTGCGGGGCCTCCGGGGTGGGCGTCCAGCACGTGGCGGCCATCCTCCACGAGGCGGGTACCGGCGTGTCCCAGACCATCGGCACCGGGGGTAACGACCTGAAGAACGAGGTGGGCGGCATTATGATGCACATGGGCATCGACGCCCTGGAGGCCGACCCCGAGACCAAATACATCGCCCTCATCGCCCGCCGCATCGGGGATCAGGTGCTGCCGGGGCTGCTGGAGCGCATTGCCCGGTGCAAAAAGCCGGTGGTGGCCTTGTTCATGAGCTGCGACCAAGCCACCGTAGAGGGGGCCGGGGCCATCTGGGCGCGTGACCTGGACGACTGCGCTCAGAAGTGTCTTGCCCTCACGGGCCAGACCTACCGGCTGGACACGGATGAGGAGATCGCCGCCCGTGCCGCCCAGGCGGTGGCGCTGCTGGCGAAAGAACAGAAATACGTCCGGGGCGCGTTCAGCGGCGGCACCTTCATGGACGAGGCAATGCACGCCCTGATCCCCAAGGTGGGGGAGGTGTATTCCAATATCGCCCTGCGCCCGGAGTGGCAGCTTCCCGATTCCCAGGTTAGCGTGAAAAACACCTGCATTGACTACGGCGAGGAGGAGTTCACCCTGGGCCGTCCCCATCCCGCCATCGACCCCGGCGTCCGCCGTCCCGCCATCCCCCGGGAAGTTGCCGACCCGGAAACGGCGGTGATCCTGCTGGACTTTATCCTCACCCCTCCGGGGCACATGGACCCGGTGGGCTATGTGCTGCCTGATATCCGCAGGGCCCAGGAGCAGGCCAGGGGGTTGGGTCGGGAGCTGGTCTTTGTGGCCTCCGTGCTGGGCACCGATGCCGATCTGCAAAACGTCAGCGTCCAGCGGCAGAAGCTGGCGGAGGCCGGGGTGCTGGTATGCAAGACCAACCACCAGGCGGCGCTGCTGGCCGGGGAGATCATCCGTCAGAAGAAGGAGAGGGACGAGCATGGACTGTGAAAAGATCATGAGGCTGTTCCAGTCGGAGCTGGTGGTGGTGAACGTAGGCCCCAAGCTGTTCGCCGAGGCGCTGGAAAAGCAGAACTATAAGACGGTGCAGGTGGACTGGAAACCCATAGCCGGGGGTGACCGGGAGATGCAGGACATTTTGGCCGTGCTGGGCGGGCTGGACTGACGCTTGCCCAATGGATGAATGGAGTGAACGGGTATGCGCTTTCACTACTGTCCTGACTGCGGCTCTAAGCTGAAGCTGCGCCAAATCGGGGACGAGGGAGACACCCCCTGGTGTCCTCAATGCCAACGCCCCCTTTTTGACCAATTTTACACCTGCATCATCGCCCTGGTGGTGAATGACCGGGATGAAGCGGCAATTCTGCGGCAGGGATACATTTCCCAGCAGTATGGCAACCTGGTATCGGGCTATATGGTGCCTGGGGAGACCGCCGAGGAGTGCGCACGGCGGGAAATTGAGGAGGAGTTGGGGCTATGCGTTTCCGGCCTTGAGCTTGTAAAGACCTGGTGGATGGAACAAAGGGAGCTGCTGATGATCGGCTTTTCGCCCGGACTGCGGACTCGGAGCTGAACTTGTCCGGGGAGGTGGACGCCGCCTGCTGGGTTCCCGTCAGGGAGGCGTTGGGGCAGGTTTACCCGGAAGGCAGTATCTCCCATGCCCTGGTGGCGGCCTATCTGGAACGAACGAGAAAAGCATAAATAAAGAGTGTTCTCCCCGCCATTGGCGGGGAGAACACTAAAACGCTATTTTGAATGGAGTAGTAACGATGAAAGTTTTAGTTTGCAATGCGGGCAGCACTTCGCTAAAATTCAAGCTGTATGAGATGCCGCAGTGCGATTTGCTGGCCACCGGCAAGGTCGAGCGGGTCGGCTCGGCGAACGACGCCATTTTTGGTTACTGCAACAGCGGCACCGGCTACCGGGAGGAAGCGGCCGGGCAGAACATCCCGGATTATCGGGCGGGCATCGAGCGGTTTCTCACCTATCTGACCCAGGGCGAGGGTGCGGTGCTGGCGGATATTTCCGAGATCGAGCGGGTGGGCTACAAGTCGGTGCTGTCCAAAGGGCACTACGGGGTACACGAGATCGACGAGGGGGTCATGCAGGGGATGCGGGATTTCCTGGCCCTTGCGCCGGTACACAACAGCGCCTATCTGAGCGCCATCCAGACTGTGCAGGCAGTGCTGCCCCAGGCGCGGCACGTCGGGGTGTTCGAGACCGCCTTCCACCGGGACATTCCCCTGGAGCGCAAGCTCTACGGCGTGCCCTACGAATGGTACGAGAAATACGGCGTCCAGCGGCTGGGGTATCATGGAGCGTCCCACGGATATATCGCCGATGTGCTGAACGCGGAAAAGGTGGAGTACGCCGCTATCTCCTGCCACCTGGGGGGTAGCGCCTCCATCTGCGCCATCCGGAACGGCAAAAGCGTGGACACCAGCTTCGGCATGAGCCTGGAGACCGGCCTGATCCATGCCAACCGGGTGGGGGATATGGACCCGACCATGATTCATTTTTTGAGGCAGGAGGGCCTTTCCGAGCAGGAGATCCTGGAGGGCTGCCAGAAAAAAGGCGGTCTGCTGGGTATCTCCGGGGTCAGCAACGACCTGCGGTATATCGAGGAGGCGGCGGACGGCGGGAACGAGCGGGCCAAGCTGGCCATCGACGTGTTCGTCACCGGCATCGTCCACTACATCGGCGCGTTTTATCTGGATCTGGGCCGTCTGGATGACCTGGTGTTTACGGCGGGCATTGGGGAACACTCCGCCCGCATCCGGCAGATGGTGTGCGAGAAGCTGGCCCCCATCGGAGTAAAGCTGGACGGGGCGAAAAACGAAGCCTGCTCCGGCGAGGGCGTCATCTCGGCGGAGGATTCCGCCGTGCGGGTGCGGGTCATCCCCACCAACGAGGAGCTGGGCATCGCACGCAGGACTTACGAAATAGACTGACAGGAGGGGTTCCCATGAACCAAAAGCTGCGCACAGACGCGGAGGACATCGCCCGCTCCGCCATTGAGGCCGTCAAGCCGGATGAGGCGGTGAGACGGGCGTTGACGGGCTTCCGGCCCGAGGGCCGGGTGTTCCTGGCGGCGGTGGGCAAGGCGGCATGGCAGATGGCCCAGGCGGCTGTCCGGGAGCTGCCCAGGCCCGTGGACGGCGGCGTGGTGGTGACGAAGTATGGCCATGTTCTTGGGGATATCCCTGGCGTTGCGTGCTATGAGGCGGGCCACCCGGTGCCGGACGAGAACAGCTTCCGGGGAACGGAGACGGTGCTGGAGTTGACCCGGAACCTGCTTTCCACGGACACGGTGCTGTTTCTGCTCTCCGGCGGCGGCAGCGCCCTGTTTGAGCAGCCGTTGATCCCGGCGGAGGAGCTCCAAGACGTGACGAAGCAGCTGCTGGCCTGCGGGGCAGATATCGTGGAGATGAACACCATCCGCAAGCGGCTGTCCGGGGTGAAGGGCGGGCGGTTTGCCCTCCATTGCGCCCCGGCTCAGGTGGAGGCAGTGGTGCTGTCCGATATTCTGGGCGACCCGCTGGATATGATCGCCTCCGGCCCCGCAGCGGCGGATCCCTCCACGGCAGAGCAGGCCAGGGCCATCGCAGAGAAGTATGCCTTGCGGCTGAGTGAAGCGGCGTGGAGCTGTTTGGACAAGGAGACACCCAAGGCGCTGGACAATGTACGTACCCAGATCATCGGCAGCGTCCGGGAGTTGTGCTGCGCCGCGGCGGAGCGGTGCCGGGCACTGGGCTATGAGCCGGTTCTGATGACGGACCGGCTGGACTGCGAGGCCAGGGAGGCGGGGCGGTTTTTGGCCGCCGTACTGGGCGCCCACGCTGGGGAGGGGAAAAAGCTGGCTTTCCTGGCGGGGGGCGAGACGGTGGTACACCTCACCGGGCCGGGGCTGGGGGGCCGGAACCAGGAGCTTGCCCTGGCCACCTCCACGGGGTTGGCAGGGCTATCCAATGCGGCCCTCATCAGCGTGGGCAGCGACGGCACCGACGGTCCCACCGACGCGGCGGGGGGCTATGTGGACGGGGACACCCTCGCCGCCCTGAAAGCGGCGGGGCTGAACGTCCATGAGGTACTGGCGGATAACGATGCTTACCACGCCTTGGAAGCGGTGGGCGGGCTGATCAAAACAGGGCCCACCGGCACCAATGTGAACGATGTTTCCATCGCATTGATTGGGGAATCATAAAAGCCCTGTCATTGATACTTAATTCCACTGAATTAGCCCAATTAAACGAAACAAATAGGAGGAATACCAAATGAAAGTTGCAATCATGGAAGGCTTGGGCATTTCTGCCCAGGAACTGGCCCAGCGCAAGAAACCCTTTGAGGAGAAGGGGGTGGTGTTCGAGGAGTTTTCCCGCACGACTGACCCCGCAAAGTTGATCGAACAGGCCAGGGACGCCGAGGTAATGATCCTGGCCAATATGCCCATGCCCGCCCAGGTCATCCGGGCCTGTTCTGAGCTGAAGTTCATCGACGTGGCCTTCACCGGAGTGGATCATGTGGGGCTGGACGCGGCAAAGGAGCTGGGCATCGCGGTGAGCAACGCCTCCGGCTACTCCAACGAGGCGGTGGCCGAGCTGGTGCTGGGCATGGTGCTGTCCATGGCCCGGAACCTGCGGCAGGTGGAGGACCGCTGCCGGTCCGGCGGCACCAAGGACGGTCTGGTGGGCTGGGAGCTGAAGGGCAAGACGGCGGGTATCATCGGCCTGGGCAAGATCGGGGCCCGGACCGCCGAGCTGTTCCACGCCTTCGGCTGCCAAGTGCTGGCCCAGAGCCGCACCCGTCACCAGGGTGGCCCGGAGTACATCGAGCAGGTGTCCCAGGAAGAGCTGCTGCGCAGGTCCGATATCGTGGTGCTCCACTGTCCGCTGAACGACTCCACCCGGGGCCTCATCAACGCCGAAAAGCTGGCCATGATGAAGCCCTCCGCCCTGTTGGTCAACGCCGCTCGGGGACCTGTGGTGAACGAGGCCGACCTGGCCACCGCTCTAAAGAACAACATCATTGCCGGGGCTTGCCTGGACGTGTTCGATAAGGAACCTCCTCTGGACCCGGAGAGCCCCATCCTCCGTGCTCCCAACACCCTGGTCACCCCCCATGTGGCCTTCGCCACCCAGGAGTCCATGAGCCTGCGGGCGGAAATCGTGTTTGAGAACCTTGCTAACTGGATGGAGGGCAAGCAGAGCAATATCGTACTGTAAGCAAAAGCAGAACATTTTATGGAGGTGAGCCCAATGAACCCAAAACAGGAGCGGCTGTTCAAAGAATATACCGTTTGGCGGGCTATGTTCACTATGGCGGTGCCAGCGGTTATCAATATTCTGGTGATGGTACTCTACAACATGGCAGACATGTTTTTCGTAGCCCGCCTTCACAACGATGCTCAAGTAGCAGCCATCTCCATCGTGGCTCCGGCTTTTACCATGATGATGGCCTTGGGTTCTATGCTTGGCGGAGGCGGTTGTGCTCTCATCGCCCGGACGATGGGGGAGGGCGATTCAAAGCGAGTCAGTCTTTACTCCAGTCTGTGCTGCTGGGGGAGTCTCTTATTTGGCGGTATCTTTGCCCTGGTGGTCCTACTGGGGAAGGACACGATCCTGGGCTTTCTGGGAGCTAACGATGAAATGTGGGGCTATGCCGGGACCTATCTTACCATTTTGGCCTTTGGGGCTCCGGTGATGATCTTCACCACTGCTTTCGGTAACATTGTCCGGGCAGAGGGGGCGGTGAAGGAGGGGATGCTGGGCAACCTGATCTCTACCATCACCAACGTGGTGCTGGACCCGCTTTTTATCCTGGTCCTTCCCCTCGGGGTGGCGGGGGCAGCGGCAGCTACGGTGCTGGGCAATATGGCGGGAGCAGCCTACCTATTGTGGTACGTATGCAGAAAGAGTTCTAGCCTGAGCCTGTCTCCCAGTCTGGCCACCTCTGCACCCTTGGAACTGCGCCATATCATCGCTATCGGTCTGCCTAACGGCACCAGCAGTTTTCTCACCAGCTTTGCCTCTGCCCTAGCCAATAATCTGATGGTACAGTACGGGACGTTGGCGGTGGCCGCCATGGCGGCGGCCAGCAAATCCACTACCATCATTACCATGGTGCAGATGGGGATCTGTGTGGGTGTGCAACCTTTGCTGGCCTACAATTACGGAGCCAAGGATTTGTCCAGGTTGCGGGAGACACTGGGTAAACTGGCCATCCTCACTATGTCTGTAGGACTTCTGGCCACCTTGCTGTGCTTCTGCTTCAGCGGTCCAATCATCTCCGTTTTCCTCAAACGTCCAGAGGCATTGAGCTTAGGTCAGGAGATCATTCGCATCCGAGTGCTCACCGGACCTATCATTGGGTTCTTCTACATTGGCTCCAATTTTTTACAGGCATCCGGCAACGCCCCGCTGTCTATGCTGGTTTCTTTGCTGCGGCAAGGGATTTTCCTCATCCCTATGCTTTTTGTAATGAACTATTTCTTTGAGGTCAAGGGAAATGTCTGCGCCCATGTGGCGGCGGACCTGCTGGCGGTGATCGTAGCTGTCGCCCTGACGGTACGGCAGTATAAAAAACTGAAAAAAACATTGGACCCAAATGAGATAACAGGAGGTCAAATCCTATGAACCAGAATTATATCATTGAGCCGGAAAAGAAGATCCCCGTCATCGAGGCGGATGTATTTGTGGCCGGAGCGGGCACGGCGGGCTGTATCGCCGCCATCGCCGCTGCCCGTCAGGGGGCCAGGGTGGTACTCGCGGAGAAAATGCCTGTCCCGGGCGGTACCTACACCAACGGCGGTATCGGGGCCAACAGCTTCTATGCCATGTCAACCGCCCCCGCCACAGCCAAACGCACCGTGGGAGGCATTCCCTACGAGCTGAATCAGAGGCTTCTGGAGGCGGGGGGCGGAACGGGTTACATCCCCACCCCGGAGGACCATCATCACAGTCCCTTCCGCTTTGTGGCCGACCACGAGGTATACAAAGGAGTCATCAGTGAGATGCTGATGGAGGCGGGCGTCACGGTGTACCTCCAGACCATGTTCTGCGGCGTACTGATGGAGGGGGACTCCATCACGGCGGCCCTCATTGAGAACAAGGACGGACGCAGCGCCGTGACCGCCCGGCAGTACATCGACGCCTCCGGCGACGGCGACATCGCCAAATTCGCCGGGGTGGAGCAGGTGCCTTTGTGGCAGGACTATCACAAGGTGTGCGGCGGACCCACCGGCCTGGTGTTCGGCATGGCGGGTGTGGACACAGAACGCATGGTGGCGGAGAACCCCATGGGCGCGGTGAAACTGAGCGAGGCGAAAACCGGCATTCCCGGTGTTACCGCCGAGCAGTACGCCTTTACCCACGCCAAGGACCCGGAGCGGTACAAGGCGGTGGCCGATCTGGATATGCGGCTGTTCACCAGCATGTCCTCCATCCACAAGGGGGAGATGACCTACATCAACAACTCCAAAGGGGTGGACTGCGACGCCAGCCGGGCGGATGAGCTGAGCCGGGCCGAGATGGAGATGCGCATCAAAATCATGAAGTTCGCCAGCGCCCTGAAGGAGTGCGTCCCCGGTTTTGAGGATGCCTACCTCTCCTGGGCCTCCACCCAGCTGGGCATCCGGGCCACCAAGGCTACGGTGTGCGACAAAACGCTTACCCAGGAGGAAATCTCCGCCGCCACCCGGTTTGAGGACGAGATCGGCCTGTACGGGTTCCACGACCTGTTCCAAAAAGCCCACCCGGAGTGTGAGATCGCCGCCCCCGGCTTCTACGGCTTCCCCTACCGGATGCTGCTGGCCAAAGGCTGCGCAAACTTGTTCATGGCAGGACGCTGCGTCACCACCGACCTGAAGGCCCATATGTCCACCCGGAATGTCCCCGGTTGCCAGGTGATGGGCCAGGGAGCTGGCGTGGCGGCGGCGCTGTGCGCCCAAAAGGGTTGCGCCTCCCGGGAGCTGCCCTATCCGGAGTTGCGCCAGGCCCTGTTGGAGCAGGACGTGATCTTGGACTGAGGAGGTGGACGGTATGAACATCGTCGTGCTGGATGGGTATACAGAAAACCCCGGCGATCTGAGCTGGGCCCCGTTGAAGGAACTGGGAGAACTGACGGTGTATGACCGAACGCCTATGGGCGACACGATAGAAATAATTCGCCGTATTGGTAAAGCGGAAATCGCTGTCACCAACAAAACGCCTATCACTCGTGAGGTGCTGGAAGGTTGTCCAGGGTTGCGATGTGTCTGTGTGCTTGCCACAGGTTACAACGTGGTGGACTGCGCCGCCGCACGAGAGCGGAACATCCCGGTGTGTAATGTGCCCGCCTATGGCACGGCGGCGGTGGGGCAGTTCGCCATTGCTATGCTGCTAGAGATATGCCACGGAGTAGCTCATCACAGCCGGACGGTCCACGAAGGGAAGTGGTCCACCTGCCCGGACTGGTGCTACTGGGACACACCCCAGATCGAGTTGGACGGCAAGACCATGGGTATCATCGGCTTTGGCCGTATCGGGCAACAGACGGGCAGCATCGCCAAAGCGATGGGGATGAGCATTTTGGCCTTTGACCGCCATGAGACAGCCTCAGGGCGGGAAATTGCCAAATATGTGGGGCTGGATGACCTGCTGGCACAGTCTGACGTCATCGCCCTCCATTGTCCACTGTTTTCGGAGACTGAGGGCATCATCAACAAGGACACCATCGCTAAGATGAAGGATGGCGTCATTATTTTGAACAACTCCCGAGGGCCCCTGGTGGTGGAGCAGGCTCTTGCTGACGCACTCCACAGCGGCAAGGTGTATGCCGCCGGTTTGGATGTGGTATCTACTGAACCCATCCAGCCGGATAATCCGTTGCTTGCTGCGCCCAACTGTATCATCACGCCCCATATCTCCTGGGCGTCCAGGGAAAGCCGTCAACGGATTATGAATCGTACAGTTGAGAACATCGCTGCTTTTTTTCAAGGTAAGCCTATAAATGTCGTAAATATTTGATTCGCGCCATAAGGGAAATCAAGTTACAAGTTACCACAGATAATACAGCGGTCGATTTCAGTTCAGTGACCACGGCGACCCAACCTTTATGCTGTCCTTTCCCTTCAATGGCGGTACGCTGGCATCTGGGACCATGCTAGGCCGGTTATGGATAGCTTTCCATAATATTGTAGCTTTGGCGCGAGACAGACGAAACCTCCGGCTGGCTGCCGAGGTTCCAACCAAATTATATTGTAATAGGAAGGAAAGCCTATGAAAATGACATGGCGCTGGTACGGCGAGGGGAACGATCAAATCAAGCTGTCCGACATCAAGCAGATCCCCGGGGTGGAGGGGATCGTCTGGGCGCTCCACGACAAAATGCCCGGCGAGGTGTGGGAGTTGGACGAGATTGCTGAGGTCCAGCAGCAGCTAAAGCCCTATGGGTTCAACATGGATGTGGTGGAGAGCGTGAACGTCCACGACGACATCAAGATCGGCCTGCCCACCCGGGACCAGTATATTGAGAACTACAAGCAGACCATCAAGAATTTGGCTCGGTTTGGTGTGAAGGTAATCTGCTACAACTTCATGCCGGTGTTTGACTGGACTCGCACCGATCTGTTCCACCCGGTGGGGGACGGCTCCACGGCGCTGTACTACGAGGCAAGCAGAATCCACGAGGACCCCAAGGAGATGGCGGACTACGTCATGTCCTTCACGGAGAAGTACCACATGACATTCCCCGGCTGGGAGCCGGAACGGATGGCCAAGCTGGACGAGCTGTTTGAGAAGTACAAGCCCGTCACCAAGGAAAAGCTGTGGGACAACTTCAAGTACTTCCTGGAAGCCATCATGCCCACCTCCCATGAGACTGGCATCAAAATGGCGGTGCATATGGACGATCCCCCCTGGGACATCTTCGGCCTGCCCCGACTGCTCACCAGCGGGGAGGCCATCGACAAGTTCCTGGCCATGGTGGACGACCCTTACAACTGCCTGACCCTGTGCTCCGGCAGCCTGAACGCGGACCCGCACAACAACGCGGCGGACATCGTGCGCAAGCACTGTGACCGCATTGCCTTTGCCCACATCCGCAACGTGAAGCACTTCCCCAACGGGGATTTCTCCGAGGTGTCCCACCGGGACTGCGACGGCGACACCGGCATTTTGGACATCCTGAAGGCGTACCATGACTACGGGTTTGAGGGCTATATCCGCCCGGATCACGGCCGCCACCTGTGGACGGAGGGCCCCGGCACCGTGCGGCCTGGCTACGGCCTCTATGACCGGGCCCTGGGCGTGATGTATATGCTGGGGGTTTGGGATTCCCTGGACAAGTTCGACCACAAATAATTGATAGGAGGACACAATGATGATGGATTTACCTTTGAAGGTTGATTTTTCCGGCAAGGTCGTGGTGGTGACCGGCGCGGGCGGCGTGCTGTGCGGCACCATGGCCAAGGCCTTCGCCCAGGCGGGGGCCAAGGTGGCGGCGTTGGACTTGAATGAAGAGGCCTTGAAGGCTCTGGCCGACGAGTGCAAGGCCGGGGGCTTTGTCTGCGAGGGCTACAAGGCCAACGTGCTGGAGCCGGAGGCCCTGGAGGCCGTCCATCAGCAGGTGTTGAAGGATCTGGGGCCCTGCGATATCCTGGTAAACGGCGCGGGGGGCAACAATCCCCGGGCCACCACCGACAACGAGTACCAGCACGAGTGGTCCGAGGGCCAGAAGGGCTTCTTCGACCTGGACGCTGGGGGCGTGGACTTCGTGTTCAAGCTGAACTTCCAGGGCACGCTGCTGCCCACCCAGGCCTTTGCCAAGGACATGGTGGCGTGCAAGAGCGGCTGCATCCTCAACGTCAGCTCCATGAACGCCTATATCCCGCTGACCAAGATCCCCGCCTACTCCGGGGCCAAGGCGGCGGTGAGCAACTTCACCCAGTGGCTGGCCACCCATTTCGCCGGGTCCG
>CATLHC010000078.1 GCA_949948775.1 uncultured Oscillospiraceae bacterium
GTTGCCGGTCTGATAGGGGAAGGACAGAGACTCCGAGACGGCCTCCAGCTTTTTCAGATACTCCCTGCCCTCCTCCAGCTTCCCGCTCCGGAGCAGGCCGTCCAGGACGGATAGATGGTTTTTGATGTCGTGGCGAAAGGATTTCGTCTGCTCGTAGCGCGCCTGGGCCTCCGCAATATAAACCTTTTGCTCATGGGCCGCCTGGGTCAGCGATTGCAGTTCCGCCTGGGCCTGAAAACCCTTGCAGAGCTGGCGGTAGGCATACAGGGTACACAGCAGTGCCGCCAGCCCCATGACTTGCAGGAGCAGCAGCGTACTGTGCCTGCCGACCTCCTCCAGAGAAATGATAGGGGCAAAAATGCTGTAGGCGGTATGGAGAATATAGAGCTCCGCGGCAAAGAAGAACAGACCCGGAAACAGCAGAAGTCCGATATAAGGCGTTTGACTGTCCTCCGTCCAGGCCAGGAGCTTCAGCACAGCATAATAGCAGCCAGCGCACAGCACAAAGAACAGGAGCTGTGCCGCCAAAAACAGGAGATAAAACAGCGGACTCCCGATGAAGCGGGGAAAGAGCGCCGCCTCCACCGAGTTGATGATCCCGAAGGAGAGCTGTGAAATGTAGTAGGACAGCACGGCGGCCAGCCAGGACACAGACCGCTGATTTCCCATCCCGTAGCGGCTGAGTCCGTAGAGCGCCAGCACGCCCACGGCAACGGGGAGCGTCCCGTCAAGGGCGAGTCTGTCCGAGAGAAACTGAATCATACCCAGGAGGAGAAAATAAACGGCAAAGTACCATTTTTTCAGTTTCTTCCCGGTAAGGCGGCTGATAAAGACCATATGCATCACCCCATGTCCCACAAGGAGACAGAGGCTGTCCATAAGCAAGGCGAAATAGTCCACGTCAGATCACCCTCTCCTTCATATGCCGCAAAAGGGCCTGGGTCAGCTCCCGCTCCCGCAGCCGGGAGGCGGGGATACGCTCCCCTTGGAACAGCAGGACCTGCCCGTCCTGACACCCCCGCACATAGTCCAGATTGACCAAGAAGCTGCGGTGGCACTTGAAAAAGCGCCCGTCCACCCGCCGCTCCAGATCCTCCAGCTTGTCATAGTAGTCGCTCACTGTCCCGTCACTTTTGTGGAGGTAGATTTTCCGGCCCAATACCTCGCAGTACACAATGTCCGAGAGAAGAACCACCTCGCAGCCGGTTCCCCTCTGAATCACGATGTCCTCGGCTGTCCTCTGTTTCAGGGAGCGGAGCACCCGATTCATTGTCTGTTTGAAGCGGGCGCTGTCCAGGGGCTTGAGCAGATAGTCGTATGCCTCTACCTGAAAAGCGTCGAAAACGAGCTCCTTCAGCACCGTCACAAAGACCAGCAGGCTGTGATCTCCCCGCTGGCGCAGCAGCTTGGCCGTCTCCATCCCGTCCAGATGCTCCATCTGGATGTCCAGAAAAATCACATCAAAGCGATCAACCGCATCCAGCAGGGCGCGGCCATCGGGAAAACTGCTGAGGTCGTAAGCGGTGATTGATTTTTCTTTCATATACTCCGCAAGATGGCCGGCAAGCTCCTGGGCCATCATGGGTTCATCGTCGCAGATCGCAATTTTTATCATGTTCACCACCACGTTTTTCTATCAATCTATCAGATTAGCAAAAGAGGACCAGGGATACAACCCCCGATGTCATGAAATGTCGCGGATGTGTCATGAAATGCTCTTGACCCCAAAAATTTGCTCAATACCCGTACCGCTTCCGGTATTTCAGCAGCAATGCTGCCGCCATGACCGTCCCCAGCAGCTCGGCCACAGGCGTCGCCAGCCACACGCCGGTGACGCCCCCCAGCAGGACAGGCATGATCTGAATGCTGGCAACGGTGAACAGGAAGGACCGGGAAAAGGCCAGCACGGCGGATACCACCCCATTGGACAGAGCGGTAAACATACCGCTGGCAAAGACATTCAGCCCCACGAACAGCAGAGCGATGGAGCACAGACGATTGCCCGTCACCGCCAGCTTATACACTGGGCTGTCCAGCCGGGTGAAGATGCCCACCAGTGGAATGGTCGCCAGAATGGAAATAACCGTACAGAGGACGGATGCCCCGACGATGAATTTGACGCTGAATCCCACCAGCTTCTTCAGTTTTTCGTGGTTCTGCTCCCCGTGGTAGTAGGAAATCATGGGGGCCACGCCGTAGGAGTAGCCGATAAACAGGGCGCTGACGAACATAAGTACATACATGATGATGGTGATAGCCGCCACGCCGTCCTCTCCTATGTACTTCAGCATCGCCAGGTTGAACAGCAGGGTGGTAATGCCAGACACCAAGGAGGTCGCCAACTCCGACATACCGTTGGTGGAGGCGTGGAACAGCACCCCACCCCGGAACACCGGCTTTGCTAAGTGGAGCAGGCTGTCCTTTTTCCGGAACACCAGGAAGCCCACCACGGCGGTGATGGAGTAGCCCAGTCCGGTGGCGATGGCCGCCCCCTGGATGCCCAGGTCGAACAGAGAAATCAGAGCATAATCCAGAATGATATTGGTCACGCCCCCCGCCACGGTACAGATCAGGGATAGGGTGGACTTGTCGGCGGCAATCAGGTAGAGGGAAAAGTTATACATGAGCAAGATAGGAATGGTGAACAGCAGATAGTTGCTCAAATAGGTGTGGCAGTAGCCGAACACCGCCGGAGAGAGGCCCATAGTCCCCAGCAGGGTATCCATCAGGGTATAGCCCAGCAGCATCATCACCGCGCCCACTACTGCGTTGGTGAGAATGAGGAGGGTGAAGTCCTGCCGGGCCTCCTGTTCCTTGTGCTCCCCCATCTTCTTCATGACCACGGCGCTGCCGCCGGTAGCCAGCATCCCGGAGATGGCCGTGATCAGGGCGATGGCCGGGGCGGTGAGGTTGATAGCCGACAGGGCCTCCATACCGATCAGGTTGGAGACGAACAGCCCATCCACCATGGTGTAGAAGGTGTTGAACACCGTCATGACGATGGTGGGGAAGGCAAAGCGCAGGATATTCCTGCCTGTGACCGGCAGGTGGTAAGAGTCCAGTTTGTCCATGTCCTAATTCCTCCAGTCGATGTCCTGGCCGTCCCCCAGGTCAAAATACTGTACTTCTGTTCCCTGTGCCGGGAGCCGGACGGCGGAAATGCGCCGGTTCTGGGCAGGGGCAAAGTAGTACACGCCGCTCTCGGCACACATGACACTGGTACACAGGGTCTGCTCGTACACGTCGTAATTTGGATCGGCTTTTGCCAGTCCCTCGGGGATGTCCACCGGGGCAAAGGCCCGGAACATCCGGGATACCCCGTCCAGCTCGTCCTTCCCGGGAACGGCAAGCTCCTTCATAAAAGCCAAGCGGACAAAGCGGGAAGGAGAGGAATAGTCCCCCGGCAGGCCGGAACCGCCGCCCAGGCGCTCCCCGAACTCCCGGATCTCATGCCCGGCGATAGTCTGGGGGGCCTTGGGTAGATTGGTAACCCCCACGAAGTTGCGGAGGTTGGTTCGCTGCCAGCGGTAGTCCGGGCTGTTGGTCAGCACGCCGATGGTCTCCCGGTGGATGGACAGGCCACCCTCCTCCGGCTCGATGATGACGGCCTCGCCGGTTTTATCGCTGAGGATATAGTGGGCGGGCAGGGGTTTTCCCTGGATGGGCTCGTCCACCAAAGCAGTTCCCTTCAAAGCCTCCACGGTCTCCTCCACGCTGGCGCACCGACTGAACAGCCAGGCCAGCAGACGGCCCGGATGGACGGCTGTTCTGCTCGGGCCGGCACTTTCCTCATAGACCGCATACTCCGGGAAATGGAGCAAGGCCCCCATCAAGCCAGCGGAGTTGACCCCGTCCACCAGAATAGGCTCCCCGAAGCCAAGCACCGCCATACCGGTGTAACTGTATTCGCCGGAGGCCGCCCCCTCCCCGTGAAGTCCAGGGACACAGGGCATCCCCTGTGGAACACTGATGACCCGGTTGGCCGTCAGGTCTCCGAATTGGTCGTAGGTCCGTCCCAAAAGGTGCCGTCCGTCCTCTGTCCTCCAGGTAAAGCTGCTGCATCCAAAATCCATATCAAAAACCTCCTGTTTTCTCATATTGTTGTCCAGTGGACTTGCAATTATTTCTGACAGGGGGTATCATAAACCGTGTGGCCGCCACGCAGTCAAGGGGTATTTTTAATTTTTGGAGGAAATTTTTATGGAGAGAAAAAAAGGATGGCTGACCTCCGGGGCTTTCGCCGCCCTGTGCGGTACAACCAAGGAAACTCTGCGCCACTACAAAGACGTGGGACTGCTCCTCCCAGCCCATCAGGGGGACAACGGCTATTTTTACTACGACGTGGAGCAGTTCTACGATTTTTACGCCATCTCCATCTTCCGCCAGACGGGCACACCCCTGGAGGAGATCCGCCGCTGTCTCCAGGGACAGAACACCGCCAAAACGCTGGAGCTGCTGCGGGAACAGCGGGTCCGCCTGGAAGCGGAGCGGCAGAAGCTGGAGCACATGGACTTTGTGCTGTTCGGCGCCCTGCACAGCCTGGAGTTTGAGTCGAGGCCGGACATGATCCCCCGGACCGCCTGGTTTGAGCGGGAGCACCTGCTGGCCCTCCCCGTTAGGGAATTGGAGGGGCTGATGACCCCGGAGGCCAGCGAGGATGAAGCATTGATCGTTGTGCTGGAGCGGTGTCGGGCGCTGTGCAGCCAATACGGGATACAGACCGACTTCCAGCTGGGGGCCATCCACCAGCCGGGGGAGCAGGGTGGGCCAGGGGCCATCAGCCACCTCTATACCCGAATCAAAGAAAAAGCGGACTTCCCTTATTATAAGGAGAAGCCCGCTGGGAATTATCTGTACCTCTGCTGCCGGGGCCGTTGGGACATCTCCGCAGGTTATGCCGCCCTCAACCGCTGTATCCTTGAACGGGGGCTGGAAACGATAGGAGATTTCTACGCCTGCGACTTGGCCGGTTTTATCCTCAACTCGGTGGAGAAAAATGCGGCATCCATGATTTCGGTGCGGCTTTTGGACAGCGTTTTAACAAGATAAAGCGTATTTATCTATCGCATTATACTTCCAGGGAAATTTATGCGGACGGTGTCCGGTGAACGCACAGCAGTTTTCTAACACGATCCACCGTCCCCGGCGTAGCGTTCCCGGTAGTCCTTGATATACTCGTCCAGGTATTCCAGGTACTCGGCCCCGCCGCCCTCAATCGTTTCCAAAATGGCAGTGATTTTGCGGCGGCACTCGGCTTCTTCGCTCTCCGTCATGGTGTGCGCCTCATTAAGATGGGTGGTGGAACGAGGGGCAACAACATCGTTGATGATGTCATTAAACAGGTTGTCCAGCATGGCCTCCGGCGTGTCAAGCTGCTCCGCGCCTGCCGCGCCGGGTTCATCAACCACAATCCAGACATAGCCGATTTTCTTGGAGTAGACTATATCAAAATAGTTCTGCCCATCAATGTAATTCTCAAATGCTTTGAGGATAGCGTCCAGTTCTTTCCGTACTTTTTCCGTATAAATCATATCGATACGACCTTTCACAAAATTGGTCCCTGGTAGCGTACCCGGTTCAGGTTGATTCTAATAAACGTGCGCCCTCTTAATTATATGATTGCTCAATATATTAGTCAATAGCCCGATAACAAGAGCGGATAACGAGGCGCAAAAATTTTATAATAAAGGCATCCTAATCACAGGGGGATGCCGTGGATGAGCAAGAAGGAAGTGGACTTCAGCAATCGGGACAGGTTTATCGAACTTGGCCTGATGATCGCCAGCCTGCGAAAAATGCAGGGGATGTCCCAGGAGAAGCTGGCGGAGAAGGCGAAGATCAGCCGTTCCCATCTGAGTTCCATCGAGGCCCCCAACATCGTGCGTCCCTTTTCCCTGGAAGTGCTATACAACATTGCGGACGCTCTGGGTGTCCGAGCGGGGGATCTGCTGAACGCCACCCTGCCCCCAACGAAATGAGAGCAACGCCTTGCCACCGGCAGGGCGCTGTTTTGTCCCCTATGCCGCCTCACCGCCGTAGAGGTCATGGTTGACCTGGGCGGCGTAGTGATTCTCAATCGTGGCCGGGGCGTTGTACAGCACCGCCAGCAGGTACTGCTTCATGTTCCGCACCTGGGTGGTGTTCTCCCGGAGGCAGTCGAACACGAAGCGGATGTGTTCGCTGTCCAGCTTCAGCAGTCGGGACTTCACCACAGCCTGGGGGAAGTCGTTCCCCGCCACTCGGAGGTTTTTCTTTTTGGAGCAGACCGCCTCCACCATTAACTCCACCATCTCGTCCAGCTGGCCAGCGTCATAGGGGCGCTCCCGCACGAAATCGTCATAGCCGATGTTCTCCCGGATCACTCCCCGATAGGCGTCCATCTCGCCCTGACTCATCCCGCTGCTCCTGCGACCCTTCCTTCCCTTCGCTTCAGGCGGCTCTGCCGCCGCAGGCGTGGAGGTGGTGGGAGGGGATGAAGGGAAAGGAAAAGATTCTGTACTTACTGAGTCAGTTATTTTTTTCTCTTTTTTTACTGGGTCTTTATTTATTTGCGTTGGATTTCCCGTCTGCGTGGAACCCGTAGACGGATTCTCCGTTGTCGGGTTTTCCGGCAACGGCTGGGCCGATGACGGCTTTTCCGGGGGCGGCTCGTGAGAGGCAGGGTACTCCCGGATAATGTACTCGTTGCTTCCAAACTTCCCGGCCTTGTCGGTGGTCTGGCGGCGCTGGACATACCCAGCTTTCTCCAGTTCCACCACGGCGGCCCGGATGGCGTCCTTGCCCTCCAGGCTGATCCGGGCGAGGCCAGCCAGTGTATAATCCCAATTTTCCGGGAGACTGAGCATCATGGACAGCAGGCCCTTGGCCTTGAAGGATATGGTCTTATCCCGCAGGTGGTAATTGCTCATAACGGTGTAATTGTTGGTACGCTCCACGCGAAAAACTGCCATAGTATTTCACTCCTTATAAAAATTGAGCGGCGGAGAAAATGCTTCTCCGCCGCTTGCGATTGACAAGGTTTTACTGTTTAGTTGTAAATGGGACAGCCATAGCCCCAGATCTCGTAATGGCCCACACTGTAGCTGCGCTGGCGACAGCTATCGCTTGTATTGCCCTCCACGGTGTAGACCACGCCATTCTCCACCCGTTCCACGATGCCCACATGGTCGGGAACATCGTCCTGCGGCCCGGAGGAGCCTTTGTTGTCCCAATCAAAAAATATCAGGTCTCCGGGGCGCGGCTCATAGTCGCCATCCTGCCACTGGCCCCGGTCTTTAAACCAATTAGAGCCGCCTGTGCAGCCGGCGAACTTGGGAATCACTCCAGCGTCAATGTAGCCGCACTCGTTGGCGCACCAGCTCACGAAGCAGGCGCACCACTCCACCCGGCTGTTGAAGCCGTACCAGCTCCAGTAGGGCTGGCCGCCCACGTTGCCCACCTGGGACAGCGCCACGGCCACGATCTCGCCGCTGGAGCCGTAGAGGAGGGTATTCCACATCTCCCGGTTTGCCGCTGCCAGCAGCTCGTCCAGGGCGGCATTCTGCTGATCCGTGAACGCATAAAACACCCGCATATCGTCCGGCGTCCTGGGCGTGACCGTGATGGTCAGTACCTTCTCCGTCCAGGCGGCGGTATCGCCCTCGGCGGGATGCTCTACCTCCGACTCCGCCGTGGTGATCTTGGTCATATCCCAGAACACCGTCCGCAGTTTCTCCACTGTAGCCGTGTCCAGGACGGACACCTGCGCTCCGTCCGCCCCTCCGGCAGTCTTGGCGGCAAACACCGCAAACACATCCGGCCAGGAAGGCGGGCCGCCCTGGATCTCCACCCGGTCATAGGTTCCCCCGGTTTGGAGGGCGGACAGCCTGTCCGCGTACTCGCTGTTGATCTGGGCGATCACCGCAGTGGGGGACGCCGCGTCCGGGGAGCCACCGCCGTCCGAGAAGAAGATGCCAAAGGGCGAGGCGATGAGCAGGCCGATCATGCAGATCACCAGCACCACCACGATCACCACCCAGCCCCCGGCGGCGATGGCGGCAATCAATTCCTGTGTGGCCGCAATGGCCGCTTTTATCGCCGCCACGGTGGCTTTCGCCGTGGCCTTGGCGGTGGCCGCCGCCGCTTTTGCCGTGGCACGTGCGGTCTGTACGGCCCGCTAGGTGGCCTTTACAGTGGCCTGGGCGGATCTCTGGGCAGTCTTGACCGTCTGCTGGGCAGTTTTCGCCGTCCGCTGGGTGGTCTTGATGGCCTTTCTGGAGGAACGCTCCGCTGTTTTGATGGCCTGGCGGGCGGTGCGCTCCGTGGCCTTTTTCCCGGAACGGGCTGTTTTGATGATTTTCCGCCCACCCTCCTGCACAGTCCGGGTGTCCGATTCCCCCGGACTTGGCGGCTTGCGCACAGCCTGGGCCGGGGTGTGCCGGCCCTGCCCGCCAGCGTATTTGCGCCGGGCCGGAGCGGGAGGGGATGCAGTCTCCCCACCATTCGTCATCCGCTGGGCCTCCGCCCGCTTCATGGATGCGGCACAGCCGCGCTCCCGCACAAACTCCTTCCCGCCCTGCACGAGTGCCTGGGGTGGCTGCTCTGGCGCAGGCTGACTTTGAATGCAGGCTTCTCTGGTCTTGATGGCCAATCGGTCAGGCACCCCCGGCCTATGTCCAGCAGGAGGAGCGGTGCTGTCGCCAGAGGGGGCGCTGGTGACAGCATCCCTCGTCTTGATCTTCGGCAGCTCCGATCTCACCCGTGGGGCCGATCCCGCATCCGCAGGAATATCATGGACAGCAGTCTCCCTCGTCCTAATCTGTGGCGGCTCCGGTCCAGCCTGCGGCGCAGGCTGCACATCCGGGCGGGGATCATCATGTACAGCGGACTCCCTCGTTTTGATCTGCCTCTGCATCATCCGCTCCCCAGGGGACAGCCCAGCGCCTGCGCCGCCCTCCCTGGCGGAAACAGCTTCCCGTGTCTTGATCCGGGGGCGTTCCAGCTGAGACGGCTCATAGGGCGAATGCTGCTCCCCTGGGGCTTCCGGCGATGGTGGATCTGCCGGGATCTGCTGCGTGGGCGGGTCTGCGGCGGTGCGCGGCTCCCCATCCTCCTTCCGGCTCTGGGCGGACTTTTTCTTCTTCAGCAGAGCTTCCACACCGCGCCGTGCCTGATATGCTCCACGGGCGGCGGTGTCCTCGATCCGGTCGCCGCCGTAGTCGCTGGCCTGCCCACGCTGGGCGGCCTCACGGAACTGGCCCTGCAGGCGTTCCGTACCATCATCCAGCCCACGGCGGACAAGCTCTTTTGGCACGGCCTTGACTTTTTCCTTTAATTTGCCCTTTATTGTGCGTTTTTCTTTGACTTTTGCGATACTCTATCACCTCGCTTTGCATTTTTCGGCATTTTATGCTACACTGTCTCCCAAAGGAGGGAGCGTTCATGGAACAGATTCGCAGATGTGAATGGGCAGGCCCCGACCAAATATATATTGATTACCACGACAACGAGTGGGGCCAGCCCCTCCACGATGATAATAAGCTGTTTGAGATGCTGATCTTGGAGGGGATGCAGGCCGGACTGGCATGGATCACCGTGCTGAAAAAACGGGAAGCCTTTCGTGCCGCTTATGACAACTTCGATCCCCAAAAGGTAGCGCTGTACGATGACACAAAGGTCGAAGCCCTTATGGTGGACGCTGGGATCATCCGGCACCGGGGCAAGATCAACGCCGCCATCGGCAACGCAAAAGCCTTTCTTGAAATACAGCGGGATCATGGCAGTTTTGATGCGTTTATTTGGGCCTATGTCGGAGACACACCTATCATCAACGCTCCGCACAGCATGGCGGAACTGCCCGCATCCACCCCGCTGTCTGACCAGATCAGCAAGGACTTGAAAAAGAGGGGCTTCAAATTTGTGGGGTCCACCATCGTCTACGCCTTTATGCAGGCTGTCGGAATGGTGGATGACCACATGATTTGGTGTCCCTGGCATACAAACAACAGGAAATAAAACCGGAAATTCAGGCGGCGTTGGTCTCACTCAGTTTGGTGGACATCAAACGGTAGAGCCGGTTCTTGGGGAAATTGTCCATAAACGGCACAATGGCGCTGCCGCACTTGATGAGGCCGCGCCCGAAGCCCACGTTGGTGATGTAGGAGAGCTGGTTGTCCGAGATGTTCAGCAGCCGTGCCAGCTCCGCCCGGTCGGTGGCCGCCTGGTTCAGCATGACCAGGAACTCGCTGTTGGCCAGCATAGTCCGGGCGGTGTGGGACTGGAGAAGGTCATCCACATTCTGAGTAAGCCCGGTGCAGCAGGCTCCGTACTTTCTGACACGTTTCCACAGGGTAAACAGGAAATTTGCGCTGTATTCGTGCTGGAAAAGAAGGTAGATTTCATCAATATAGACCCAGGTATTCCGGCCCAGCGCACGGTTACGAATCACCCGGTTGAACACACTGTCCAGCACCACCAGCATTCCCACGGGAAGAAGCTGCTTGCCCAGATCCCGGATGTCGTAGCACAAGATACGGGCGTCCGTGTCCACGTTGGTGGGCTTGGCGAAGGTGTTGAGGCTGCCCTCGGTGAACAGCTCGATTGCCAGGGCCACGTCCCGCGCCTCCGGCTCGGACTGGCGGAGCAGCTCGGCGTGGAAGTCCTGGAGGGTGGGGGCTTTCCCCTGATAGCCGCCCTTGATGTAGCTGTGGTAGACGCTGGCAGTGCAGCGGTCAATAATGGATTTTTCCTTGGCGGACAGCAGCCGGTCCCCCATGAGCTGCTCACACAGGGACAGCAGGAACTCGGACTTCAGCACCACCGGGTTCTCGCCGTCACCATAGCCCTGCTCCATGTCCATGGCGTTGATATGGTTGGGGGAAGTGGCAGAAATGCTGATGACCTTGCCGCCCAGCCCTTCGATGAGGGGCCGGTACTCCGACTCAGGATCTATGACGATGATGTCATCCTCTGTGGAGAGGGCCAGATTGACCATCTCCCGCTTGGCGGTGAAGGACTTGCCGGAGCCGGACACGCCCAGGACAAAACCGTTGCCGTTGAGCAGTTCCTTCCGGTTGGCGATGATGAGGTTCTTGGAGATCACATTCTGCCCGTAGTACACGCCGCCCTGATCCCGCACCTCCTGGGCCTTGAAGGGCATGAGGACTGCCAGCGCCTCGGTGGTCAGGGTGCGCAGGGCGTCGATCCGCCGCAGGCCCAAAGGCAGGGCGGTCACCAGCCCGTCCGCCTGCTG
>CATLHC010000079.1 GCA_949948775.1 uncultured Oscillospiraceae bacterium
CCGGTGAAAAATCCCTGGGACCGGTCTCGGGTGCCGGGCGGGTCCTCCGGCGGAGCGGCCGCCGCTGTGGCGGCGGGCATGGGGTGGTACGCCGTCGGGTCCGACACCGGCGGGTCCATCCGGCAGCCCGCATCCTACTGCGGCGTCACGGGCATGAAGCCCACCTACGGCACCGTGTCCCGGTACGGGCTGATCGCCTACGCCTCGTCGCTGGACCAGATCGGCCCCCTATGCCGGGACGCGGCGGACTGCGCCGCCATCCTAGATGTGCTTCAGGGGAAGGACCCCAAGGACGGCACCAGCCTGGACGGAGACTACGGCCATCTGCTGGAGGATCTGACCGGCGATATCCGGGGCATGAAGATCGGACTGCCCGTGGACTGCTATGGGGTCGGGCTGGACGGAGAGGTCAAAACCGCCGTACTGGCTGCGGCCGACGTACTCAAGGCGCGGGGCGCGGAGGTGGTGGAGCTGTCCTTCCCGGTGATGGAGTACGTGGTGCCCGCTTATTATATCATCGCCTCCGCCGAGGCGTCCTCCAACCTGTCCCGGTTCGACGGGGTAAAATATGGCTGGCGGGCACAGGAGTATGAGGGATTGAAGGACCTGTATTGCAGGACCCGCACCCAGGGCTTCGGCTCCGAGGTGAAGCGGCGGATTCTTCTGGGCACCTTTGTGCTGTCCTCCGGGTATTACGACGCTTACTATCGGAAGGCCCTGCAGGTCAAGGCCGTGATCAAGGACGCCTTCGACCAAGCGTTCCGGCAGTGCGACCTGCTCTTGACCCCCGTGGCCCCCACCACCGCGCCACGCCTGGGGGAGAGCCTGTCCGACCCGCTGCAGATGTATCTCAGCGACGTGTATACCGTGTCCGTCAACCTGGCGGGGCTGCCGGGGCTGTCCATGCCCTGCGGGTTTGACTCCAAGGGACTGCCCATCGGGGCGCAGCTCATCGGCCCCCACTTTGGGGAGGGCAGACTGCTGAATGCCGCCCATGCCTTTCAGCAGGACACGGACTATCACAAGCGTGCGCCGAAGGGAGGAGAACCGGTATGACCTGGGAGACCGTCATCGGCCTGGAGACCCACGTGGAGCTGGCCACCAGGACCAAAATTTTCTGCTCCTGCACCACTGAATTTGGCGGAGAGTCCAACACCCACTGCTGCCCGGTGTGCACCGGAATGCCGGGGACCCTGCCCGTGCTGAACAAAAAGGTGCTGGAGTTCGCCGTCAAGGCCGGGCTGGCGCTGAACTGCTCCATCACCCGGTACAGCAAATTCGACCGGAAAAATTACTTCTACCCCGATCTGCCCAAAGCGTACCAGATCTCTCAGCTGTACCTGCCCATCGCCCGAGACGGGGCCGTGCCCATCCACACCGCCGCCGGAGATAAGACCATCCGCATCCACGAGCTGCACATGGAGGAGGACGCGGGCAAGCTGGTCCACGACCCCTGGATTGACCAGACCAGGGCGGACTACAACCGCTGCGGCGTACCGCTGATCGAAATTGTCACCGAGCCGGACTTTCGCACGGCGGACGAGGTGATCGCCTACCTGGAAAAGCTGAAGGAGACGCTGGCGTACCTGGGCGTGTCCGACTGCAAGATGCAGGAGGGGTCTCTGCGGTGCGACGTGAACCTGTCCGTGCGGTCCCTGGGAAGCGAGGCGCTGGGCACCCGCACGGAGATGAAAAACCTGAACTCCTTCAAGGCCATCGCTCGGGCCATCAGCTATGAGGCCAAGCGGCAGATTGAGCTCATTGAGGAGGGGAAGCGGGTGGTCCAGGAGACCCGCCGCTGGGACGAGAACAAGGACGCCACCTACGCTATGCGCTCCAAGGAGAATGCCCAGGATTACCGTTACTTCCCCGAGCCGGACGTGCCGCCCATCGAGCTGGCCGAGGCGTATCTGGAGGACCTGCGGGCCGCCCAGCCCGAGCTTGCCGAGGCCAAGCGGGCCCGCTACCAGGCGGAGTACGGTCTGCCCGAGTACGACAGCCGGATGATTACGTCGGACAGCATCCTGGCCCAGTTCTTCGAGGATTTGGTGAAGCTGGGCGTTCCCCCAAAGCAGGGAGCCAACTGGATCATGGGCGAGGTGCTGGGAGCCCTGTCCACCCACGCTATGGAGCCCCGCGCTATGAAACTCACCGCGCCCACCCTGGCACGGCTGATCTCCCTGGTGGGGGAGGGCAAGCTGAACCGCAACACCGCCGTCAAGGTGTTTGAGGCTGTTTTCGACTCGGATGGAGACGTGGACGCCTATGTCAAGGAGCACGGTTTGGAGCAGGTCAACGACGACAGACTGGTGCGGGAGATCTGTGATAAGGTGCTGCGGGCCAATCCCCAGTCCGTGGCCGACTACAGGGGCGGCAAGGACAAGGCCTTCGGCTTCCTGGTGGGCCAGGTTATGCGGGAGCTGAAGGGCCGGGCCAACCCCCAAAGCGTGAACGCCATTTTGCAGGAGCTTCTGGCGCAGTGAAAACCGCCGCCTAGGGAGGGGCAGACAGCCTCTGCCTGGGCGGCGGTTTGAATGTCGGGACAGCACCTCTTGCGTTTTTTCCATTTATATTATATAATATTGCCTGTTTAGTTTAGAGAAAAGAGGGGATCGTCATGCTCGAAGCCGTCACAAACGTCAACAAATTTCTCAATGGCATTGTCTGGGGCTGGCCCGCGATAATCCTGCTGGCTTTCGTGGGCATCTTCATGACCTGCCGGACCAAGTTCTTCCAGGTCAGCCACATCGGCCACTGGTTCAAGGAGACCATCGGCTCTATCTTTCACAAGGACGTGGTGGGCCACACCGAGGACCGGTCCATCTCCCAATTCCAGTCCCTATGCACCGCTCTGGCCGCCACGGTGGGCACCGGCAACATCGTGGGCGTGGCGGGAGCCATCATGGTGGGCGGCCCCGGCGCCGTGTTCTGGATGTGGCTCATCGCCTTCTTCGGGATGATGACCAGCTACGCCGAAAATGTGCTGGGTATCTTCTACCGCCGGAGGAACTCCGCCGGGGAGTGGTCCGGCGGCGCCATGTACTACCTGCGGGACGGCCTGGGCGCGAAAAAGGGCTGCAAGACCTTGGGCATGGTGCTGGCGGTGCTGTTCTCCGTGTTCTGCTTGCTGGCCGCCTTCGGCATCGGCAACATGACCCAGATCAACTCCATCTCCGGCAATCTGAATTTCGTGTTCGGCGTTCCCACCTGGGTCACCGGCATTGTCATCGTCATTCTTACCGGGCTGGTGGTGCTGGGCGGCCTGAAGCGCATCGCCTCCGTCACCGAGAAGATCGTGCCCTTTATGGTTATCCTGTACATGATCGGTTCCATCGTCATCTTCTGCATGAACATCTCCATGGTGGGCAAGGTGTTTGTGTCCATCTTCCAGGGGGCCTTCGCCCTCAAAGCCGCGGGCGGCGGCGTGGTGGGCTACGGCGTCAAGCTGGCCATTGAGCAGGGCATGAAGAAGGGCGTGTTCTCCAACGAGGCGGGCCTGGGCTCCTCCGTCATGGCCAACTCCAGCTCCAACGTCAAGGAGCCGGCGCGGCAGGGTATGTGGGGCATCTTCGAGGTCTTTGCCGACACCATCATCGTGTGCACCCTCACCGCCTTCTCCGTGCTGTCCTCCGGGCTGGTGGACCTGGAGACCGGCGTGGCACAGACGGCCTACAACGGCGTGGAGCTGACCGGCGCCAATCTGGTGGGCACCGTGTTTTCCATGCACTTCGGCTTTGCCGGGGCGGCCTTTGTGGCCATCTCCGTCATGCTGTTCGCCTTCTCCACCTGCCTGGGCTGGAGCCACTACGGCAGCAAGGCCTGTGAGTTCTTATTCGGTGAGAAAATTACAAAGGTGTATCAGGTGATCTTTGTGGCCGCCACCTTTGGCGGCGCGGTGATGGGGGAAAACCTGGCCTGGGATATCGCCAACACCCTCAACGGCATGATGATGCTGCCCAACCTGGTGGGCGTGCTGGTGCTGTCCCCAGTGGTGGTCAAAGTCACCAGGAACTATGTGGACCGCAAGCTGAGGGGGAAGGACGTGGAGCCCCTGCTGTCCAACTTCCCGGACATCCAGAAGGAGGCCGCAGAGGCGGTCAGGCGGGGCGAGCGATAAGCGCTCTCTGCGATACATAAAAAAGCAGGCGGACAGTGTCGTCCGCCTGCTTTTTTGCGCCGTCATGACCGCGGCGCGGTCAAATCATTCCCACGTGCCGCAGCACCCAGCCCTTCAGCCCTCTGGGCCGGAGTGCACAGGGCCTGTCCGGCAGCTCGATGAAGCACTTCCCGGAGGCGTTTACGATGGTGGTCTCTCCATACTGCCGCACACGGGACTGGTTGGGCACATATTGAAGATGGACATGTCCGTGGAGGTGGTACTTCGGCCGGAACCGGTCCAGCAGCTCCCGGAAGCAGGCGAAGCCCCGATGGCAGGGATCGTCCATGTCCCCCAGCTCCCGGGCGGGGGCGTGGGTCACAAGGATGTCTACCCCATCCCGCTTCAGCGCCCGGCTGAGCTTGGCGATGCGCCGTTTCATCTGCCCCTCGGTGTACTGCTGGGCGCTGTTGTTATACTTCATGCACCCACCCAGGCCCAGGATATGGTATCCTTTGAACTCCACCACCCTGCCGTCGATGCAGTCGCATCCCTCGGGGGGCTGGTGCTCATATTTCACGTCGTGGTTGCCGTGAACATAGAACAGCGGCTTGTTGGCCATGGTGACCAAAAAGGTCAGATAGCTGGCGGGCAGGTCCCCGCAGGAGATGATGGCGTCCGCCCCCTGGAGCTTCTCTTTGGAGAAATAGTCCCACAGCCCCTGGTCCGGGGCGTCGGAGATCACCAGCAGCTTCACGTCTCCTTCTCCTCCTCCGGCGGGATCGTCTCCCGGTTCACGCCCAGCCGCCGCACCGTGGCCCGGGTCACTGGCAAAAGCTCCTCAAAAGCGGGCAGACGGCCGTCCACGCGGTCGCACAGCCAGTCCATCTTCAGGATCTCCTCCATGGTCAGGTCCCGGAAGCCGTCGTTCAGCAGGTTCCCCTCCTGGTCCCGGATCAGGCGCTGGAAAGGGTGGATGGACCCGCTGCGGATGCCCTGGCGCAGAATCTCCGCCAGCGCCCTGGCCCCCTCGGGCAGCTCGGGGCTGGTGTGCAGGTCCACCACGCCGCTGTCCATTCCCCACCAGTAGTTGATGGCCTTATTGCTGTCCTCCGCCAAGGGGATGGTTTTGGGGTCCCGGAGCATTTCGCGCACCATGCGCACGTAGAACTCCCCCCAGTGCCAGCTGGGAGAGGCCAGCTGCGCCAGCTCCCCATCCTCGCCCAGCCAGGCCAGGCCCTTCGCGCCGTAGGGCTGCTCGGCGGTATAATCCCGGTCGCTCACCAGCCGGATCCCCTGCGCCTTGAACTCCGCCATATAGTCTCCCGGCAGGCAGTGCCAGCGCAGGTCAATGCGGGCCTCCGGGTTGGTCAGCGCCGCGCCCAGCGCAAAGGCGTTGATGCTGGCGGGCACGCCCAGAATCGGGTAGCTGCCCACGTAGCCGATTTTCCCCGTCTTGCACAGCGCGCCGGCAATGGCCCCGGTGATGAATTTGGCCTCGTACACCCGGCAGTAATACGCCTTCACGTTCACGTAGGGCTGGTCGATGGAGCAGTTCATGAAGCGCACCTTGGGGTACTTCACCGCCACCCGCAGCGTGGCGTCAATGAGGCTCACCGACGTGGTGAAGATCAGCTCCGCGCCGTCCGCCACGGCCTCGTCGATCACCGCCGCGGCTTCCTGCGCGGACACGTCGTAGTAGCTCTTCACGCTGACGCTGTCCTCCAGGGTTTGCTCCAGGTACTCCCGGCCCTTGTCGTGGGCGGCGGTCCAGCCGCTGCTCTCCGGCGTGCCCTGGAACAAAAACGCCACCCTCAGCTTCTTCTTCCCCAGCAGCGTGGACATGACGCTCTTTTTCTCCTCGCCCTCCCCGGCGGGCGCCAGGCTCACGGCAATGGGCGCGGGCAAGCCGTGGAGGCAAAGCTCCTTCCAGATGGCCGTCAGCGACCTGCGGTAGTCCCCCTCGCCGATGGAGTCAAAAAACTCCTGGGCGGAGTAGAACTCCAGCCACCGCAGCAGCGCGTCCCCGGTGGTCAGCCCCAGGCTGCCGCCGCCCAGCCGGTAAAAGCTGGTTCGGAAGCTGAAATACCGGGCCTTAAACTTTTTCTGAACGTCCTCCGGCCAGTCCTCGTCCTTGGCGAAGCCCAGCGCCGCCTGGAGCTTAGCGTAGCCTCCCAGGTCGCTGAAATGCACGCCCCAGCAGCGGCTGTGCTTGAAAAACTCCAGAAACTCCAGATAGATCTGGGTGGTGATGTCGTCCGCCTTAGCGGGCATGAGCCGGGTCACATCCGCCTGGATGGTGGTGGACCCCATGGCTTTGAGCACGCTCACCCGCTTGTTCCCCTCCTGGACGTAGAACCGGCCCAGGTACTCGTAGCACTTGATGGCGTCGTGAATGCCCTCGCTCAGCTGGGCGTCGCACAGGTGAATCCACTTCGTGGCGAACTCGGAGTCCGAGCTCATCAGGGGGTAGAACCCAGGGGAGAAGGAGTTACACCGGGCCTCCTCGGTGGAGCCCACCACCAGGTAGATGGGAATCTCCATCACCCCCAGCTTCACCTGGGACAGCTGGAGCTTATCCGCGCCCAGGGCCTGGATATTGGACTGCCAGCCCCGGTGGACGCAGGTTTTGTATTCCTTCTGGCCCAGCTTCAGGGCCTGCTGATAGTATTGTATCGCTTCGGTGCTCGGCATGGGATGCCCTCCTTGTGCAACGTTGACTTTTTGAGTCGAATGGTGTAAAATAAAAATGAGGAGTCCCGTGTGAGGGAGTCCGGCAACGGCAGGCGGTTTGGCTACTCCAACCCGAAAGGGGGTGGAGAGATGCCCATGACTTTCACGTTTCATGTGTACGGTTTTACCGTAACTGTGAGAGTAAAAAGGGACAACCGCCACTCCGACAAGTGACGGTTGTTCTGAGCACTATTTGGAACTACCTAATCTTTAAGTGAGTCAAACCGCTTGTCCGGATGAACAAAGCACGGGACTCCCCGTGCCTATTATAACCGATAGGCGCAAATTTGTCAAGGGACAGCCGCCACTCTGCCAAGTGACGGCTGTCTTTGCGTATAAGCATAGACTGTCAGAACGAATAGAGTCAAGCCGCTTTCTCAGATGAGTGCTCACGGACTTTTCATCTTTATTATAGCGGATGCGGGGGAATTTGTCAAGCCCTTGCCCGCAGACATGCAACTCCCTCGCCGTTATCCCTCCCGGATGGGAGGGATAAAAAAATGCAACAGACAGAAAAACGAGGCTTCAGCATCATCGAGACGTCGGACGCGTTTTCGCCCCAGGCGCTGAACGACAACACGCGGAAAATCGAGGCCGCCCTGGACGCCCACGAGGCGGCGGTAAAGGAGGTGACCGACGATTTAGATGCCCGCCTAGCCGTATTTGAAGCCAAGCACTTTGCATATGGAAGCTATGTTGGAGACAATTCAGAACGCAAGGAAATCCACTTAGGTTTCCCGCCAAAATTCGTTATCATCGGACGCTGGGGGTCATATCAGCTTCAGTGCATAATGGTGGATGCTCCACACCCTAAAGAAATTGACGTTATCTCAGGCCTCTTTGATGATGGTTTTTGGGTCTTTAATGGGCAGGGCTGGAGTGAAGCCACTGTTAACACAAACGGTGCTACTTACTGCTACCTGGCTATTGGATGAGTGCAGCAAAAAGGCCCCCCGGAAAATTCCGGGGGGCCTTTTTTGCTGTGGATTTGGGGTTTGCCGTGCGGGAATCAGTTCAGGACGAAGGTGCCGGAACTCAGAGTGGTGCCAGTAGCGGCGCCCACAATTGTGTAGGTGTAGGTACCGGCAGTCAGCGGACCGGTGGTAATGATGGTATTCGAGCTCGTACCGCTGGCAAAGTTAATCACGAAGTACTTGGCCCCAACCACAGACGCAGTAACTGCCTCCTGGAATACGGGCGTCCCATTCTTGTAAATGGTGAGCGTCGCGCCGCTAGTCTCGCTAGCAGAGCCCACGAACGGGAAGTACAGGAACTGAGCAGCCTTGGCAGAAGCACCCGCCGCGGCAGTGGCCGCATTGGGACTGTACACCACATTGTTCGGACCCACGCCCTTGATGGCCGCGGTCAGGTTAGCGTCACTGATCGAAGAGGAAACGTTGGTCAGGGTGGTCACGCCGTAGCCGGGGATGCCGCTGCCAACAGTAACCTCACCACCCGGGGTGACGTTCGGGTCGGTGGCCACGTAGATCTCCACGATGGACAGAACAGCGGACCGCTCATAGACGATGGTCACGTCGTTGGTGGTGCTCTTGTTCAGGTAATCCAGAATGGCGGACTCCTGGTTCACGCCCATGCCCAGGCCGATGACCTTGGTGCCGGGAGTGAGGTAATAGGTGTTGCTGTTGGTCACGTCGGTGACAGTCCGAGTGGCGGCATCATAGGTCAGATTCACGTCGGTGCTGCTGGGCGTGCCGGTCACGTCCTTCAGGTAGACGGCCTCGGTCTTGGCAGTATAGCTGTTGCCGCCGGGCACGCCGGTCTTGAAGCTGATCTGGCCATTAGCATTGGTGTCATACGCGAAGTTGGCCTTGGTGGTATTGACCTCGTCAGCGGTACCAATCTCAACGGCAGTACCAGCGGTGGGAACCAGCAGGTAAGGATCGTTGGTGCCGCTGTGGTCCACGCCCATGACGTTGCTTACTACACCGTTGGTCAGCTGAAGGGCGAACAGGTGGCCAACGTAAGCCTGGCTGTTCTTGATCACGTTGAGCTCAGCCTCGTCGTCGAACTCCACGGTGGTTGGATTGCCGTTCAGCCAGCCGAACGCGGTGCCCTTCTTGTCCACGCCGTTCCACTGAGCGGCGCCGCCGTTGTAGTAGAACAGATTGTAGGTGGTGTTGCCCTCGATGGTACCGGTGACGTACACGTACTCAGCGCGGCCATCGCCGTCGGGATCGGCCCAGTCGATCTCAGTGCTGGCGGTGATCGCCACATCGCCGGGCAGGGTGCTCAGGGTGTAGCAGTTCACCTTGTCCAGATCGTTGGCATCGCGCACCATGATGCGGGTATCGGCGTCCATCCAGATATCGCCGGCCACGTTCCTGTCGGTGGCATCCTTGGTGATGTAGCTGAAGTTCTTGAAGAGCTTAGCGCCCGCGGCGTTGGCGGCGGCGTTGTAGTTCCACTCGTAGATGCCGGTGTTTTCGTTGGTGTGGGCGGTGGTGTCGCGCTTGCCGGCCACCTCAACGGCGGTCATCTGGCCGTCGGCGGAGGTCACGAACTTGAACATGTTGCCCTTCAGGATGCCGTAGTAGTAGTTGGCACCGGAGGCGCCATTAACGCCCTTTTCAACAGCGTTGACGGCGATGACGGGGGCCACGTGCAGCCAGCCGGCCTCCATTGCGCTGTTCACAGTGGTGGGCTTGCGCTCACTGGAGGTCATCACGTTCCCAGTGCTGTTGTCGTACACGGGGATCAGCTCCACGCTCTCAGCGGCACCCTTCCAAGTGGCCGGGGCCTTGTTGGCGTTGGTGTTCTCCGTCAGCTTGGTGTCGGCGGCGGCGTGTCCGGTGTTCGAGTTAGCCTGGCCAACCAGGAACCGGTCGATGGTGATGGTGCCGGTGGTGCCGTCGGCGTACAGCACGTTGGCGATGGCCTTAGCGGTGCCGTCGGTGCTGGTCTCGCCCTGGTTGAAGGCGGAGTAGATGCTGGTGATTACGCCGTAGTTCACGTTGTCGGGCACGTAATCAATACCGATCAGGTTGCCCTTGGTGTCGAAGTACCAGGCGTAGGTGGTGTTGGTGGTGGTGCCCGCAACGTCCAGGAACAGAGTCATCTGGTCGTTGTAGTCCTTGCCGTCCACGGTGTGCTTGCCCTGGTTCCAGTAGGTCACGGTCTGCTTGCCCAGCACGGGGGTGGACTTCTCCACCACGGTGAGCTTGTTGTTGTCGTCGCCGGGATAGCTCGTGTTATTGCCGGCGGGCATGAGGCGGTTGGTCTCAAACGCGGCCTTGTTGGCGGCCTCCACGGTGTTGTTGAACAGGTGGTTCAGGCCGCTGCCGTTGTCGAGGCCGGTAGCGGGATTCACCGGGGTAACGCCGGTGGTCTTATCAATGGCGGCATCGTTCTGGGTGTAGTCGGTCCAGCCCTTGACCAGCACCTTGTCGCCCTTGGCGTACTCCCAGTTGGCGGTGGACTTGGAGGCCCGGTGCTCGCTGGTGTTGCGCTTGACGGTGTCGGTGGCAGTGGTGGACTCATAGGCGTCGGTCTTGTCGGACACGCCCACGGCCTGGCCGTCATACACGTCCAGATACAGGTAGGCGGGGACGATCACATGGCCGGCGGGGTCCAGCACGCGCTCGGTCACGTTGGTGACGGTGGCCAGATAGGTGTCCACCATGGTGCACCAGGGATCCATCTTACCGGCGAATTTGCTCTCCACCTTATACCAGAACTTGGTCTCGCGGCCCTGGCCGCCCACGCGGGTGACGGTATCGGTGGCCACGATGTTATAGGCGGTGGTGATGGGGGTGTTGCGGTTGACATACAGATCGAACGTCTCGCTGGTGCTGATGTCCAGGTCGTGGGCCACGTCGCACTCATGGACGCCCGCGGTGTCATAGGTCTTGGTGGGCGCGGGGGTGATGGTGGCCACCACGTTATAGTCCTTGCTCTTGGTGTTGGTCACCACGTTGGCGCGGTACACGGGCATCCAGTTATCGTCGTAGCGATACGTGGAGTTATAGGTGCTGGAATTCTGGTTGTAGCTGTTGTCCACAACATGGGTGCCGCCCTTGGCCCAGTAGTAGCCGGGGGTGCCCCAGTCGTCGACGGGCTTCCACTGGCCCTCGCAGAACAGCCCGAAGGTCTTCTGGCCCAGGGTGGGGTTCTTGCGGGTCTCGGTGAGGCTGATCTTGTCGCTGTAGCTCAGCGCGCTGGTATAGGTCACGGTGGGAACCAGCACGGCGGTCTGGAACAGCAGGTCGGCCACCACGTCGCGGCGGGCGGAGTAGCTCAGGGTGGTCTCAAAGTTGGCG
>CATLHC010000080.1 GCA_949948775.1 uncultured Oscillospiraceae bacterium
AATTCCATTTGCCGTTGCTGATTTTCAGGCTGTCATGCTCACGGGTGCAGTAGGTGCTGCCGCTGACGTGTACCAGCTCTTGGGGATCGAACCGCTGGAGGTAGGTCAGCAGGTCAAGCTCCTTTGCTTGGGTGATCTGTTCCGGCGTAACATAGCCCATCTACCGTCCCTCCCGCTGGCCCGCTTTCTTTTCAGCTTGTATCACAGCGTCGGCGCGGGCCTCGATCACGTCCCGCAAGTCCTCCATGTGGTGGGTTTCCACTTTGTTCCACTCCTTGTAAATGTCTGCCAGTGGGTTGTGGGATTTCAGCAGCGCCCTGCCCTGGGCCTCCGGCAGTTTGAGCGCCGACATTTCCATCACGATGTCCTCTCGGATGGTGTACGCACAAGCGTGGTCAAGGATTACATTGGGTGGCTGGGTCAAAAGCCATCCCCGGTACTTTGCTTGGGCGTTCACGATCCGCTGGTACAATTCGTCCCGCAGTTCCTCGCCTGTCATGGTTCATCAACTCCTTTTTCAGATAGTAATAGCCGGGGGACTTTCGGATTGAAAATCTCCCCGGCTATGTACGGTTCCTGTTGTATCAGGACAAAAAAGATGGTATAATGCGGCAAAAGCAAAATTTCGTATGGAGGTGCCTCATGGCAGACCGCGAACATATCCCCGCCGCAAAAAAGGCGGTGTATCTGGACAAGCAGACATTCGCCACCATTATGTGCATGATCCCCGCAGGGAAGCTCACCACCCAGGAGGCCATCTGCGAGATGTGGGCCAGACGGAAGGGGGCTGACCGCTGCGAGATTGAGAACGACGGTATCACGCCCTTTGATAAAAAGCTGTTCTGGAAGCCCGCCGATATTCAGCGTGTGGACTTTATCACAGAACTCAAAGACTACGGCAAACCTGACCAAGATAGCCTGATACCCTATTGGCGCATGATCTCGCTCCGGGGGATGCTGATAGACTATGGACACTATTTTGATAAGGAAGCGCAAAAGGAGCTTTTGGAACGAGAGGGCCATGTGATCGAGCAGCCTGATCCTAACAAGCGTCTGTACCGGGTTCAGAATTACAAGGCGGCGCTCTTTGACCTGAATAAGCTGATAATCAAAGAGTAAACGGCTATTCCTCCCACTTGCTAAGTTCCAAAAATTCGCTGGGCGGGTCGCCGGTCATCCGTTTCAGGTAGTCCCTGCCGCCGTCCACGGCCACGCCCCGGCACTTGCACCATTTCAAGTCATGGCTGTGTTCAGATGTGATGATGCTGCCGCACCGCTTACACTGGATTTGATTGACGGAAATTTTCATCTTTTTTTGCTCTTTCGCCTATGAATTTTTTATTCCCGGTTATGTAGGAGGCGGCGCTGGCTGACTGCCAGCGCCGCCCTTCGTCACAGGATGCCCGCTTTTTTGAGATAGCCCACGCTGTCGTAGCAGCCCCGGAAGTAGACCGACTGCATTTCCAGCTCCACAAGCTGGTTTTGCAGGCCCACCACCTCAATGGCCGCTGCGCACTCCTGTTCGGTCAACGCTACCGCTTTCTCTGTGTCGAACATCCCCATCACATGGGGGTACTGCCGGTAAATGCTTTCGATCTTGTCCTGAATGGCCCGGTGCGCTTTGTCCGTCTTGGACAGTTTTGCTACAACGCTGCTCAAATACTCCTGCATCGCCGTCCCCTGGGCCTCTACAAAGGTTTCAAATTTGAACTCATCTGGCACCATCTTCACCTCCGCCTATATTCTGCGCCTATTATACAGCGCAGATACCGGCGCGGCAAATGTGCGATTGGGTTCACCGTTCCCGGGCAGCACCGTCCCGGTCAGGGGCTTCCTCGCTCGGTTCCCCCTCCACGATCTCGCTCTCCCGCTTATCCATGTTCAGCAGGATATTCAATTCATCCAGCCGTGCGGATTTCGTTTTCAGCTCGTCCTCCTGGGGGAAGGGCTTTTCCACCTCCTGCTTGGCGTTAGCCAGTTGGACGTTGACATTCTCAAGCTGTTCCCGGCAGGCTATCAGCCGTTCCTCCATACCTCCCAGCACATTGTCCAGACGGAGGATGTTGCCGAAAATGTCTGTGCCCAGGCCGGTGGTATGGGTGAGCGTCCCTTTCAGGGTGATTCGGAACTCCTTGGTGAAACTCTCAAAGGACAGTTCCATAGCGAAGCCCCGGTACTGGCCCAGGGGGACAGGATCGGGGCTGGTCATAGCTTTGCAGGCGGCGAGGATGGCGCTGCCTGCCGCTTTTTTGTCAGTGTAGACGGTGCCCTCCACCTCCATGGGGGAAAAGCCGTCCTCGTTGGGATGGGTGTTCTCTTTCAGCCGGTTTATGTCGGCGGTGTAGCCCTCAATGCGCTGTTCCAGGGACACTATTTTTTGCGGCAGGTACTTGATGATCTGATCCTCCAGGGCATACCGCTGGCTCAAATGGTTGGCTTTCAGCAGCTTCAACCGCTGTACGTCGATGTCCAAATCCATCTTCTCTTTGATATGGGGATTGCCGGTGCAAAGGGCCTTGATTTCAGCGTAGGACAGGGCGGTTTCGTCAATATCCTCCGCCGAGCGCACCGGGCTTTTGCTGGTCATGATCTGCCCGATAAACTTCTGCTTGCCCTCCACCAACTGATAGAGGTAGCTGTCAAAGGTGTTCTCGGTAACGTAGGTGTAAATGTCCACCTCGTCATTCTCGTTACGCTGGCGGATGATGCGCCCCTCCCGCTGTTGTAAATCAGAGGGTCGCCACGGACAATCCAAATGGTGAAGCGCGATCAATTTGTGCTGTACGTTGGTGCCTGCCCCCATTTTCTGCGTGGAGCCGAGCAGCACCCGCACCTGCCCGGAGCGCACCTTGCCGAACAGCTCTTTCTTCTGTACCTCCGTGTTGGCGGTGTGGATATAGGCTATTTCTTCGGCTGGTATGCCCCTGGCAATCAGCTTATCCCGCAGGTCGTCATAGACGTTAAAATCGCCGCTTCCCTTGGGGGTAGACAGGTCGCAGAACACCATTTGTGCAGACCGCTGATCCGCCGTGTTCTGCCATATCTCAAAGACATTCTCAGCGCAGGCGCTCACTTTGCCGGTGTCGCTGTCGGGGAGCATGGGGTTAAGCAGCCGCTGGTCAAGGGCCAGCTTGCGCCCATCGTTGGTAATGAGCAGCATATTGTCCTCGGTGCTGTCTACCATCTTATTGCGGACACGTTCGGCCCGCGTCCCCAGCGCCGCCACCATTTCTTTCTGCTGTTCCGAGGGTTTCAGCACGATGTTGTGGTAGTTGGCCTTGGGTACGGGGAGGTTAAGCATATCCGCCGTCTGGATGTCCGCCACTTCCTTGAACATGGACATGAGTTCCGGGAGGTTGTAAAACCGGGAGAAGCGGGTCTTGGCCCGGTAGCCGGTGCCCTCCGGGGCCAGCTCTATGGCGGTGACGGTTTCCCCAAAGGTGGACGCCCAGGCGTCAAAATTGAGCAGACCGTGCTTTTCCAGGGTGCCATACTGCAAATACTTCTGCATGGTATACATCTCCACCATCGTGTTGGAGATGGGAGTGCCTGTGGCGAAAATAACGCCCCGGCCCCCGGTCAGCTCATCCAGATAGCGGCACTTCATATACAGGTCGCTGGACTTCTGCGCTTCGGTCTGGCTGATGCCGCCCACGTTCCGCATTTTGGAAAATGCGGCGAGGTTTTTATAATAATGTGCTTCGTCAATAAAAATGCGGTCAACGCCCAATTCCTCAAACGTGACCACATCATCTTTGCGGCTTTGGTCGTTCAGCTTTTCCAGCTTGGCATCAATGGATTTCCTGGTGCGCTCCATCTGCTTGATGGAGAAGCGTTCCCCGTGGCTGGCTTTCAGTTCCGCGATGCCGTCCAGTATCTCCCGCCGCTGCTGTTCCAGAAGATACCGCTGGCGCTCCACGCTCACCGGGATTTTCTCAAACTGCGAGTGCCCGATGATGATGGCGTCATAGTCCCCGGTGGCGATTCTGCCGCAGAACCGCTTGCGGTTCGTGGTTTCAAAGTCCTTGTTAGTCGCCACCAGGATATTGGCGGAGGGGTAGAGCTGCAAATACTCCGACGCCCACTGTTCCGTCAGGTGGTTGGGGACAACGAACAGGCTCTTTTGACACAGGCCCAGCCGCTTGCTCTCCTGCGCCGCCGCCACCATTTCAAAGGTCTTGCCCGCACCCACCACATGGGCCAGCAGGGTGTTCCCGCCGTAGAGGATATGGGCGATAGCGTTCACCTGATGGGGCCGCAGGGTGATCTCCGGGTTGATGCCCACAAAGTTCAGGTGGCTCCCGTCATACTCACGGGGCCGGATGCTGTTGAATTTGTCGTTGTAGAGCCGTGTCAGCCGTTCCCGGCGCTGGGGGTCTTTCCATATCCAGTCCTGGAACGCCTGCTTGATAAGCTCCTGCTTGCCCTGGGCGATGGCGGTTTCCTTCTTATTCAGGACGGGTGTTTTCTTGCCATTCTCGTCCTGAACATAGTCAAAAATCCGAACGTCCCGCAGGTTCAGGGTTTCCTCAATGATCTTGTAGCCGTTAATGCGGGAGGTGCCATAGGTGTTGTGGGCCTTGATATTGCTCTTGTCGTAGGATTTCCCCTCAACATTCCAGTCGCCGGTGCGCTGGAAATAGCGGACGTGGATGTTCCACTGGCAGTAGTTTGGAGTGCTGAACAACTCAAACATGAATTGCTCCACGATCTCCGGGGGAAGCCAGGTGGCCCCCAGCCGCACGGAGATTTCACTGGCGGTCAGGTCTACCGGCTGCACCCGTTCCAATGCCTGCACATTGGCGGCGTAGTCCTCCGGGTACAGTTCGGCGCTCCGCTTTGCCCATTCCAGCTTTTCCCGCACGTTGCCGGAGAGGTATTCATCAGCGGGGAGGTACTTTTCCTCGGTGCCGCTGCCATACCCGTGCATGGGGTTCAGGAAGATCACGCCGGTCAGGTCGGCGTACACCTCCTGTTCGGTCTTGCCGGTCAGCTCCATCATAAAGGGCATATCCACCCTGGCCTTTTCAGCCAGCGACACGGCCAGGGCCTCGGACGCGGTATCCACGCTGGTGACGATGACTTTCTGCTTGATGGTGCGCTTGGTGAACATATCCGCTTTACAGACAAAGTTCCGTTCATCGTCCATCACCTCCAGGGAGGCCAGCAGAAAATAGGAGTCGTCCATCGTGAAGGCGATACTGTTGGCGCGGGAGTTGATACGCCCGTACTTCTCCACAAAGGCGTCATAGAGGGCATTGAGCTTGCGCTGCTGGGCCTGAATATCCTCGGCGGGCCAGTCCTCGGTCTGATAGTCAATGAGCGTCCGCACACAGTCCCGGATGCCGATCAGCCCCTTGATGCGGTTCGCCGCCGTCACGGACACCTCCACCGGGTTCATCCGGCTGTTCTCCCGGTAGTACACCTGCCCATCCACCACGGTGTAGCTGAAATTCCGCACATTCGGGTCGGCGGGGATGGATTTGTCCTCGCCCTCCGCCTCCGGGTCGTCCAGCACATAGTCGGTAATGGAGCCTTGGATATTCTGAACGGCGGCGGTGAGCTGCTCCCCCAGGTCTTGCCCCTCACGGGGCAGGCAGGCGGTTTCCGGCCCATAGGGGCCGCTGACCTCCCGCATTTCGCCCATGACCATCTCCGGGTGGTCGATGAAATACTGATTCATTTTCAGCCCGGTTGCGTCGGTATTCAAGTGTACCCAGGCCGGTTCCTCGCAGGAAAGAGCGTCCCGTTTCTGCAAAAACAGAATGTCGCTGGTGACTTCTGTGCCAGCGGCGTCCTTGAACGTATTGTTGGGCAGGCGGATGGCCCCCAGCAGGTCGGCCCGCTGTGCGATATACTTCCGCACGGTGGGCGTTTCCTTGTCCATGGTGCCCTTGCTGGTGACAAAAGCGATGATACCGCCCGGTCTGACCTTATCCAACGTCCGGGCAAAGAAATAGTCGTGGATCAGGAAATTGTGCTTGTCATACCGCTTGTCCGGCACCTTAAAGGGGCCAAAGGGCACGTTGCCGATGGCGGCGTCAAAAAAGCTGTCCGGGAGGTCTGTTTTCTCAAACCCCTGGACAGCGATAGAGGATTTTTGATAGAGCTGGCGGGCGATACGTCCGCTGATACCGTCCAGCTCTACCCCGTAAATTTTGGAGTCGGCCAGCGTTTCCGGGCGCATACCGATGAAGTTGCCGATGCCGCAGGACGGCTCCAGCAGATTGCCGGTCTTAAAGCCCATGTTCTCCAACGCCTGATAGATGGAGCGGATGACCACGGGCGGGGTATAAAAGGCGGTGAGGGTGGATTCTCTGGCGGCGGCGTACTCGTCCTCGTCCAGCAGGGCTTTCAGTTCGGCGTACTTGCTGTGACGCTCGTCAAAGCAGTCGGCCAGCCCGCCCCAGCCCACATACTGCGCCAATACCGCCTGTTCCTCCGGCGTGGCAAACCGATCTTCCCGTTCCAGCTTTTTCAGCAGACGGATGGCCCGGACGTTGTTGTTGAAGCGTTCCCCCGGTGTCCCAGCGCCGATGGCGTCATCGGTGATGCGGTATTCATGCCGGTCTGCGTTGGGGACTTCGGGATGAAGGACAAAGGGGGACACTTTGGCCCTGCGCCGGGGCGCGGGCGGGGCCAGGGGTGGTTCCTCTCTGTCCGGGCCGTGCCCGTCCGCTAAACTTTCCGCGCCCTTTTCCGTATCTGCTGCTTTTTCAGCCGGTTCCAAAACCTTTTCTGCCTTGGGCCGGTGGGAGTACAATGCTTTTTCAGCTTCTTCAAAGGTATCAAAACCACCCGCCGTTGTCATGGCAAAATCACGCTGCTCATCATACCCATAGTGGTTATAATACTTGCCATTGGGGGAGCGTGAAATGATGATGCGCTCATTGTCGAATTGATAGCTGGCGATAATCTCAACGCCTGATTTCCTTCTCTTTTCAGCCTGTCCCTGGGGTGGGGGTTCCTGCTTGGCCCGCTCCACCGCCAGCCATTCAGCGGCCTCCTTGCCTGCCACGGCCTGCCTGACCTGCTTCAGATAGTCCTCGGCCTGCCACTCGCTTGTAAATTCTTCTTGGACGCCCTCTCCGTCCACATATATCCCGCCCTGAATGTCATCCCATATGGCGTAGCCGCCCTCTGTTTCAATGACGGAAAATCGTTCGGGGGCCTGTGGTGTGTCAGCGGCGATCTGCTCCACATCGGCCATGACCTGCTGAATAAAGGGGGTTGCGTCCAGCTTCTCCGGGTCTACCACATGGCCGTCCACGATACCGTTCTCCGCAAGGGCGGCACGGATGGCGGAAGGGTCAATGTCGGAAAAATCATCCGTTTCCTGCTTGGCCTTTTCGCTGGGCTGTGCGGGGAACGCAGAAATAACACGTTGCTTATTTTTCAGCGCCGCCACGATCACATCAAAGCCCTTGCTGTTCAGCTTCTTTACAAAGTCCTTCAACTTGTGGGCGGGAAAACCACACATAGACACACGGCCATATTCGGGGATATTGCGCTTGGTCAGGGTCAGATTGAGGGCCGTCGCCGCATTCCATGCGTCGGCACCCTCAGCCCCTCCGTACAACTCAAAGAAGTCGCCCACCTGATACAGCAGCAGACTGTCGGGGTTGCGCTCCTTGATGGAGTTGTAGGCGTCCCAAAACCTGCCGCTGTCAGGCCCCGGCTGCGGGGCGGGGGTCACGGCAGGCTCCCGCACCAGCGGCGGGGTGGAGAACACGGGGGCATCCTGAGTGGCGGAAATGGTCATGGTGGAGGTGGCGGCAAATTCTTCGATCTGCGTCCGCACATCCTCCGGCAGACCGTTCTCATAGTAGGTCACGGTTCGATCGGGGGCGATATGGGCGATAGTCTTGTAATCGCCGTCCCGCAGTTCCAGCCGGTTCCACACCGTCACGCCGTTGCCCAGGTGCCCAAAGCCCAGGTCATAACCGGGGGTGTCAGGCTTTACGGGTTCGACGGCGGCAATCCGCTCCGAAAGGGCCTTTTCCGCACGTTCCCGGACATCATCGTTGATACGCAGAGAATAAATGGTATCAGTTGAGGAATGACCTACGTTATGAAAAACAAAGTCAACATCTGCTTCTTTCAGTCCCCCCGCAACAAAATAGTTATTTCTTTTGGGGACTTCACCTGCTTTGCCGTTTGCTATTTCATAGCTTAAGCCTGATTCCAGCAAAGCAAAGATTTTGCCGTCAACCGCCAGCGTCACATAATACCAGCCAATAAAGCCGCTCTTATCGCCTGTACCATCGGTGATCTCCACGGTAAGCAGCGTGTATGGCTTCAAACCCTTTTGGACGGCAATTTCGTTATCCGTGGTTTCCTGTTTCCTGAGAGCATGGAGCGCGGCTTCTTTTGCCGCCGCTACGATCTCCGGGTTATACCGCGTCAGGGTGGCGTTAATAAATTCATTCCACACCTTTGCGGTTCTGGCCTGCGGCGTCCTCTCGTTTCCAATGCACAGGGATGTACCATTGTCAAAGCGGATAGATACATCACTCGTCCCACGCCATTTACCAGAACAGGGTGACGTTTCAATTTTTCCCGACGTACAGCCGAAAACCTGTGCGATGATCCCTATTTTCTCCTGCATGGGCAGGCTTTCATATTTCCTGGCAATTTCTGCGGCCTTTTTTTGTAGCTCCGTAAGCACCTCATCGTTGGGCGCGGCCTGCTCCTGACTGGCTTGGAGGTTCTGTTCCTGCCGCTTCTCGTACTGTTCCTCCGCATAGGCGATCATGTTGTCAAAGCTCAAATTTGCGAGGTGTACGTTCAGATCGTCCAGGTCGCGGCATTGGAGCGACATCACCACCTCGCCGTCTACCTGATAAACCAGGCGGAAGTCGATCAAGTCGGCGCTGGCTTCAATGACATACTTGTTGTCGCTGGTACTGCCAAAGGCAAGGTCAATGTGGTGCAGGTCGGAAAAATCTGCTTCTTGCTCAAATTCTTTCCAACAATACTCGTTAATGAGTTCTATCGCTTCATCCAACCGGGCCTGGGCGTAGTCTATGACCTCAAATTCCTGTGGCGGTGGGTCAAGCTCCGCCACAAAGTCCTGGGGGATGGTCTGGCCCTCGCTGTCACGGTATAGGATAATGCCCATTGGAGTGCCAACATGGTTTTCCTCTTTGATTGCCGCCACAAACTGCTCCGCGTCGGTGTACTCCACGCTGTCACCCACCGTACCGTTGGCGGCTAAAAAGTCGATGCGGCCCACGGCCTGCGGGGTGTCCGGCTCCACGGCTTCGGCGGCGGGCGGTGCTTCCTCTACCACCTGAAGCAGACCGTCGTTCAAAGGGTTCTCCGCCAGCATACGGTCAAAGTCGGCGCGGGGCAGTTCCTTGTTGATGATGGGAAACGCCGGGTCAAAAAGCCGGACAGTCTGCTCGTCAAAGGCCAGCAGCTCATACTCCTGTGTTCCCAGGTACACGGTGTCGCCCAGGGCAAAGCGGTATTCCTTCTTCGGCGGGGGCGGCGGGTTCAGTTCCTCATAGGTCGGTTCCAGCGGCGCGGCCAGGGGGCCGTTCAGCTCGGCAAGCATGGCCTCGCACCGCTCCGTCAGGTGGGTCTTGTCCCCGATGATGGTCTGCATAGCGTCCCGCAGGGTGGGAAGAACAAAGCTGCCCTCCATTGTCAGGACATAGTTTTTCTTATCTCCCACTCCAAAACTGTGCGTACAAGTTCTGGCGAACAAGACCTCCGCACATTGTTCCTTTTCGCCAAGCTGGGTCTTGAAGTCCACATAATCGTCAATGATAGAGCGGATTTCATCTGCGATTTTCCAGCGCGCTTTCCGTGCCTCCACCTGTGCCTGATATTCCGGGTAATGTTCTTTTTCAGCCCGGTTCAGATAGCGGTCGGCGGCAATCAGTTCCCCGATGCGCTTCTCCACCTTGGCCCAGGACAACAGGAATTTGCCGTCAGGGTCGCTGTAATTGCGGGAAATGGTGATACCCTTACCATCGTGATCTTCAAAATATCCACTGCCGGGAATAGCATCGGAGCGCCCGCCAATGCCATATTCATCCCGCAGGAATTTGATATTTTCCTGCTTGCCCTCATTTTTCTGGAATTGCTCAAAAATGCGGTACTTCCCCTCGGATACGCCGCTCCCGCCGCACAGGATATAGTCAATGGCCTCCTGGGGAATGGTAAAGGCCGAAGCCTTTTCCGCTTCGGCCTGTTCAATGAAGGAGATTTGCTCCGCTTCGCTGGGGAGGGGCCGCTCGTCTGGGGCAAGCCATTGGTCAAGCAGGATCATCCCATAGATGGCGTCGGCAACACGATCCCAGCGCATGAATACCTCTTTTTCACGGGACAGATAGGCCCCGCGCCAGAGGGTCAGCACATCGTCCCACGCCCGATACCCAGCCCGCTGGCCGTTACTAAGGATTTTCTCAACGTAGGTGTTATTGAAAAAAGCCTTGATAAAATCGCCGCGCTCCTTGCGGCCCGGATGGTCGGCAAAGAAGGCGGCGATTTCTGCCCGGTCATTTTTGAGTTCGTCACAGGTGCGGAGCAATTCGTTCTTTTCATTGTCCTCGTGGTAATAAGGGATTTCGGAACGTGCGTCAAAGTCGTGATGGCTGAATTGCAGCCCTGTGGGGCCTGTCGCCGTCCAGTCAACGGGGGCCTGCGCCGGTTCTTCCCCGGCATCGTTTACACGTCGGTGTAGACCAGCTCCGTCAGCGCCACTTCCTCCGCCGCTGCCCGGATGTTGTTCATCAGGCCCACCCACTTCATTTCGTCGGACGCTTTCAGTTCTTCCGTCACGCCCTGTTCCTGCGCCATTTGCGCCGTCAGCCGCTCCACCATCTCGGTGGCCTCCCGGTCGATCTTTTCCAGATGGGCGTTCAGTCTGCCGCTCAACTGCATCCCCGTGTAGTAGCCGTTCCTGTGGCTTTTGAGGTAACTGCGCCGCAGCATCCCATATTTTCCCACTTTCGGAGCCTCCGGCGCTTCCAGGTTGGGCAAGCGGTAGTCGCCCTCCGTTCGGTACGTCACTTTCATGCTCAACGCTCCTTTCACTTGTTCTGCCGCCATTATACCGTCTGTCGGCGTTTC
>CATLHC010000081.1 GCA_949948775.1 uncultured Oscillospiraceae bacterium
GCTCGGCGTGTCGGGGAGAAAGCGGCCTGCGGCGCGGGCCGGTAAAACCTAGTGAAGCACAAGGAATTTTGACGATTTCCCATGAAAGTCAAAAAATTCCTCTTATGACAAAATATTACCACCCAAGCTCAAAATAATTTATTGCGCGGGGGTGTTTTTTTGCTATAATGAAATCACACTGAGATGCTTGGACTTGATTCGGCGGCAAAACGGCGCAAAAGCGCTCTGAGGGGGCGGAAACCGTGGGAGAGTTTAAAAAAATATCCGATCAGATTGATGTGGAGCTGCTTCAGTCGATCCAGGACAACTGCTCCAAGGCTATGGGGCTGGCCTTTGTCACCGTGGACTACAAAGGGCGGCCCATCACCAAATACAGCGGCTTCACCGACCACTGCGCCCTGGGCCGGGAGCTGCAGGGCTTCTCCGAGATGTGCGAGCAGTGCGACGCCCACGGCGGGCTCCACTCCGCCATCACCGGCCAGCCCTACATCTACCGGTGCCATGCGGACCTGGTGGATTTCGCCGTGCCGCTGATCCTGGACGACAATTACTTGGGCTCGGTGATGGGGGGACAGGTGCGCCTGACGGACGCGGAAGAGCGGGAGCTGGACCACATCATTCCCCAGGCCAACTGGAACAAGAGCGAGGCTATGGTCCGGGCCTATGGCAAGCTGCGTGAGATGACCTATGATAAGCTGCTGGCCTCGGTGCAGGTGGTGCGGGACATGTTCCTCTACGCCATGCAGAACCAGCGCGCCCAGGAGCGCGGGAAGGACGAAAACGCCGAGGAGAGCGGAGCCCAGATGGATTCGGAGCGGTCTGTCCGCCGCGGGGACCGGGGGACCGTGTGGCAGCAGGAGGGGAGCGATCAGTTCTTTTTCACCATGAACCTCATTACCCAGCTGGCCTATCAGGAGGGGGCGGACCGTACGGGGGCGGTGGCCCTGGACTTCGCGGACATCGTCCGCTATACCAGCGACGCCGAGCGCAAGCTGTCCGTGCTGGGGGAGGAGCTGAACTACGCCGAGGCCTCTCTGCGGGTGCAGAAGGCCTGGTGGGGGGAGATGCTGGACTACAGCGTGTCCGTTCCCCGGCAGTACTGGGGCGTCAACTGCCCCTTCCTCATCTTCCGGCCCATCATCGACATCGTCCTCCAGTCCTTCAAGGGGGAGGACGACCAGAGGAAGATCGATATATTTGCCGAGGAGAACGGCAAGGACCTGCTGGTGCTGGTGCAGGCCAACAGCGAGAGCGTCGGCCCGGAGGAGATGGAGAACCGGGCGGACGAGTACTTGGCCCGGGAGAACAGCTCCCTGCGGGACTTGAACCGGAGCCTGAAGCGGCTGATGGGCAAACGGTGCGAGCTGTCCATCGGACACCGGGGGGACGGGCAGACGGGGTATGCCATTCGGCTGAAGCTGCCCCTGAAGTGGCGGTGAACTGAGATTTGAGCCCTGTCTGCGACTGGGCCATAGGAAAGAAAGGCGGTGCCGGGAGCGGTGTGCCGGGTTTTAATATTGAATGAGAACCGCCTGGAGCGGGAAAACATGCGGGCGATCCTGGCCAAGGGGCTGCCCGGCGTGGATGTGCTGCCCGCGTCCACCCCCCGGCAGGCGCTGGACCTGCTGGGCGAGGGCTCCTTCTGCCTGCTCATCATAGACGTGCCCTGGTTCGACGCGGACTGCTGCAATATGATTATCTCCGCCAAGGAGCTGGCCCCCGACGTGCCCATCCTGGTCACCTCCACGGGAAAGCGCAGCGACATCGTGGCCAACGTGTGGCGGCTGGGGGTGCAGGACTACCTGCTCAAGCCCTATCATCCGGAGTGGCTGACGGCGGCGGCGGAGGTGATGATGCAGTGGGGCGCTAAGCCCGCCGGGGAGTGGGAAAAGGAGCACCGGGAGCGGTATCTCAAGCAGGCGGCGGAGCACATGCAGGCGTTCAGCTACAAAAAATGCATCAACATCACAAAAGATTACCTTGATTCTCTTTACCAAGAAACGGATGATATAGATGTGATCCGCTTCAGCGCCATGTCCTTCGCCGAGGGCCTGGCCCGGTTGGGCGGTTCCCTGGGCCCCTCGGCCCAGCTGAAGCTGTCCACCGTCATGGAGCGCTTCCGCCTGCGCTTCGACCAGCAGGGGAAGAAGCACGACTCCTTCCTGGTGCTGGAGAAGATGTGGGGCGTCATCTTCGACGCCATCGATGAGGACCGCTGCTATGGGGTCAGCGACGAGCAGCGGGTGCTCAACTATGTGGACCGCAACGTGAAGGAGGGCATCGGGCTGGACGAGGCGGCGGAATACGCCAACATGAGTTCCAGCTACTTCAGCAAGTTTTTCAAGCGCCTCACCGGCGTCAATTTCATCACCTATATGATGGACGGCAAGATCAGCGCCGCCAAGGACATGCTCACCGACACGGACATGCCCGTCATCAACATCGCCTACGAGCTGTCCTATAGCGAGACCAACTATTTCGGCAAGGCATTCAAGAAGAAGGTGGGGCTCACCCCCACCGAGTACCGGGAGCAGCATCAGCAGCGGGGACGGGAGCCGGCGGGGAAGGAAGCAGTGCCCCGCTGAACACGCCGTCTCCGGAGTGTATGGAGGGTATTTATGCAGGAATTCAGCTTCAGTACCAGAGTGTATTTTGGACAGGGCGCCCTGGAGCGCCTGCGCCGGGTAGAGGACAAGCGGGTGCTCATCGTCACCGACCGCTTCATGAACCAGCTGGGGGTGCCCGAGCGGGTGGCCTCCTTCCTGACCAACTGCACCGTCAGCGTGTTCGACGGCGTGGTGCCCGATCCCCCCATCGAGGTGGTCACCGCAGGGGTGGAGGCCTTCCGGGCCTGCGGGGCCCAGGCGGTGGTGGCCGTGGGCGGCGGGTCCACCATCGACGCGGCCAAGGCCATCCGGGCCATCGCCAAGCAGGTGCTGGACGTGGACACCGACAAGATGGAGTGCTTTGCCGTCCCCACCACCAGCGGCACCGGCTCCGAGGTGACGGACTACGCCGTCATCACCGACAAGGAGAAGGGCATCAAATACCCCCTGGCCAGCCAGGCCCTGCGGCCCATGGTGGCCATTCTGGACCCGGAGCTCACTGTGTCCGCGCCCTCCGCCGTCACCGCCGACGCGGGGATGGACGTGCTCACCCACGCCCTGGAAGCCTACGTGTCCACCGGCTACAACGACTTCTCCGACGCCATGTGCGAGAAGGCGGTGTCCCTGGTGTTCCGCTTCCTGCCCCTGGCGGTGGAGAACGGGGACGACCTGCTGGCGCGGGAGAAGATGCACAACGCCTCCTGCATGGCGGGGCTGGCCTTCAACTCCGCCGGGCTGGGCGTCAACCACGGCATGGCCCACGCCATCGGCGGCAAGCTCCACATCGCCCACGGGCGCATCAACGCCATCCTGCTGCCCAAGGTCCTGGCCTTCAACGCCGACCTGGCCACCGTGCACAAGGGCGAGTACTGCGTGGCGGCGCGGAAGTACCAGCGCATGGCCAAGGTGCTGGACCTGCCCGCCCCCAATGTGCGCCTGGGCGTCACCAACCTGATTCACGAGGTGGAGAAGCTGAACCGGAGAATCGGTATTCCCGCCACCCTGAAGGCCCAGGGGGTGGATTTGGCCAAGGTAAAGGAGCTGAAGGACGAGCTGGTGTCCGCCGCCCTGGCCGACGCCACCACCGCCACCAATCCCCGGAGCGTGGAGGTGTCCGATGTGGAGAAGATCCTGGCCCAAATTATGGGATAAAGAAGCCCGGTTTCCCGCAAAAAGGCAGGAAAAGGAAGAAATTAGGGACTTTTGAATGAAAACCCCGCTCCGGGCGAAATGGTCCGGAGCGGGGTTTTGCGCCGTTTTCGGACCAAGTCTTGGCGGAAACGATGAAAAAGAGCGGAAGGGAAATTTTTTTGTTTGGAGAGAATGGACAAAAAAGTACCTGCTGGGGTCAAGAAAATCTTGTTATCCCTTCTGTATAATGTATCATGGTAGGCTTGCGTACACCGCATTTTGTTTCGGGAAGCGAAATGCGCCGCTGGCCATGAAAAAATCGAAGGAGGCAGCAATTATGCAGAAGGAAGCTCTGGGCATGGTCGAGACCCGCGGCCTGGTGGGCGCCATCGAGGCCGCCGATGCCATGGTGAAGTCCGCGAACGTGGCTCTGGTGGGGTATGAGAAGATCGGCTCCGGCCTGGTCACCGTGATGGTGCGCGGCGACGTGGGCGCGGTCAAGGCGTCCGTGGACGCCGGCTCCGTGGCCGCCGAGAAGGTGGGCGAGGTCGTCTCCGTCCATGTCATCCCCCGTCCCCACAGCGACGTGGAGAAGATCCTGCCCCACATGGAGTGATCTCCAGAACCCGGCAACACCCCGGCACGACAGTTTTCGTCATCACAAATATCAACTTCATAAATGGAGGTAACACACATGGATGAATTGGTCAGCAAGGTCATGGACGAGGTCATGAAGAAGATCGGCGCCTCCGCCCCCGCCGAGGAGTGCGCCTGCGCGGCCGCCCCCCAGTGCAACCTGACTGAGTTTGTTGGCACCGCCATCGGCCACACCATCGGCCTGGTCATCGCCAACCTGGACCACCAGGTGCACGACGCCCTGAAGATCGACCCCAAGTACCGCGCCATCGGCATCATCTCCGACCGCACCGGCGCCGGCCCCCAGATCTTCGCCGCCGATGAGGCTGTGAAGGCCACCAACACGGAGTGCGTCATGGTGGAGTGCCCCCGCGATACCGAGGGCGGCGGCGGCCACGGCTGCCTGATCGTCTTTGGCGCTGAGGACGTCTCCGACGCCCGCCGCGCCGTCGAGGTCTGCCTGCGCGAGACCGAGGTCCACTTCGGCGACGTGTACGGCAGCAGCGCCGGCCATCTGGAGTTCCAGTACACCGCCCGCGCCTCCCACGTGCTGAACAAGGTCTGGGCCGCCCCTCTGGGCAAGGCCATGGGCATCATCTCCTGCGCCCCGGCCGGCATCGGCATCCTGTGCGCGGACGCCGCGGTGAAGGCGGCCAACGTCGAGGTGCTGAGCGTGGCGACCCCCGGCAACGGCGGCACCAGCTACTCCAACGAGGTCAACACCTTCTTCTATGGCGACTCCGGCGCCGTGAAGCAGGCCCTCATCGCCGCCCGCGACGTGGGTATGCAGGCCCTGAGGACCCTGGAGCCCAGCGAGGAGCTGAAGTCCTCCACCACCCCCTACATCATTTAATTGAAACCGGGAAGGAGCGTAAGCTATGAAATCTAAGCGTTTTGAAGCTCTGGCAGCCCGCCCGGTCAACCAGGACGGGTACGTACAGGAGTGGCCGGAGGTAGGCCTGATCGCCATGAACAGCCCCTTCGACCCCAAGCCCAGCATCAAGATCGAGGGCGGCAAGATCGTCGAGATGGACGGCAAGACCCGCGCCGACTTCGATATGCTGGACACCTTCATCGCCGACCACGCCATCCGGCTGGGCAACGCGGAGAAGGCCATGGCCATGGATTCTCTGGAGATCGCCCGGAAGATCGTTGACATCAACGTCTCCCGCGATGAGATCCTGGACATCACCCTGTCCGTCACCCCCGCCAAGCTGACGGAGATCGTGGGCAAGCTGACCATCGTGGAGATCATGATGGGCATGACCAAGATGCGCGCCCGCCTGATGCCGGCCAACCAGTGCCACGTCACCAACGTGAAGGACAACCCCATCCAGATCGCCGCCGACGCCGCCGAGGCCGCCGTGCGCGGCTTCGCCGAGATGGAGACCACCGTCGGTATCGCCCGGTACGCCCCCTTCAACGCCATGGCTCTGTTCGTGGGCGCCCAGGCCGGTCGTCCCGGCATCATGACCCAGTGCGCCCTGGAAGAGGCCACTGAGCTCCAGCTGGGCATGCGCGGCTTCACCACCTACGCCGAGACCATCTCCGTCTACGGCACCGAGCCGGTGTTCATGGACGGCGATGACACCCCCTACTCCAAGGCGTTCCTGGCCAGCTGCTACGCCAGCCGCGGCCTGAAGATGCGCTTCACCTCCGGCACCGGCTCCGAGGTCCAGATGGGCTACGCCGAGGGCAAGAGCATGCTGTACCTGGAGGCCCGCTGCCTGGCCGTCACCAAGGGCGCCGGCGTGCAGGGCACCCAGAACGGCTCCGTGTCCTGCGTGGGCGTGCCCGCGGGCGTGCCCGGCGGCATCCGCGCCATCGCCGCTGAGAACCTGATCGCCATGCTGCTGGACCTGGAGTCCACCACCTCCAACGACCAGACCTTCACCCACTCCGACCTGCGCCGGGTGGCCCGCAGCGTGCCTCAGCTCTTCTCCGGCACCGACTACATCTGCTCCGGCTACTCCGCCACCCCCAACTACGACAACATGTTCGCGGGCTCCAACTGGGACGCCGACGACTACGACGACTGGAACATCATCCAGCGCGACATGAGGATCGACGGCGGTCTGCAGCCCGTCAAGGAGGACGACGTGATCAAGGCCCGCAACAAGGCCGCCCGCGCCCTCCAGGGGATGTTCCGCGAGCTGGGCCTGCCCCCCATCACCGACGAGGAAGTGGAGGCCGCCACCTACGCCCGGGGCTCTCAGGATATGCCCGACCGCAACGTCAACGAGGACCTGAAGGCCATCGAGGCCATGATGGCCCGCAAGGTCACCGGCGTGGACTTCGTCAAGGCGCTGGACAAGGCCGGCTTCCCCGACGTGGCCCAGAACATCTACAACATGCTCCGCCAGAAGGTGGCCGGCGACTATCTGCACACCGCCTCCATCTTCGACAAGGACTTCCACGTCTACTCCGGCGTGAACGCCCCCAACGACTACCACGGTCCCATGACCGGCTATCAGCTCAGCGAGGAGCGCTGGGAGCAGATCAAGAACATCCCCAACGCCATCCGGCCGGAAGACATCTAATCAGAGGGAGGGTCGAACTATGAATTTTGACGAAAATATGCTCCGCAGTGTGATCGAAGAGGTCCTCAAGGAGATGGGCTCCGCCTCGACCGCTCCCGCGGCCAAGGCCGCCGCTCCTTCCGCCAGCACCCTGTCCGCCGGCGAGATGAGCCTGGCCGACACCGGTGAGGCCGCCAAGGGCGTGGCCCCCGACGAGGTGGTCATCGGCCTGGCCCCCGCCTTCGGCGTGTACCAGCACGAGACCATTATCCATCAGCCCCACAGCAAGGTGCTGCGCGAGATCATCGCCGGCATCGAGGAGGAGGGCATGAAGTGGCGCCTGATCCGGGTGTTCCGCACCTCCGACGTGTCCTTTATTGCCCATGACGCCGCCGAGTACTCCGGCTCCGGCATCGGCATCGGCATCCAGTCCAAGGGGACCACGGTCATCCACCAGAAGGACCTGCCCCCCCTGAGCAACCTGGAGCTGTTCTCTCAGGCGCCGCTGATCGAGATGGACACCTTCCGTCAGATCGGCAAGAACGCCGCCAAGTACGCCAAGGGCGAGGCCCCCACCCCCGTCACCGTGCGCAACGACCAGATGGCCCGTCCCACCTATCAGGCCATCGCCGCTCTGCTCCACATCAAGGAGACCGAGCACTGTGACCGGAACAAGAAGCCTCAGGCCGTCACCGTTTCGTTTAAGTAAAGGGAGGCAGGAAATATGGATCAGGAACTGTTGATGAAACAGATCGTGGAGCAGGTCATGAGCGCCATGAACAAGGGCGCCGCTCCCGCTGCCCCCGCTGCGGGCGGCAAGATGACCGCCGCCAACTACCCCCTGGCCGAGAAGGAGGCCGACAAGATCAAGACCCCCACCGGCAAGCCCTTCAGCTCTCTGAGCTATGAGAAGGTGCTCTCCGGCGAGCTGACCTCCGACGATATGCGCATCGCCCCCGAGACCCTGGAGTACCAGGCTCAGGTGGCCGAGTCCGTCAACCGCGAGGCCTTCGCGGGCAACCTGCGCCGGGCCGCCGAGCTGATCGCCGTGCCCGACGAGCGGCTGCTGGAGATCTACAACGCCCTGCGGCCCTACCGCTCCACCAAGCAGGAGCTGATCGACATCGCCAACGAGCTGGACGGCAAGTACGGCGCCAAGACCGCCGCCGGGTTGGTGCGCGAGGCCGCCGAGGTCTACGAGAAGCGCGACCGTCTGAAGAAGTTCTAATTTCAAACCCAAGAGTCAGGAGGCACCGCACATGAAGATCGTCGCAGGCATCGACATCGGCAACGCGACAACGGAAACCGCCCTGGGCAGGATCGACGGCGGCAAGCTTGAATTCCTGGCCAGCGGCACGGTGCCCACCACAGGCATCAAGGGGACCCGGCAGAACATCAACGGCATCTTTCACTCCCTGACCGACGCTTTGGAAAAGGCGGGGCTGGAGGTGAAGGATCTGTCGGAGGTGCGTCTGAACGAGGCGGCCCCGGTCATCGGCGACGTGGCCATGGAGACCATCACCGAGACCATCATCACCGAGTCCACCATGATCGGTCACAACCCCTCCACCCCCGGCGGCATGGGCGTCGGGGTGGGGGAGACCGTTCTGGTCACCGAGCTGGAGGACGCCCCCGGCGGGAAGGACTACATCGTGGTCATCCCCAAGAGCGTGGATTTTGAGGACGCGGCCCGGCTCATCAACCAGGGCTCCGCCGGCACCCGGCAGGTCACCGCCGCCATCGTGCAGCGGGACGACGGCGTGCTCATCCACAACCGTTTGCACCGCAAAATCCCCATCGTGGACGAGGTGGCCCTGGTGGACAAGGTCCCCCTGGGTATGCGCTCGGCGGTGGAGGTGGCCCCGGTGGGCGGCGTGGTGGAGGTGCTGTCCAACCCCTATGGCATCGCCACACTGTTCGGGCTGTCCTCGGAGGAGACCCGGCAGGTGGTGCCCATCGCCCGCGCCCTAATTGGAAACCGCTCGGCGGTGGTCATCAAGACCCCCAGCGGCGACGTGAAGGAGCGCAAGATCCCCGCCGGCACCATGGAGCTCAAGGGCGCCATGCGCACCGTGAAGGTGGACGTGGACGACGGGGCCGACAAGATCATGAAGGCGGTGGAGTCCATCCCCGCCCTGGAGGACGTGCGGGGCGAGCCGGGCACCAACGCGGGGGGTATGCTGGAAAAGGTGCGCCAGGTGATGGCCAACCTGACGAAGCAGCACCCCCGGGACATCCACATCCAGGACCTGCTGGCGGTGGACACGTTTACCCCCCAGAAGGTGCAGGGGGGGCTTGCCAACGAGTTCTCCCAGGAGAACGCCGTGGGCATCGCCGCAATGGTGAAGGCCGACCGCCTCCAGATGGAGGCTATCGCCAGGGAGTTCGGCGAGCAGATCAACGTCCCCGTTCAGGTGGGCGGCGTGGAGGCCGATATGGCCATTCGCGGCGCGCTCACCACGCCGGGCACCAATAAACCCTTAGCCATTCTGGACATGGGCGCCGGTTCCACCGACGCGTCCATCATCAGTGAGGACGGGACCATCCACTCCATCCATCTGGCCGGGGCGGGCAACATGGTCACCCTCCTCATCCAGTCGGAGATGGGCCTGGACAGCTTTGACACGGCAGAGGACGTGAAGAAGTACCCCATGGCCAAGGTGGAGAGCCTGTTCCACATCCGCCACGAGAACGGCACCGTGGAATTTTTCCCCACCCCGCTGGACCCCAACATCTTCGCCAAGGTGGTCATCCTGAAGGAAGGGAACATGATCCCTCTGGAGGGCGACTGGTCCATGGAGAAGATCCGGCTCATTCGACGCCAGGCCAAGCAGAAGGTGTTCGTCACCAACGCCATCCGTGCCCTCACCCGGGTCAGCCCCACGGGCAACGTCCGGGACATCCGGTTCGTGGTGCTGGTGGGCGGCTCCGCCCTGGACTTTGAGGTGCCTCAGATGGTCACCGACGCCCTGTCTCAGTACAAGGTGGTGGCCGGGCGGGGCAACATCCGCGGTTCGGAAGGACCCCGCAACGCGGTGGCCACCGGTCTGGTGCTGTCTGTGCTGGAAGGGAGGGCCTGACGGATGGCCATGCCCATTGAAATGACCAAACCAAACGTCCGCGTCCTGATGAGCCCTGACGCCTCCCCCGCGGCTTTGCGGCAGCTGACCTACGGCATGGAGGAGGAGGGCATCCCCTGGGAGGAAGACACCCGGGAGGGGATGGACGCGCTGGCCCTGTCCTGGGAAGCCGCCCAGGCGTCCCGTCTGGAGGTGGGATTGGGGCTGGATGGACAATTTGTGGTTCTGCACTACTCTAAGCTACAGCAGGACCAGCCTCTTTACCGTGTCCCCGCCCGTCAAATGGACCAGGTGCGAGCCATCGGGGCCAACGCGGCGCGGCTGGTGAAGAAATTGCCGCTGAAACCTCTGGACTAGGAGGTACTTGTATGCAGAAGAGTTTAGGACTCATCGAGACCCAGGGCCTGGCCGGCGGCATCACCGCCGCCGACGCTGCGGTGAAGTCCGCCAATGTGCGCTTGATCGGCTATGAGCTGACAAAGGGCGGCGGCTGGACCACCGTGAAGATCGAGGGCGACGTGGGCGCGGTGAAGGCCGCTGTGGACGCTGCGAAAGTGGCGGCGGGCAAGATGTGCCGGGTGGTGAGCACCAAGGTGATCCCCCGTCCGGCCGGTCCGCTGGATCAGCTGGTTTTCAGCGGCGACACCGTAGGGTACGAGCCGCCGGAGCCTCCCAAGGAGGACCCGCCCGCGCCCCCCGAGCCGCCCCAGGGACCCGATGAGTTTCCAAAGGAAGAGGCCGCCCCCTCTCCCGAGCCGGATCCGGTGACCGCGGAACCCGAGCCCGTGGCGGAAGCCCCGGCAGAGCCGGAAGCCCCCGCGGAGGAAACCGTGACGGAACCTGAGCCGGAGACCCCGGCGGAGGAGCCCGCCCCGGAAGCCCCCGTGGA
>CATLHC010000082.1 GCA_949948775.1 uncultured Oscillospiraceae bacterium
CCTTCTGATGCTGGGCTTCAACTTCATCGGCGACGGCTTCCGGGAGGCCCTGGCCCCCAAGCTCGAGGATATGTAAGGAGGGGAGAACCATGGCAAATAAAACGATATTGGAGATCAAGGACCTGGACATCTCCTTCCGCACCAACGCCGGAACCATCCACGCCATCCGGGGGGTCAACCTGGATCTGCAGAAGGGCGAGACCGTGGCCATTGTGGGCGAGTCCGGCTCCGGAAAATCGGTGACCATGAAGGCCGCCTGCGGCCTGCTGGACGCCAACGCCACCGTCAACAGCGGAGAAGTGCTGTACACCTACGCCGAGGGGGACGGCCCCGAGCAGACGGTGGACCTGCTGAAAATACCGAAAAGGCAGCTCAGAAGGGATTTCAACGGCAACCGCATCGCCATGGTGTTCCAAGACCCTATGACCAGTCTGGACCCCACCATGCAGATCGGCAGGCAGATCATGGAGGGGATGATCCTCCACCGGGGGATGTCTAAGCGGGACGCCTGGACACGCTCTGTGGAGCTGCTGGAGCTGGTGGGCATCACCGACCCGGAGAAACGGATGAAAAACTATCCCCACCAGCTGTCCGGCGGCATGCGCCAGCGGGTGGTCATCGCCATCGCCCTGTCGGGAAGCCCCGATATTCTCATCTGCGATGAACCCACCACCGCTCTGGATGTGACCATCCAGGCCAAGATTCTGGAGCTGATCAAGGACGTGCAGGACCGGCTGGGCCTGTCCGTCATCTACATCACCCACGACCTGGGCGTGGTGGCCAAGGTGGCCGACTACGTGAACGTGATGTACGCCGGGAAAATTGTGGAGGTGGGCAACGTAAACGAGATCTTCTACGAACCCGCCCACCCCTATACCTGGGGCCTGCTGTCCGCCATGCCCGACCTGGACACCGACGACGACCGGCTGTACTCCATTCCCGGCAGCCCCCCCAACCTGCTGCACGAGCCGGTGGGCGACGCCTTCACTCCCCGCAACAGCTTCGCCATGAAGATCGATGAAAAGGCGGCGCCCCCGCTGTTCAAGATTTCCGACACCCACTACGCCGCCACCTGGCTGCTCCACCCGGACGCGCCCAAGGTGGAGCTGCCCGAGGGACTGAGGGCCCGGCTGGAGCGGGCCAAAAAGGAGGCGGAGAAGTACCTATGAGCGAAGCACTGTTGAAAATAGACGGACTGAAGCAGTATTTTCCCGTCTCCCGAAAATTTTCCGTGAAGGCGGTCAATGGGGTGTCCTTTGAGATTTTTCCCGGCGAGACCTACGGCCTGGTGGGTGAGTCCGGCTCCGGCAAAACCACCATCGGCCGCAGCGTAATCCGCCTTTATAATCCCACGGCGGGCAGCATTGTCTTTGAGGGCAAGGAGATTTCCGGCAAGCTGGACAAGGACACCCGCTCCATGCTCCGCCGGGACATGCAGATGATCTTCCAGGACCCCATGTCCAGCCTGAATCCCCGGAAAAAAGTGGGGGACATCATCGGCGAGGGGTTGGACATCCACCACCGTTATTCCAGCGCCGCTGAACGCGCCGAGGCGGTGGGGGCCATGCTGAAAAAGGTGGGCCTCTCCCCCGCCCACGCCGAGCGCTATCCCCACCAGTTCTCCGGCGGCCAGCGCCAGCGGGTGGGCATTGCCCGGGCGCTGATTATGAATCCCAAGCTCATCATCGCCGACGAGTGCATTTCGGCGCTGGACGTGTCCATCCAGGCCCAGGTGGTCAATCTGATGAAGGACATCCAGGAGGAGACCCAGTGCGCCTACCTGTTCATCGCCCACGATCTGTCCATGGTAAAGTACATCTCCGACCGCATCGGCGTACTCCACCTGGGCTACTTGGTGGAGACGGGCACTACGGAGGAAATCTTCTCCAATCCCATTCACCCCTATACCCGCAGCCTGCTGTCCGCCGTCCCTCATCCCAATCCCGAGGTGGAAAAGCGGCGCAAGTCGACGGCATATGACAAAAATGCCAGCGGCATCGACTATGAGCAGGGCACCGAGCACCGAGTGGGCGGCACCCACACGGTGTTGGCCACCGGGCGGGAGCTGGCCCAATGGAGCCGTGAGGCGTCCGGCGAATGACAGCGCCACAAAAAACGCGCTGCCGCCCACGAGATGAGCAGCAGCGCGTTTTTTCGGTTCACTGGTTAAAATCCCGCAGATTCCCACGAAATTGCAGGAATGGAGACCAGATATCAAGCTTCTTTTCATTTTTCTCCAGCTTAACCAGGCGGGAATCGGGGTCGCGGTAGGTGATGTAATGGGGATAATGGGTCAAGACAATGCAGTCCAGCCCCCCCATGCTGCCGGTCCGGCGGGCGGTGGCGTCCACAATAATCTCCCCGATGGCCCTGGGCGTCTCCTCGTCAAAGGTCTCTTTGGTATAGAGCTCGCAGACCCACACAAACCGGGGGCAGAACAGGTTCTGATATACCGCAAGGCACGCCTCGTCCATCTGCGAGGGGGCCATTTGGTTGAGCGCCTGCATACGTTGGGCTAGGAAGGCGCGGGAGGAGGCCAGAAAAATCCGCACGATCAGCGGATCATCCTGTTCCTTTCCATATTTGGACCAGTCCGTGATTTCCATGCGGTCCATAACCGCTTGAAAGCCCATACGGCCGGTGAGGAAGGCGGCAAATACCTCCGCGGCCCCGTCCACCTCCAAAAAAACGCGCTTGTAGAGCGGGATGCACAAATATTCGACCGCGTACTGCGTAAGGCCATCCGGCTGCTTCTGGGGAAAGGTCCAATTCTTGGAGGCGGCCTTGAACTGAACGGTTTGATAGGGCCTCGCGCTGTCGTCCATCACCACGAAGGACTGATAGGCGTCCGCCGAGTTGACGATCCAGCAATTTCGAAGCTCCATGTCCCCGGATTGGGTCTCCTCCCGGGCCAGGTAGTTGACGGCGCAGTCCGCCGGCCAGAATTCGCTCCGCTGGCCGTGACCCACACAGACCATCGAATGCAGCATCCCGCGGTCGGAGCTCTCCACAGCCACGCCGAAGGGAAGCCCGGACTCCACATAATAATAGAGATAGCGCTTCATGTTATTGGGGGCCATAGCCGCGTTCCGGCTGGAATACAGCCTGGGGGACAGGCCGATATAGGCCAAGCTGCGGGCCACGTCGGCATAGTTCATACCCCGTGAGGGAAAAATCCGTTCCGCGCTGTGCTGTGCCTCCACGGTTTCGATGTCACTGAGTAATGTGTATCGGTATTCCGGGTAGCTCTGACTGTAATAATCCACCAAATTGAGCACCGTGACCTCGGCGCAGGTGGTAGCCTCCCGGTCCTGCATCATATATGGGAACGCCTTGATGCGCAGGCGCCGTCCCAGCAGAGTGACGGTGAACTCAGCGGTGCGGACGTAATGCCCCAACGGCAGAAAGTACTTGGGGTTCCAGTAAGAGCGGCCGATGATTCCGTTGGGCTGGATGACGCTGACGCCGATAAAGCGCTGCTCCGCGTCCTCAGGAAGCTGCGCGGGGCTGTCCCCGACGCCGTCGAAAAAGAAAAGCCGTTTGCAGTTGCGCGGCTGATTGAAGTGGCGGGACGAATAGTGGTGATAATAAATGTCACGATAGACCCGGTCCACGTAGCCCATCTCGATGTAGACGGTGAACTTCTTCGGGAAGGTTGATAGGTGCAATATATCGCCAAGCATCTTTACCGCGTCGGCCCTGTCCCAGTCCGTAGGCAGCGCACCGTTTTCGTCTCTCATCATATGCTGTATTAAAAAATCGATATCCTGCTCCCGCCTGCCGCTTCTCACGACAATGCACGCGTATTTATCCATGCCTGACCTCCAATCCTCTATGCCAAGCAGCCCATTTTATAAAAAGAGGTAGCTCTTGCCGCCCGGAGCTTCCGCGGTGCCCTGCGCCACCAGGACGCCCTGTTGTTCCAAAACGTCCAACATCTGCCCGGCCAGCGCCGGGGTCAGGCAGCAGTGGTTTCCATCCCGATGGTAAGGACAGCTCCACTTGGCGGCTTTTAAGCGCTGCCGGCCGTCATCCTGCGTAAGATCACAGACCAAGCCGCTGGCCTCGTCCCGGGGATATTCTCTGCCCGGCATAACGTCGTCCACATGAAACGGAATGTGCACCTGCCGCTTGACGCAGCGCCACGCCCGCATGCAGACACAGGCCAAGCTGTCCGGAATGACCGTACCGTTTTTGCGAATGATATTCGCAACCTTGAATAGAATTTTAACGGCGGTCTGATCAATTTCGCTCTGACACAGGATATCCTCAACGATCTGAGCGGGGATCGACGCAAGGGCCATGACCATGGCTCCCTCCGCGCTGATAAAGACCCGTGAATCGGCTACCATTCCCTGGGCCTTTTCGCCGTTGTCTCCAAACTCCCGCAGGCTTTTCAAGCCGACGTTCAGCTCCGAATTCTTTGCCAGATCAGCACACTCACACTCCTGCTCCAGCCATAGGAGCGTCGCAGCCTTGGCCGCGTCCAGCGGATCGAGGCCGAGCTTCTGCACTATATATGCCGAAATGGCGTCCAACGTCCCGCTGACGCGAATTGTCTCCTCCCGCTTTTCGTTTTCCTCCGCCATCAGACAATCCCCTCGATTCCAAAAACTTCCGACAAACTTCTTGATATTTTGATTCAACCTGAGTATACTGTACACAGATGGGCTTGTCAACGGGTTGCGGGACAAGAAATTTCCTGCCAAAAATCATTTTGCGGCGGGAGACCGTTGACTTCCCAAATTTAGCGTGGTATAGTGGTGATGTTATTTCTTGAGTGCAGAAGCACTCGCCCCACCTCTGGCTGTGTCCCTCCGGTAAACGCAGAAAGGGTCATGCTGCACAGGCCACGTGGGTAAATGGAGGTTTATGTGGCTATAAAAGTAAAAGTGTTGAATGCCGATGTGGAGCACATCGAGGAGCAGCTGCCGCACATCCCGGAGGATGAAATCGCGACGATTTTAACCAGCGATTATGTGCGGGAGGTAAACCTGGGAATCTCTCATCGGATTCAGCAGAGGGAGCTCGCCCACGCCGAAAGCCTGGATATGGTTGCGAGGGCCTGCTTTCGGTAATCAAAACGGTCCTGCCCAATTGGAGCAGACGACGGCTGTCGGCTCCAATTGGGTGGGACCGTCTATCTTGCTCCTGTTTTCGGTTGACTTCAGCGGCCGGTCTCCGCCGTTTAGCCGGCAGCGGCGCCGGGGTCCAGCCCCGTGAACCGCAGGACCAGAAAGAGCGGCGCGCAGGCTAAGATGATACGCCTTCCCCCGCCTGGGAAAAAGCGGAAGAGCGCCCCCGTCCAGATTCTCCGGACGGGGGCGCTCCGTTGCGCTTAGACCTCCATGATAACAGGCAGGATCATGGGGTTGCGCTTGGTCTTTTTGTAGAGATAGCCGGACAGCGCGCCCTTCATCTCCGATTTAATGGTGGACCAGTCCCGGATGCGGCGCTGCTGGCAGGCGTCCAGCGCGTCCACCGCGGTCTGGCGCAGCTCATCCATCAGCTCCTCGGACTCCTTGACGTATACAAAGCCCCGGGTAATGATATCCGGCCCGGAGATCACCGAGCCGTCCTCTCCGGACATGGACACCACCACAACCACCATGCCGTCCTGGGCCAGGTGCTGGCGGTCCCGGAGGACCACCGCCCCCACGTCGCCCACGCCGTAGCCGTCCACAAACACCTTGCCCGCGGGTACCGTGCCGTTGAGCTTGACGCTGTTCTGGGTGAGTTCGATGACCCGTCCCACGTCGCTGATCACGATATTGCGGGGGTCCATGCCCATGTTCCGGGCCAGCTTGGCGTGGGTCTTGAGGTGGCGCTGCTCCCCGTGGACGGGGATAAAAAACTTGGGCCGGACCAGGGCGTGTATAATTTTGAGCTCCTCCTGACAGGCGTGGCCGGACACGTGGAGGGGCAGCTCCCGCTCATTGACCACCTCGGCCTCCCGGCGGTAGAGCTCGTTGATGACGTTGCCGATGGAGTCCTCGTTGCCGGGGATGGCGGAGGCGGAGATGATCACCCGGTCACCGGGCTGAATGTCCACCTGGCGATGGGTGTTGAAGGCCATCCGGGTCAGCGCGGACATGGTTTCGCCCTGGCTGCCGGTGGTGATGATGCACACCTTGTTGGGGGGGAGCGTCTTGATGTGGGCGAGGTCGATAACCGTCCCCGCCGGAATGTTCATATAGCCCAGCTCGGTGGACACCTTCATGGCGTTTTCCATGCTGCGGCCGGTGACAGCCACCTTCCGGCCATATTTGGCCGCCACATCGATGATCTGCTGGATTCGGTCGATGTTGGAGGCAAAGGTAGTGACGATGATGCGGCTCTCACAGCCCCGGAACAGCGCGTCGAAGGAGGAACCCACCAACCGCTCGCTCTTGGTGAAGCCGGGGCGCTCCACGTTGGTGGAGTCGCACAGCATGGCCAGCACGCCCTCGTTGCCCAGCTCGCCCAGGCGGGTCAGGTCGGCCATGCCGCCTTGAATGGGGGTGGGATCGATCTTGAAATCGCCGGTGTGAAGGCACACGCCGATGGGGGTGCGGATGGCGAAGGCCACCGCATCGGCGATGGAGTGGTTGATGTGGATGAACTCCACACTGAACCGGCCCGCCTTGACGGTCTCGCCCGCCTCGCAGGTGATGAGCTTTACCCTGTCGGTGAGCCGGTGCTCATCCAGCTTCAGCTTGATGAGGCCCGCCGACATCCGGGTGGCGTAGATGGGGGCGTTGACGTCCCGCATAAGGTAGGGGATGGCCCCGATGTGGTCCTCGTGGCCGTGGGTGATGAAGATGGCTCGGATGCGGTTCCGGTTCTGGATTAGATAGGTAAAGTCGGGAATGACCACGTCGATGCCGTACATGTCGTCGTCGGGGAAGCCCATGCCCACGTCCACCAGGATGATGTCGTTGCCGTACTCATAGACCGTGAGGTTCTTGCCGATCTCATTGAGGCCGCCAAGAGAAATGATCTTCAGTTTTTCTGCCATAAATACTCCTTTTTTCAATATGTTTAAGATTTTTGCGTAAGGAAACCACAGCCGGACCGCCAGGCCCCGCCTTTTGTCCCTATGTAGACGGCAGAGAAGCGCCGGACATGACAAAATACGCGGCATGATCTCCCGCGTATGCTGTGCAGACCAGCCCTCCGCCCGCCCGGCCCTGTCTCGCCGGTGAGGCGGAGGCCCCGGCCCCGCAGCCGATGCCGTCCGAAACTCTGCCTATCAAAAAGCGCCGCCAGCGCTTTACGCCAAACTGAAAAGGCTCGACTCGACCCGAAGGGAGGAGCCATTTTAAGGAGTATACCACACCGGGTGGGAAAAGTACAGCGTTTTTTGTCAAAACATCAACGCAAAAGTATGAACTTATGATAAGTTCAAACCACGCTGAAAATCAGTTTTATCCGCTATCATAGGGCCATGGCATATATGGGAAAGGACGCAATGGAGATGAAACGGGAAAAACACATCGGTTTTCGGATTGACAACGATCTGAAACAAAAAATAGCTTACATCGCTGCGTACGAGGGCCGCTCCCTCACCTGGCAGGTGGTCCATCTCATGCAGGACTGCGTGCGCCGGTTCGAAAAGGAACACGGTCCCATTGACACCATTGAGAACCGCGAGGACTGAGGCAAAAATTTTGTGCCATAAAAATCACTATAAATAGACTTAAAATCAGTTCGATAGGGTATGGTTAGGTCTACCAGAGGAGGTAGACCTATGAATGACAAAGCATACCTCAGCATCCGAATGAACCGGCAGCTTCACGACAAGTTCCAGTCTATCGCCGCCTATGAGGGCCGCTCCATGAGCGGACAAATTTTGTATCTGGTCAACCAATGCGTCCGGGAATTTGAAAAAGAGCACGGCCCCATTGACCTGTTGGATCAGGAGCAATGAGGCCGCTCCATTTTTTGCTGGATCTTCTCTACCCGCCCAAATGTCCATTTTGCGGACGAGTCCTGGAGCGGGGCGAGGAGGGCTGGTGTGCCTCCTGCCAGCAGGAGCTGCCGTGGACGGAGCCGGGCGACGTTAAGGCAGTGGAATTCTGCGACGCCTGCCTGTCGCCGCTGTGGTACAAGGACGGCGTGCGGGAGGGAATGCGCCGCTACAAGTTTGAGGGCGGCCAGGGCCATGCCGAGCTGTTTGGCCGGCTGATGGCGCAATGTTTCCAGGACCGCTGGGAGAAGCCCATTGATTTGATCACCTGGGCGCCTCTGCACCCGAAACGCAAACGGGAGCGCGGCTATGACCAGGCGGAACTGCTGGCCCGGCGCGTGGGCGAGCTGACGGGTCTTCCGGTGGAAAGCGCCCTGGAAAAGACACGCGCCACCGCCGTCCAATCCCAGACCGGGGAAAATGAGGCACGAAAGGCCAATGTGGAAGGAGCCTACCGCGCTTTGCCGGAGTTGGATTTGATGGGAAAGCGGATCGTTCTCATTGACGACGTGGCCACCAGCGGCGCGACGCTGGCCGAGTGCGCGTCGGCCCTGCGCAAAGCGGGCGCGGATTCTGTGGTAGGGCTAACCTTCGCCCGGGCGAGGTAAACGCGCCCATTGTACACAGAGAAGATACTCAAGGCGGCGCTCCCCTGTATAAAAGCTGGAATATTTGCCCAGAATTGGCATAGAGTTTTGGCAAAGGCCCCCGCGGCCCCGCGAAAGGAGAGTGAAAGCCCATGGCAGAAGCAGTCCGCTTTGGCCGCAGGAAAGCGGCCGGGCAAAAAGACGAAGAGCGCCGCCAGCTCATGGAAGGCATGAAGCAGACCCGGGACCAGCTCAACTATGCCTATGCCCAGTTCAACCTCTACTGCGACCCCGATTTGGTGGACGCCTGCGTCTATGAAATCAACGCGCTCCAAAGCCGCTACTCCTATTTTGTGCGCCAGGTCAAGCAGCTGGACGCCGCTCGGGAGGGGGCGATGTGAGCGGCTGGGTCTGGTGGGCGGCGGGCGCCTTGATCCTGTTTCTGATCCTGTGCCGCCGCCCGCTGACCGCTCTGTGCCGTTTGGCCGTGCGCTCCGGCCTGGGCATGGTGTTCCTCTGGCTGTTCCAGGGCCTGGGCGGACTCTTGGGCGTCACACTGGGCGTGAACCTGCTCAACGGCCTGGTGCTGGGAGCGCTGGGCCTGCCCGGCTTCGCCCTCTTGCTCATGACCCAGTGGGTTGGGAGATAAGTGCCGTCCGGCGGGGCCGGGCGGCACTTTCCCCGCTTCACGATTTTTTAACAAAAAATCAGCATATTTGCTGTTGGACTCTGGGTGAGCTTATGATATAATATCTGCGATTATTTTCGCATGACCGCAGTTTGGGCACGATAAAAATACGAGACGGCGGCTGTGCGGATACGCGCAGCCGCCTGGGGGAATCGTCATGGGTGGACGCAAGAACTCATACGGATACAGCGAGTACCATGGCCGGGGCGGAGGCCGGGCCAGAACGGTGCTGCTGTTTATCATCGCGCTGCTGGCGGTGCTGCTGGCGGCGGGCGCGGCCTTTATGGCCTTCATGGGCCAGTACCTGGAGTATACCGAGAACGGCGTGATCGTTCATTGGCCTTGGGCCCAGGAGAGCGCCGCGCCGCTCCCCATTGCCTCCGATCCCATCGAGGTGGTCAGCGACCTGGTGGACGTGACGGTGGAGCCCACCGCGCCTCCGGAACCCACCCCTCCCCCCGGGCCGGTGTATGAGCCGATCGGCGCGGTGACGGTGACCGCCGCTCAGCTGCGGGGCGGCACCGCCGCCCAGGCCGTGGCATCCGCCGGGGGCACCGCTCTGGTGGTGGAGATGAAGGATATATACGGCAAGCTGGCCTGGCAGTCTCAGGCGCCCCTGGCCGCCACGCTGGGCACCAACGCCGCCGACAACCTCACCGCTCAGGCGGTGCAGACCCTGGCGCAGACCACCGATCTGTACCTGGTGGCCCGAATCCAGTGCTTCCGGGATCCCGTTTTGGCCCGAAACTGGGTAGGTTCCATCATGACCCGGGGGGGCAACGTGTGGTATGACACGCTGGGCCTGGGATGGACAAGCCCCGCCAGCCAGCAGGCGGTGGATTACCTGTCCGCTCTATGTCAGGAGCTGGCGGATATGGGCTTTGACGAGATCTTGCTGGACAGCGCGGGCTATCCCAATGCCGGCGAGGTGAAGGTGCTGGCCACCAGCGACAACCGCCCGGAGGACCGGACGGTCCCTGTTGCCGCCTTCCTGGAGCGCGTCGCCGGAGAACTGGCGGCCAAAGATGTGAAACTGGGTGTGTATACCGACGAGGCCCTGCTCCCGGGGGACGTTGTGCTCTCCGGTTTGACCGCCGATGTGCTGGCCAACCACGCGGGCCGGGTATGGCTGGACAGCAAAGCCGGAACCGAGCAGTACACGGCACTGCTGTCCGCCGCAGGCTGGGAGAACTTTGCCCCCCGGCTGGTGGTGAAAGGCACTGCCGCCGGCGAGGGAAGCTGGTACAAATAGCGCACACGTGAAACGCCCGGCCCCTTCTTCGGGGGCCGGGCGATTTTGCGGCCGTTCGCGCCCTGGGCGGACGGCGTCACACGATGAGGAAGAACTTCACCAGGAACAGCGCGGAGATCACGTAGGTGAGGACGGAAACCTCCTTGGCCCGGCCGGTGAACACCTTCAG
>CATLHC010000083.1 GCA_949948775.1 uncultured Oscillospiraceae bacterium
CGTTTATGATGCTCCTGCTGGCCTACTTCGTCCAGCAGCGAAACAACGCCTCCGTCCAGGACGACCTGCGCACCATCACCGCCTCCCGGGAGGAGCTGCTGGCGCAGATCCAGGAGCTGGAAGAAAAACGGGACTGGCTTCAAAACGCCTACGACAGACAACGCGCTCACTCCGATGATCTGGAACAGCAGAATGAAAGCCTGCACACCGAAGTTGACGCAATCCACCAGAATCTGCTCCAGATGACCACCTGGTATGATAACGCCTATACCCTGGACTGTCTGGAGCGGTTCCTCCAGGACCGCGACTACCTCATGGCGGGCACCGTGGTGGTGGACAGCGATGTGATGTTCAACCGGAACACCTCCGTCTATACCTCGGTGGATACCTGGCAATACCTGACCCCGGCCAATGAAAAACGGTATCTGGAGCTGAAGGACGAGCTGTTCCGCAAAAGCGGATTCATGATTCTGACCCAGGAGGGGGACGGCAGCGGATATGTCCCCGGCGCGCCCATCATCGATTCATCCGCTTTCGGGCAGGAGGAGCAGCAGGCCGCGCGATTCCTGTGGTATATCATCCGCGAATACGCCATCGCCCCCGACGGAGCGGCACAGTGGCTGGCGGTCTACTACGACGACCTGCAGGAGCGGGGAGACCAAGGGCTGTTCAAGCCCTCCACCATGGAGCTGCTGGAGGAGATCAAGACAGATTTGACCTCCCAGGGGCTGCTGACCGAGGAGGACGGCGCGCTCACCGCCAACGTCTCCCAGGACGGGCCTGCGGATGACATTTGGGAACCCCTCGAATCCGACCCCACGAAAGTAAAACTTCAATAAAAAAGGTGATACTATGTTAGACATCAAATTTGTCCGGGAAAATCCGGAACTTGTCAAAGAGAACATCAAGAAGAAGTTCCAGGAGGAGAAGCTCCCCCTGGTGGACCAGGTCATCGAGCTGGACCGCCGCAACCGGGACGCCATGACCGAGGCCAACACCCTGCGGGCCGACCGGAACAAGCTGTCCAAGCAGGTGGGGGTGCTGATGGGCCAGGCCAAGAAGGACCCCTCCAAGCTGGCGGAGGCCGAGGAGGCCAAGGCTAAGGTGAAGGCCAACGCCGACCGGCTGGCGGAGCTGGAAAAGCTGGAGGACGAGCTGGCGGTGGAAATTCGGAAGATCATGCTGGTGATTCCCAACATCATCGACCCCTCCGTGCCCATCGGCCCCGACGACTCCGCCAACGTGGAGGTGGAGCGGTTTGGCGAACCGGTGGTGCCCGACTTTGACATCCCCTACCACACCGACATCATGGAGACCTTCGACGGGGTGGACATGGACGCCGCAGGCCGTGTATCTGGCGCGGGCTTCTACTATCTGATGGGGGACATCGCCCGCTTACACGAGGCGGTGCTGGCCTACGCCCGGGACTTCATGATCGGCAAGGGCTTCACCTTCTGCGTCCCCCCCTTCATGATCCACGGCAACGTGGTGGAGGGGGTCATGTCCCAGACCGACATGGACGCCATGATGTATAAGATTGAGGGTGAGGATTTGTACCTCATCGGCACCAGTGAGCACTCCATGATCGGCAAGTTCATCGATCAGATCATCCCCGAGGAAAAGCTGCCCCAGACCCTCACCTCCTACTCCCCCTGCTTCCGGAAGGAAAAGGGCTCCCACGGCATCGAGGAGCGGGGCGTGTACCGCATCCACCAGTTCGAGAAGCAGGAGATGATCGTGGTGTGCAAGCCCGAGGACTCCATGGACTGGTATGAGAAGATGTGGCGGTACAGCGTGGAGCTGTTCCGCTCCATGGACATCCCGGTGCGGCAGCTGGAGTGCTGCTCCGGCGACCTGGCCGACCTGAAAGTGAAGTCCTGCGACATCGAGGCCTGGTCCCCCCGGCAGAAGAAGTATTTCGAGGTGTGCTCCTGCTCCAACCTGGGGGAAGCTCAGGCCCGCCGCCTGAAAATGCGGGTGAAGGGGGAGAACGGCACCTACCTGCCCCACACCCTGAACAACACCGTGGCCGCGCCCCCCCGTATGCTCATCGCCCTGCTGGAAAACAACCTCCAGGCCGACGGCTCCGTGAAGATTCCCGCCGTCCTCCAGCCCTATATGGGCGGGACAGAGGTCCTGATTCCGAAAAAATAACCGTTGAAAAGGAGAATTCTCTATGAAAAAGCTGTGGAAAGCCCTGGGTATCACCGCTCTGGCCGCCGCCCTGCTCCCCTACCGGGTGCGCAAGGACCCGGAGAGCGACACCACCACCGTGGACGCCCTGCTGTGGCAGGCCGCCCGCCGCCCCGGCCAGGGAGGGGACAAGGGTCAGGTGGATATCAGCATCGGCTTCAAGTCCCCCTTCCAGGAGGTCCGGGAGGAGCGGGAGCTGTTCACCGACGACCCGGAGGAAGCGGTGCTGTTTGCCGACATAGAGCCTGCCGCCCCTGCACCGGTCGAGGAGGACACTCCTTCGGCGGAGGAACCCGCTGAACCGGAGGCCACCGAAGAGGACTTCGATCCTGAGCTTTAATTGAGGGTCTCCACCTTCGGGGGGCGCCTTCGTCTTTGCCGTGCTCAGTCCGGCAAAACACGAGAAGAAGTCGCCAAAGAAACCTCCATTTCTTATTTCACCTATCGCCGCTATGAACGGCAGGGCGGCACCGAACCAATCCTATCCGACGCCGCCCGCATTGCCGACTTCTTCGGCGTATCTCTTGACTATCTCGCCGGACGCACCAACGAACCTTGACCCATAAAAGGAGGATGACCATGGAAAACCAAGAACCCAGTTACACCCCTGCCTCCTTTGAAAAGCGGACCGCCGCCTGGATGGGCATCGCCTACGTCCTGATGCTCCTATTTGTCCTTAACTTTATGCTCTTTACCGGAGGCAGACAGCTCCCCGGCACCTTCCCCCTATTTTTGCTTCCCGTGTCCGTGGCCCTGGCCGTGGTACTGATCCATCGCCTTAGAACCAAAACCATACCCGGCGGCATTGCCGGAGCCGTACTTGGCCTTATCGCCTGCGCCGCCGGGATATTTTTCGGTCTGGCGCTTGGTGTGCCAGCCCTGCTGGCCGCCCTGGGGGGATAACCATGGAGGCGCTGATTCAAACCGGCCTGGCCCAGCTGGGTCAGGCCGGACATATCCCGGAGAACGCCCCCGCCCTGCTGGCCCGGTATGGAGCGCTGCTGCTGGAAAAAAATAAGGTGATGAACCTCACCGCCATCACCCAGCCCGAGGATGTGGCCACCCTCCACATGCTGGACTGCGCCGCCCTGCTGAACTGCGCCGATTTCGCCCACAAAACCCTCATCGACGTGGGCACCGGGGCGGGATTCCCCGGCCTTCCCCTGAAGATTCTGGTCCCCTCCCTGGAGGTCACCCTGCTGGACAGCCTGAACAAGCGGGTGGACTGGCTCCATGAGACCGCCGCCGCCCTGGGACTGGGGGGAGTCCGGGCCGTCCACCGGCGCGCTGAGGAGGCGGGGCAAGACCCGGAATTCCGGGAGCGCTTCGATTTCGCCGCCGCCCGCGCAGTGGCCGACCTGCGGCTTTTGTGTGAACTGTGCCTCCCCTTTGTCAAGGTGGGCGGATGTTTTCTGGCCATGAAGGGGACGGATTCCGATGGCGAGCTGGATGCCGCCCTCCCCGCTATGCAGACCCTGGGCGCACAAATGGAGCGCTGTTTTGACTACGACATTCCCCATACGGAAGTGGCGCATCGTGTTATTTTAATTCGAAAGATATCCAAAAGTTCCGAAAAATATCCACGACGATGGTCGAAAATACAAAAATCGCCTTTATAGAGCGGCAATCCCCCAAAATGTGGGAATCCATGAATATTTTTTCAGGATTTTCATAATTTTTGTTGCCATTTTCAAAAATTCATGTTATGATTTGAGGGTATCGGAAGGAGGCATCCCATGGGCACTGCCGTCATGATCACATCTGGAAAGGGCGGCACCGGCAAGACGTCCCTTACCGCGGGTGTGGCCTCCTGTCTGGCGGCGCTGGGCCGCCGGGTACTGTGCGTCGACCTGGACATCGGCCTGCGGAATCTTGACCTGACCCTGGGCATGTCCGACCGGGCCCTGATGGACTTCACCGATGTGATGGATTACCGCTGCCCTCTGCTCAACGCGGCGGTGGAACAGCCGGAAATCCGAAACCTGTTTCTGCTCACCGCGCCCCACACCTCCCCGGGTCTGGACCAAAAGCGGTTCCAAGCTGTGGTGGAGGAGGCCTGCGACTATTTTGATTTTGTGTTCATGGACTCCCCCGCCGGATTGGGAGAGGGCTTTCAGCTGGCCATGGCCGCCGCAGACCGGGTGATCGTGGTGTCCGCCGTGGACCCCGCCGCCCTGCGGGACGCCCAGCGGACCGTGGCCGAACTTCATACCCTGACCCAGCTCCACCTGGTGATGAACCGGGTCCAGCCCAGGCTCATCAGCAGGCTCAGAACATCCATCGACAGCGCCATGGACACCGCCGGGCTTCCTCTTCTGGGGGTGGTACCCGAGGACCCCAATGTCACCATGGCTACCGCCGCCGGAGTTCCGCTGATTCTCACCACCTACAAAGGGGCCGCGCCGGCCTATTTGAACATTGCCAAACGGCTCCTGGGGCAGCGGGTCCCATTGCTTCGTATTCGTTAGCTTTGCGCACTGCATTCCATAGAAAGGACGATCTGCATGAATATCGCTTTGATGAGCCATGACAACAAAAAAGAATTGATGGTCCAATTCTGCATCGCCTATTGCGGAATCCTGTCTAAGCACACTGTCTGCGCCACCAGTAATACCGGCCGTCAAGTGGCGGAGGCCACCGGCCTGCCGGTTCAGCTGTTTCTGGCCCATAATCAGGGCGGCTGTGAGCAGATCGGCGCCCGCATCGCTTACGACGAGATTGACATGGTGCTGTTCTTTAACGACCCCACCTCCGACGAGCTGGAAAAGGATTTGAGCCACATCATCAACCTGTGCGACCAGCATAACGTACCCATCGCCACCAATTCCGCCACCGCTGAAATGCTGATCCACGGCCTGAACCGGGGCGACCTGGACTGGCGGCTCATCAGCCACCCCACCGCTCCATTAAAGGTATAACCCTTGACATTTCCCCCAGGCCTGATATAATAATCCACGCCCACAAACGCTTTCACGCTCTCGTCCCGGACCTGGGGGCGGGAGCGTTGTGTTTCTGAAAGGAGAAATTGCTATGGCCAAGCAAAAGCCCCGCACCCTATCCGGGTTTATGGAGCTGCTCCCCCCGCGGCAGGCCCAGTTTGAGCGAATGGTGGAGCTGCTCCGGCAGTCTTATTCCCGTTACGGCTTTACCCCGCTGGACACTCCCGTCATCGAGGCCAGCGAGGTGCTGCTGGCCAAGGCGGGCGGCGAGACAGAAAAGCAGATCTACCGCTTTACCAAGGGGGACTCCGATCTGTCCCTCCGGTTCGACCTCACCGTGCCCCTGGCCAAGTATGTGGCCCTCCACTACGCGGAGCTGTCCTTCCCCTTCCGCCGGTTCCAGATCGGCAAGGTGTACCGGGGGGAGCGGGCCCAGCGGGGACGGTTCCGGGAGTTCTACCAGGCGGATATCGACGTGATCGGCGACGGCAGGCTGGACATCGTTAACGAGGCGGAGATTCCCGCCATTATCTGCCAGACCTTCACCGCCCTGGGGCTGAAAAGGTTCCAGATTCGGGTGAACAACCGAAAGGTGCTGGGCGGCTTTTACGCCATGCTGGGCCTCACCGAGAAGGCCGGAGACGTAATGCGCACCGTGGACAAGCTGCCCAAGATCGGTTCGGATAAGGTGCGGGATATGCTCACCGGCGAGGAGATTGCCCTCACTGGAGAGCAGGCGGACGAGATTTTGCGGTTCATCTCCATTACGGGCAGTAATAAAACGGTCCTGAATTCCCTGGAGGCGTACCGGGGCCGCCACGAACTCTTTGATCAGGGGTTAGACGAGCTGTCCACCGTGGTCAAATACCTGGGGGCCTTCGGTGTGCCCGAGGAGAAGTTCGCTGTGGACTTGACCATCGCCCGGGGACTGGACTACTACACCGGCACCGTATACGAGACCTTCATGACCGACCACCCGGAGATCGGCTCCATCTGCTCCGGCGGGCGGTATGACAACCTAGCGGAATATTACACGGATAAACAACTGCCCGGCGTCGGTATTTCCATCGGTTTGACCCGGCTCTTCTACGTGCTGGAGGAGCAGGGCTATCTCAACGACACCCTCGTCACCGCCCCCGCCGACGTGCTCATCCTGCCCATGACCGACGACCTCTCCCCCGCCATCGCCTTTGCCACCAGGCTGAGACAGGCGGGCATCCGGGCCCAGCTCTACACTGAGCAGAAGAAGTTCAAACAGAAGATGAGCTATGCCGACAGGCTGGGGGTGCCCTTCGCCGCCTTCTTGGGAGAGGACGAGATCAAGCAGGGCAAGGTGTCTCTGAAGGACATGTCCACCGGAGAGCAGAAACTGCTGGACGCGGATCAGGCGGCCCAGGCCGTGCTGGAGGCGCTGGAGGAGAGGCGGAACGCGGCGCCTATTCAGGAGCCGGAGAAGTGATTCCTCTTCTTTGTACTGCTATTTCACTACAAATAGTAATATGTGAGAGTAATAATACAAATTGGAGTTGATTAACATGGTTCAATCACGCACCCACACCTGCAACGACCTGCGCCTCGAGCACGTGGGAGAGCAGGTGAAGCTGGTCGGCTGGATGGAAAACGTCCGGGAGGTGGGCCAGAACCTGGCCTTTATGGTTCTCCGGGACTTCTACGGCGCCACCCAGGTGGTCATTGAGACCGAGGATATGATGGCCGCCGTCAAGGGACTCAACAAAGAATCCACCATCTCGGTGGAGGGGGTGGTCCGGGAGCGGGACAGCAAGAACCCCAAGCTCCCCACCGGCGACATTGAGGTGGTGCCGTCAAACATCGAGGTGCTGGGCCGCTGCCGCCACAACGAGCTGCCCTTCCAGGTGAGCCGTTCCAGAGAGGCGGACGAGGCCATTCGGCTGAAGTACCGCTATCTGGACCTGCGCAATCCTGCGGTAAAGAACAACATCATCCTGCGCTGCAGCGTGGTGGCCGCCCTGCGCGCCGCCATGATCGGCGAGGGCTTTTTGGAGATCACCACCCCCATTCTCACCGCCTCCTCCCCGGAGGGGGCCAGGGATTACCTGGTGCCCTCCCGCAAGCATCCGGGCAAGTTTTATGCCCTGCCCCAGGCCCCCCAGCAGTTCAAGCAGCTGCTCATGGCCTCCGGCTTCGACCGCTATTTCCAGATCGCCCCCTGCTTCCGGGACGAGGACGCCCGGGGGGACCGCTCCCCTGGAGAGTTCTATCAGCTGGACATGGAGATGGCCTTTGCCGACCAGGACGACGTATTCGCCGTGCTGGAGCGGGTGCTCCCTCCCATTTTCGCGGAATATGGCAAGTACAACGTTGCCTCCGCGGCTCCCTTCAAGCGCATCCCCTATCTGGAGGCCATGGACAAGTACGGCTCCGACAAGCCGGACCTGCGCATCGACCTGACCCTCACCGACGCCACCGATCTGCTGAGCGGATGCGGGTTTGGGCCCTTCGAGGGAAACACCGTCAAAGCCATCGTGGTCACCGATTTCCAGGGCACCCGAAAGCAGATCGACAAGCTGTGCGCCGATGTGGAGGTGCAGTCCGGCGAGAAGGCCTACTGGTTCCGCTACGATGAAAATAAGGAGATCGTGGGCGGCATTGCCAAGTTTGTCCAGCCCATCAAGGACCAGGTGGTGGAGGCGTTGGGCCTCACTCCCGGCTGCTTCGTGGGCCTCACCGCCGGGAAGCTGCTGACCGCCCAAAAGACGGCGGGTGTGCTGCGCAACAAGCTGGGGGCCTTCTGCCCCGGCCATATGGACGCCGAGCGCTACGAGTTCTGCTGGATCGTGGACTTCCCCATGTACGAGATCGGGGAGGAGTCCGGACAGTTGGAATTCTGCCACAATCCCTTCTCCATGCCAAACGGTGGGCTGAAGATTCTGCAGAAGGCCGCGGCGGGTGAGGTGGATCCTTTGACCATCACCGCGTTCCAATATGACCTGGTGTGCAACGGGGTTGAGCTGTCCTCTGGGGCGGTGCGGAACCACGACCCGGAGATCATGATCGAGGCCTTCCAGCTGGTGCGGCTGGGGGAGGACGACGTGAAGGCCAAATTCCCCGCCATGTACAATGCTTTCACCTACGGCGCGCCTCCCCACGCGGGCATCGCGCCGGGGGTGGACCGAATGGTGATGCTGCTGGCCGGCGAGGACTCCATCCGGGAGATTATTCCCTTCCCCATGAACAAAAACGCCCAGGACGTGATGATGGGAGCGCCCAGCTTCGTCGAGCAGAAGCAGCTCGACGAGCTGAACATCGTATGCACAGCGAAGGAAGATGAGTAAAAAAAGCCCTCCGCCGGATAAGGCGGGGGGCTTCCTTTTCCCCACTTCCTGGGGAATGGCGAGGAATGTTACTTTCTGCTTGTGCAGAAAGTAACCAAAGACACACTTAAGGGGGAACACGCCGGTTCGACTTCGAGCGCTAAGGGCGCGCTCTCGCTCACAGGCGTGCTCCCCCTTAAGAATCCCCCCATTTTACGGGGGCGCCCTATACGGAAACAATTCGGTTTCCTTCCGGCGCGCAGGGCTTTCGACTGGCGTCACCCTTATTGGCGCTGCCGCCGGTGTCTGAACATTAAAAATGGGCAGGGTCCACCGCCCGCGCCTCAGTGCCGCACCGTCTGCAACGGGGCAGTTTTTCGCCTTCCCTTCACCGCTTCTCTATATCCATTACCTTTCCAATATCCGATCCCAATGCCGCCTTCCATCCAGCCGTGAAGGCCACCCGGACCAGCTCAAATACCGCCTCGTTTGCCTTTTCACAGCGTTCCTCATCTAAAAACTTGGACAGGGCTTGATCAAATTCAATTTCATTCATAATATCACCCTATCATATTGTATATGAACTAATATGAGTTGTCAATATTAGATTGACTGAAATGCTATTATTTTGGCAGGTGATATTATGAAACCATTAAAAGTAAGAATCAGTATTACCCTTGACGATCCCATCTATCAGAGAATCAAAGGGCTGGCTGAGTATGACGACAGATCCGTCTCCAGCTATATTAACCTCGCCCTCAGGGACCATCTGGAACAGTTGGAACGGGAAACGCAGGAATGGGAAAAGCGCCGGGAATAACCTGGCGCTTTTTTATTTCAGTTTTTGCCACTCGGCAACGGCCAGCTCGTCGCAGCGGTTGTTATAGGGGTTGTTGGCATGGCCCTTAACCCAGTGGAGGCTGACGGTATGGGTCTCGCACAGCTCCAGCAGGCGCTCCCACAGATCGGGGTTAAGGGCGGGCTTTTTGTCCGCCTTTTTCCAGCCCCGAGACCGCCAGCTCTTAGCCCAGCCTTTTTCCAGGGCGTCAACGACGTATTTGGAGTCGGAGTAGAGGTCCACCAGGCAGGGTTCCTTCAACGCCTCCAGCCCTCGGATGACGGCGGTCAGTTCCATCCGATTGTTTGTGGTCTTCCGCTCTCCCCCGCTCAGTTCCCTCTTGTGCTCCCCAAAGAGGAGAATAGCTCCCCAGCCGCCTGGGCCGGGGTTTCCCGAACAAGCTCCATCCGTATATAAGGTCACAGTTTTCATGATTCGCTTTCCTTTTTTGATTTTAAGCTTCTGCCACATATCTTTCCAACGCCAAGGATACATGATATCAGCGAGAAAGTCAAATACATTCTCCGCCGTATCCCATTCAAACATTCTGAACCGCTTAGCCATCATTTCGACCGTCGCAGATATATAGACAGGAAATAAAAAATAAAGCGAAATTATGCCGACGCCCCGCCACCAATTCTCTCTCAGCCAATTCATAATACCATCCCTCCGATGGTGTTATAACACATTAAAAACTTATTTACCACTTTTAGCAGTGTATTTAATATTTTTAACTTTGCATATTTTCTGATCGTTTTTAAGTAAAATATATGCAAGGTGATAATTATGCAAATCAAACATTATGACGTATGGGTAAAGATTGGGCTAAATATCCTACATTATCGGAAAGAACAACGTTTGACCCAGGATCAATTGGCTGAAGCCTGCAATTTAAGCCGCAATCATGTTCAAAGATTTGAAAGCGGGGCCGCAGGATGTAGTGTTGACACACTGATCGATGTTGCAAAGGTCCTCAACGTTCCTTTGTATAAACTGTTTGAATTCAAAGATTAAAACAGCGGACAGGCTAACAAGCCCATCCGCTGTTTCTTATTGTGGGTGCGCCCCGGAGGCGCGGGTGGTGGGCCCTGCCCGCTTCTCAGTGACCAGACACAAGCGGCAGCACCAAACAGCGCATCTGCGTCGAAGGCCCTGAGCGCCGGTAGGGCATTGCCCGCCTATCGGTAGGACTCTCCCGTAAACAGGGGGTCCTTAGGGGGAAGCCCGCCTTGAGAATGCGG
>CATLHC010000084.1 GCA_949948775.1 uncultured Oscillospiraceae bacterium
AGCTGTTCGAAGACGAGGAAGAGTAGCCCGCTGTTCGCGGCGGTTCGGACGCAATGATAAATAGTACCCCTGCTGGGTTCTAACTACGTGACCTTGCCCTGTTAAAACCCACATTTTTACTACGGGACGCCCCCTCGCGCGGTGGTTCGCAGACCTCCCGGCCCTCTCCGGAGGATTCTGGACGTTGGGAGCGGTAAAACCAAGCGGAGGCGACCCACCTGCATTTTTGTGCAGGTTTTTAATGGGGCGGCACGGCCACAGCGGGGGTTCTATAACAAACCAGGCGGGAGGACCCCGGTCCTCCCGCCTTTTCATTTGTAAATTTTCCTCTGAGCGGCGAATTTGGCCTTGCAACGGTCGTTTTCCCATGCTATAATGTTAGGCGTTGTCCCGCGGGGTCCTGTTCCGGCCCCGCCGGGCGGACCTCCCGGCCCGCCGTCATTACACGAATACTTGAGAGGATTGATATACCATGAGCGCATCCAGAGAGAAAAAGCAGCGCCAGAGCGCCGGCCCCGACCAGAAGGCCCTCAAGGCCCAGCAGGAGCAGGCCGCCCGCAGGCGCACGACCATCATCTACTCCGTGATCGCCGCCGTCATTGCCGTGCTGGTGATCGCGCTGCTGGTGTGGCGCTCCGGCTTCTTCCAGGCCAGGGCCGCCGCCGTCACCGTGGGAGACGAAACCCTCACCACCGCCGAGCTGAGCTTCTACTACTATGGCTCCGAAGCCCACCAGACCATCGCCGCGTACGGCTCCTATATGGGCTACGACGCCAATAAGAGCGACGAGGATCAGTTCTACGACCAAACCGAGGGCGTCACCTACCGGGACCACTTCCTGGAGGAAGCCCTGAAGGACGCCCAACAGCAAAAGGCTCTGGCCGAGGAGGCCGTGAAACAGGGCCATACCGAGGACGAGGTCAAGGACACCGTCAAGGCTTACGTGGATAATATGAAGTCCCGGGCCTCCTCCAACGGCGTCAGCTACGGCTCCTATCTCCGGCTGGTGTATGGAACCTATATGAATTCCGCTGCCTATGAAAAGCTGATGACCCGCGCCTTGATGGCCAACCTGGTGTCCACCGATAAGTCCAACGAGCTGTTTAAAGACTATGAAGCTGCCGAACTGGAGTCCTATTACGACGAGCACAAGGACAATCTGGATACCATCGAGTATTCCTCCCTCTATTTCCCCATCGCCACCGTGAACGAGAAGGACGAGGAGGGCAACGATCTGAGCGAGGACGAGGTGAACAAGCTGAAGGAGGAGGCTCAGGCCGACGCCAAGGAAAAGGCCGAGGAGGCCCTGAAGGCCGTCGAGGGCGGCGCCACCTTCCAGTCCCAGATCGACAAGTACGAGCTGAGCGGCGCCACCAATGCCGACCACACCAAGGTGGTGGGCACCAACAACGTCAACTCCTCCTTCAGTGAGAAGCTGCTCGCGCTGGACGAGGGCGCGTGCGAGCTGGTGGAGACCGACAGCGGCTACTACGTCGTCTCCCTCCACGGCCGCTACCTGGACGGCGAGCCCACCCGCGACGTGCTCCACATCGCCATCCTGGCCGACACCACCACCGACAGCGAGGGCAACGTGGCCGCCCCCACCGACGAGGCCTGGGCCGCCGCCAAGGAGAAGATGGACGCCATTGAGGCCGAGTGGAAGGCCGGTGAGCAGACCAAGGAGGCCTTCACCGCCCTGGCGGAGAAGTACAACACCGAAGAGGTGGGCGACGCTCTGGTGGACCGCATCGCCAGCACCAACACCACGCTGGTCCCTGAGTTCAAGGACTGGGTCTTCGAGGACCATCAGCCCGGCGACACCGAGGTCATCCAGCACAGCGCCGCCGACAGCGACGGCAACAAGTTCTGGTCCTATCACCTGATGTTCTACGTGGGCGACAACGAGCCGGTATGGAAGGGCACCGTCCGCTCCACCCTGGCCGGTGAGGACCTCCAGGCCTGGACCGACGAGCTGGCCGCCAACTATCCCACCACTCTGGCCAACGGGGCCAATTACCTGGGCAAATAAAGGAGACCTGAACAGGGGCCGGATGATCTCCGGCCCCTGTTTTTATGGGAGTGTATATTTTATGGACGAGCAATTTATCCGCACGCAGATGCTGCTGGGCGCTCCCGCCATGGAACGGCTGGCCCGCAGCCATGTGGCCGTGCTGGGCCTGGGGGGCGTGGGCGGCTGGTGCGCCGAGGCGTTGTGCCGCTCCGGCGTGGGGGAGCTGACCCTGGCGGACCAGGATACAGTGTCGGTGAGCAACCTGAACCGTCAGGACGCGGCCCTGTGGTCCACCGTGGGCATGGAAAAGGCGCGGGCCACCGCCCTACGCTTATCCGATATTGCGCCGGGCTGCACCCTCCATCCCCTGGCCATCCGGTACGAGGCGGACCGGCGGGAGGAATTTTTCGCCGTCAGCTACGACTATATTGTGGACGCCATCGACCTGGTCAGCTGCAAGCTGGACCTGATCGAAACCGCCCACGCTCGGGGCATCCCCATCATCTCCGCCCTGGGCACCGGCAACAAGCGGGACGCCCAGCAACTGCGCATCGCGGACATCTCCCAGACCGAGGGCTGCCCCCTGGCCAGAGTGGTGCGCAAGGAGCTGCGGAAACGGGGAATCCTCCATCACAAGGTGGTCTTCTCCCCCGAGCCGGCCCGCCCCGCCGAGGATGGGAACGAGGCCCCGCCTCCCGGACGGCGGTCCATCCCCGCCAGCGCCATGTGGGTGCCCGCCGCGGCGGGACTGCTGCTGGCCCAGGCCGTCATTCTTGACCTCTCAGGCGGACAGGAATACGGCCCCACACCTTCCTGATGACCCACGCCCCGGCCAGGCCGCACAGGGAGCCGATGACCGCTCCCATCAGCACGTCGCTGGGGAAGTGGACCCCCACGTACAGCCGGGACAGGCCCATGACCGCCGCCATGCACACCGCCGTGACCTTCATCCACCGCTTGGGCGCGGACACGCACACCGCCAGGGCGAAGGCAAAGGCGGCGTTGGTGTGTCCCGATGGGAAGGAGTTGGGGTCGCGCTCCGGCACCAGGTTGACGAAGTTTTCAATCACCAGCCAGGGCCTTGGCCGGGACGCCAGGGGCTTGATGGTGAAATTCACCACGATCAGCCCGATCAGCATGGCGCACAGCGCCGAGAGGCCCGCTTTCCGGGTAGGTTTCCAGGACAGCATCAGCACCCCCAGCACGATGAACAGCATCCCCGTGTTGCCCAGCTGGGTATATAGCTTCATAAACGGGTCAAGCACGGCGCCGCGTATGTTTTGAGCGATCCACACCAGGGCCTGCTCATCGAATTGTTGAATGAAGTCCGGCATCCTTGTCCCTCCTGACCTTGACCGGTCGACCAAAGGTATGTATAATAGGTATACCTTGTGATTTTAACCCATTCCCTGCGCTGACGCAAGCTTTTTATGGGAGGTCCCTATGAAAGTCATCCATCTCATCAGCGGCGGCGACACCGGCGGCGCCAAGACCCATGTCCATTCTCTGCTCCAGGGGTTAAACCGGCACATCCAGGCGGACATGGTGTGCTTTACCGACGGTCCCTTCACCGAGGAAGCCCGGGCCCTGGGCATACACGTGGATGTGATGGCCGGGCGCAACCCCCTGTCCGCCCTCAAGCCCCTGCGGGAGAAGATCGCCAAAGAGGGCTATGACATCATCCACTGCCACGGGGCCCGGGGCAATCTGATGGGCGCTCTGCTGAAAAAGTCCACCGGCCTGCCGGTGGTCACCACCGTCCACTCCGACCCCAAGCTGGACTATATGGGCCGCCCCCTGTCCGCCCTCACCTATGGGAACCTCACCGCCTGGGCCCTGCGGCGCATCCCCTACCGCATCGGCGTGTCCCACGCCATGGGGGACCTGCTCATCCGCCGGGGCTTCGACCCCCAGCAGATGTTCGCCATCTACAACGGCATCGACTTCACCCCCCGCACCCCTAAACTGAGCCGCCGGGAATTTTTGGCCGGCCTGGGGCTGGACTGGCCCGACGACGCGGTCATCGCGGGCATCGCCGCCCGACTCAACCCGGTGAAGGACATGGGCACCCTGCTGCGGGGCTTCGCCATCGCCCACGCCCAGCAGCCCCAGCTGCGCCTTATCGTCGCCGGGGAGGGCCAGGACGAGGCCATGCTTAGGCAGTTGGCCGCCGAGCTGGGCGTAACGGGCGAGGTGTGCTTCGCCGGGTGGCTCAGCGACACCGACAGCTTCTACAGCGCCTTGGATATCAACACCCTCACCTCCCTGTCCGAGACCTTCCCCTACGCCCTCACCGAAGGGGCCCGGTTCGCCCTGCCCACCGTGGCCAGCCAGGTGGGCGGCGTGCCCGCCCTCATCGAAAACCATGTCACCGGCCTGCTCTTCCAACCCCGAGACCACCAGGCCCTGGGGCGGCATCTGGCCGCCCTGGCCGAAGACCCGGAGCTGCGCCGCCGCCTGGGAGAGCAGCTTCTGGAGAAGGGCCGGACGGAATTCTCCATTGAGAGCACCATCCGCCGTCAGCTGGATATTTACGAAACCATCCTCCGCCGGGAGCGGCGGAGAAAGGAGCGCAGACGGGACGGCGTGGTCATCTGCGGGGCCTACGGCCGGGGCAACGCCGGGGATGAGGCCATTTTACAGGCCCTGATCACCGAGATGCGCGCCATTGACTCCGATCTTCCCATCTGGATCATGACCCGGAAGCCCAAGGCCACCCGGATCCGACACCGGGTGGGGGCCGTTTATACCTTCAACGCTCCCGTTTTCTGCCGCAAAATGGCGAAAAGCGCCCTGTATATCAACGGCGGCGGCTCTCTGGTCCAAGACGTGACCAGTCACCGCTCTCTGTGGTTCTATCTGTTCACCCTGTCCGCCGCCAAATGCCTGGGGTGCAAAGTGATGATGTACGGCTGCGGCATCGGGCCCATCCTCACCCCCCGGAACCGCCGGAAAACCGGGCGGGTCATCGACCGCTCGGTGGACATCATCACCACCCGGGACAGCGCCTCCATCGAGGAGCTGAAGGACCTGGGGGTGAGCCGCCCCCAGGTGATTTTGGCCGCCGACCCCGCCGTCACCCTCCCCGCCGCGCCGCCCCAGGCGGCGGAGGCGCTGCTGGAGGAGATCGGCCTCCACCCCCGGAAGGGACAGCGCTATCTGGGGGTCACCGTCCGGCCCTGGCCGGGCTTCGACGAGAAGGCCCCCGCCTTCGCCGCCGCCGTGGACTACGCCTACCAGCGCTACGACCTCATCCCCGTGTTCATCCCCATCGAGGGCAAGCTGGACGTGTCCGCCGCCCAGAAGGTGGCCGGCCTGCTCCAGTGCGCCCCCGTCCACATCCTGTCCTCCGCCCCCGCCACCGAGCTGGCCATCGCCCTGTCCGCGCGGATGGACGCGGCGCTGTCCATGCGCCTGCACGCCCTCATTTTCGCCGCCGTCCGGGGGGTGCCCCTGGTGGGGGTGGTGTACGACCCCAAGGTCAGCGCCTTTTTGGACGACGCGGGCCAGGATCTATACGCCCGGCTGGACCAAGTGACGCCGGAGCTGCTGTGCGCCCTCATCGACGCCGCCGCCCGGCGGCGGCAGGACCGGGGCGCCCTGGAGGAGAAAACCGCCCGGCTCATCCAGCTGGAGCGCCGCAACAGCGAGGCCGCGGCCGGACTGCTGGCCGGGAGGTGACCTATGGCTTTGAAACAGATCGTCTGTCTGGCCCACGCCCCTTGGCGGGCCCGTCCCGACCGCACCCAGCAGCTGCTGGCCCGGCTGGGGGACGCGCAGATTTTATTTTTCGAGCCTGCCCCCCGAAAGGGCTCCCCCATGCCCGAGCAGGGCCGGAGGGTCCGGGCCCACATCACCGTCTACACCCTCCCCGCCCCTCTGCCGGGGCCTCAGGAGGGTTCGGCCCTCCAGCGGCGCAGGCTGGACAGGGACGCGGACTTTGTCCAGCAGATGATGGCCAAACACCGCTTCCGGGAGCCGGTGCTGTGGTGCACCTCTCCCCTTCAGGCCGGATTTCTGGACCGGCTGGCTTACCGGGGCGTCGTGTACGACTGCCACCGGTTCTGGAGCGACGAGTTTTTGGACTGGGAGAGCGACCTGACCCGCCACGCCGAGGTGGTGTTCGCCGCCTCCTTTGGGCTCATCAAGCGGCTGTCCCCCTGCAACGACAACATCGCTCTGCTGGCCAATGGGGTGAACCCGGTGCTGTTCCAGCAGAAGCAGCGCTCCATCCCCCCCGCCCTGGCCGGAATCACCGGCCAGAAGGTGCTGGGACGGCTGGGCAGCGTCACCGGACAGGTGGAGCTGGACCCTCTACTCTACCTGGCCCGCCACCGGCCCGAGTGGACCTTCGTGCTCATGGGGAGGGTGACCCGCCCCGCGGCGGAGCAGCTCCAGGGGCAGGACAACATTGTGCTCACCGGGCCGGTGAATCCCCTGGACGTGCCTGACTGCCTGTACCGCTGCGACCTGTTGTTCGACCTGGCCCGCTTCGACCGCCCCGGCGACGTGGTGCCCATCCGGGTGTACGAGTATCTGGCCACGGGCCGGCCCATCGTCACGGTGGTGGACCCCAGCGTGGAGGAGACCATCCCAGAGCTGGTGTCCACCGCCTACGACGGCCCCGGTCTTCTGCGCCGGTGCAAGGCGGCCTTGGGCGAGGACCCCTCCCTCCCCCGGCGGCGGCGGGAGCTGGCCCGGCAGTCCTCCTGGACCAACCGGGCGGCCCAGGTCTCCAATATTTTGGAGGCCACGGGGCTGTTTTGAGCTTTTCGCCATGGACGGCCCTCCCTGGTCCCGGAGAATCGTACAAGCCTACAAAAATCCGTCAGGCCCTTGATTTCTGCCCTTTTCTTCGATAAAATGTAATCAACTATTTGGAAATGAGGTGCCTGATATGGAGCGTTTTTCCTGTGTCCGTCCGGGCTTTCGTCCCCACGGCCTCATTGTGTCCAAATCCCACCACTGAGTCAAAGCAGGTCCGCCGCGCCACGCGGCGGCCTGTTTGTTTTATTTTTTGAGAACTAAGGAGGGCTTGTTATGAAAAAAGTCGCCGTGATCATGGGTTCCGACTCCGACTGGCCGGTGGTCAAGGGGGCCTGCGCCCAGCTCAAGGAATTCGGCATCCCCTATGAGGCCCACATTTTGAGCGCCCACCGCACCCCCGCCGCCGCCGCGGACTTCGCCAAAAACGCGCGGAAAAACGGCTTCGGCGTGCTCATCTGCGCGGCGGGCATGGCCGCCCATCTGGCGGGGGCCTTCGCCGGGAACTCCACCCTGCCCGTCATCGGCATCCCCATGAGGGGGGGCGCCATGGACGGGCTGGACGCCCTGCTGGCCACTGTCCAGATGCCCAGCGGCATCCCCGTGGCCACCGTGGCCATCAATGGGGCTAAAAACGCCGCCGTGCTGGCCGCGCAGATTTTGGCGGTTTCCGACGACGCGCTGGCCGCCAAGCTGGACGTGGCGCGGGAAAAAATGGCCGCCCAGATCGCGGAGAAAGAGGCAAAATTACAGGCGGAACTTGTTCCTTTTTCTTGAAAGAAAAAGGAACCGAAAAAGAACTTTTGATCCGTTACCAGCGTGGTCAGTACCGCAGCGTCTCCGCTCGACAACGGAACAGGCGGGTACCGGTAAAATGATATAAAATACATTTTTGAAGGAGCGATAAGAATGAACAAGATTGAGCAGCTCTACGAGGGCAAAGCCAAGAAGGTATTTTCCACCGAGGACCCCAACGTGGTCATCGTGTCCTACAAGGACGACGCCACCGCCTTCGACGGGCTGAAAAAGGGCACCATCACCGGCAAGGGCGCCATCAACAACCAGATGACAAACTTTCTCATGCAGCAATTGGAGAAAGCAGGCGTGCCCACCCACTTTGTGGAGGAACTGAGCGAGCGGGAGACCGCCGTGAAGAAGGTGGATATCGTCCCCCTGGAGGTCATCATCCGCAACATCTCCGCCGGGTCCTTCGCCAAGCGGTACGGCGTGGAAGAGGGCATCGTGTTCGACGCGCCCACCATTGAGTTCTCCTACAAGAACGACGATCTCCACGATCCCCTCATCAACGACTACCACGCCGTGGCCCTGAAGCTGGCCACCTGGGAGGAGATTGAGCTGATCAAAAAGTACGCCTTCCAGGTCAACGACTTCCTCAAGGCGGAGCTGGCCGCCTGCGGCGTCACCCTGGTGGACTTCAAGCTGGAGTTCGGCAAAACTGCCGACGGGACCATTGTGCTGGCCGACGAGATCTCCCCCGACACCTGCCGGTTCTGGGACTCCAAGACCGGGGAAAAGCTGGACAAGGACCGCTTCCGCCGGGACCTGGGCAATGTGGAGGGGGCCTATCAGGAGATGAGCCGCCGCCTCATGGGGAAATAAGCGATGGGCGGATTTTTTGGCGCGGTCTCCAAGCGCGACGTGACCCTTGATATCTTTTTCGGTGTGGACTACCACTCCCACCTGGGCACCCGCCGGGGCGGCATGATCATCTACGATGAGAACGACGGCTTCCAGCGGCAGATCCACTCCATTGAGAACACCCCCTTCCGCACAAAATTCGAGAAGGATTTGGAGGGATTCCACGGTACCTCCGGCATCGGCTGCATCAGCGACACCGACCCCCAGCCCCTGCTGGTGCGCTCCCACTTGGGGGTATACGCCATCTCCACCGTGGGCATCATCAACAACGCCGAAGCGCTGGTTGAGGAGTGCTTCAACGGACACACCCGCCAGTTTATGGCCATGAGCTCTGGCAAGGTGAACGCCACCGAGCTCACCGCCGCGCTCATCAACCAGAAGGACACCCTGGTGGACGGCATCCGCCACGCCCAGCAGGTCATCGACGGCTCGTCCACCATCCTCATCCTCACCCCTGAGGGCATCGTGGCCGCCCGGGACAAGCTGGGCCGCCTGCCGGTGCTCATTGGGAAAAACGACGAGGGCTGCTGCGTATCCTTCGAGTCCTTCGCCTGCACCAAGCTGGGCTATGACAATGCCTATGAGCTGGGCCCCGGGGAGATCGTCCGGGTCACCAACCACGGCTGGGAAACCCTGGCCCCCGCCGGGGACAAAATGCGCATCTGCGCCTTTTTGTGGACCTACTACGGCTACCCCAACTCCAACTACGAGGGGCAGAACGTGGAGGTCATGCGCTGCCGCAACGGGGAGATCATGGCCCGGGCGGAAAAGGCAAAGGGCGCCCTGCCCGACGTGGACTGGGTGGCCGGGGTGCCCGACTCCGGCGTGCCCCACGCCATCGGCTACGCCAACGCCAGCGGCAAGCCCTTCGCCCGGCCCTTTGTGAAGTACACCCCCACCTGGCCCCGGTCTTTCATGCCTGCCTCTCAGGAGGTGCGCAACCAGGTGGCCAAAATGAAGCAAATTCCTGTGCCGGAACTGATCCAGGGCAAAAAGCTTTTGTTCGTGGACGACTCCATCGTCCGGGGCACCCAGCTGCGGGAGACCGTCAATTTTCTCTACGGCGCGGGGGCAAAGGAGGTCCACATGCGCTCCGCCTGCCCCCCCATCATGTACGGCTGCAAGTACCTGAACTTCTCCCGGAGCAACTCCTCCATGGAGCTGCTGGCCCGAAAGACCGTCCAGGAGCTGGAGGGGGACGAGGGGCAAAAGCACCTGGAGGAGTACGCCGACGC
>CATLHC010000085.1 GCA_949948775.1 uncultured Oscillospiraceae bacterium
GTCCTATTCGGAAGGCGAACCCTTACCGCCGCATGGCGAAAGCCCTCAAGACATCCTACGTGGCCCCCAACCTGCTGAACCGGGAGTTTGAGACCCACGGTCCCAGGGCCGTCCTGCTCACCGACATTACGTATATTTCCAACGGCAGGGCTCCCCGCTGCTATCTGTCCGCCATCATCGACGCCTGCACAAAAGAGCTTCTGGCCTGGGTACTGAGCGAATCCCTGGAGGTGGATTTCATCCTGGAAACCGTGAACCAGTTGATGGAACGCCATGGCCCATCCTTACAGGCCCAAGTCCTGATCCACAGCGACCAGGGTGCCCATTACACCAGCGTGAAGTTTGTCCAGCTGGTAAAGGACAGCCGGCTCCGCCAGTCCATGTCCCGCCGGGCCAACTGCTGGGACAACGCGCCCCAGGAGAGCTTCTTCGGCCACATGAAGGATGAGATCGACCTGTCCGGCTGTACCTGCTTTGAGCAGATCCATGAGGCGATCCGCGCCTGGGCCGACTATTACAATAACGAGCGCTATCAGTGGGATCTCGCCCGCTTGGCTCCGGCCGAATATTACCGATATCTCATGACCGGACAGTATCCTCTCAGCGTTCCACCGCCTAAAACAGACAAATAACTTTTTCACCCCCTTTTTATCGAAGACAAAAAACTCTCCTTGTCCTTGACTTGGGGTACACTTCACACAAAGCATTCAGCGAGCGTATATTTATACGCTCGCTGAATGTCAAAATTCCTCTTATTTTGTTATTCACGCTCATGATTGGGAGCATGCCCAAGGATTTCAGAAAGGAACGTCTTGGAGAGCTGAGACAGCCCGGAATAGCTGTTATAGATAACAGATATCGTGGAGGAAAAGTCAAACGAGTCAATCACCTTTGCCGCCAGTCTTGAGTTTCTGAACTCCGAGCCAATCGTGATGGGAGCCAGAGCAAGTCCCACGCCCGCAGAGGTCAGCCGCGCTCCGAGCGTCCACGGCTCATACTCCGCGCAGACGTTTACATGAAAACCGCTCATATGAAAAAGCCCGCGGATCGTCTGGCTGACGATGCTGTTTTTGGGGAGAAGCAGGTCATATTTCGACAGCTCCTCCAACGTCACGCTGCTTTTCCCGTTTTGAGCAAGCGGATGGTCTTTGGGAAAAAGCACAAACCAATTCTGCACTTCGAGGTCCACATACTCAAGGTCGTCCGGCACAGAATATCGGCGGATAATGCCGATATCCATTAAGTTATTCCGAACCGATTTCGCCCCTTGCAAAGAGGTGGTAGAAAGCAAATCAAAGTTTACCTTTGGGTATTTTTCCTTAAAACGGCCTAAAATGGGGGGAAGCCGGTTCAGCGCGTAGGACTTGATGCTGGCAATGCGGAGTGTTCCTGAGATATCCGGCCCGATCTGCGCGATTTCAGTTTTCGTCCGCTCCACAAATCTAAGTATCTGAACCGCCCGCTCGTTGAGAAGAGCCCCCTGGGGAGTCAAAATCAGCTTTGTGCCGGAGCGGATAAACAGCTGTGTGCCCAGCTCTTCCTCCAGCTTCTGCAGCTGCTTGGACAAAGGAGGTTGCGCCATGTGAAGTGCCTTGGCGGCCTTGGTAACACCGCCCTCTTCCACAATCGTATGAAAATATTTCAGAGCTTTAATGTCAATCGCGACCAGGCCTCTTTCTTATAGGGTATTGGGTTCAAACCATCGAACTCCAGCGGCTTAATACAACACGATTATTATATTACCATGTAATTTGATTTGTCAATATCGTTTGAATAGGAGTGCATATTTTATGTCTAAAGAAGACCATACACAGGATCAATATCAAACGGTGGGCCTATATTTTGAGAACTGGCTCACCGAAAGCGAATTCTGCACCCCGGCGCGGACGATTACCGAGACCGACATCATCATGTTTGCCGGGCTGTCGGGGGACTTCACCGCAGCGCATGTTGATTTGGAGTTTGCAAAGCGAACCCCCAGCCACATGCGGACGGCCCAGGGGATGCTCGTTGCGGCTATCGCGTCGGGCCTTCGATTCCAAACTCGGAAATTTGAGGGCACGGTGATCGGCGGGACGGAAATAGACTCGAAGTTTTTATCGCCCACTAAAGTAGGCGACACAATTCATTGCCGCATTATCCCTCTGGAATGCAAACCAAGCAAGAAACCAGACCGGGGAATTGTAAAATACTGTTGCAAAACAGTAAATCAAGATGGGGTAACTGTGATGGAGCAAGAGGTTACCATTGTTGTACTCCGGCAAATGGCTTCACAAGATGAATGGCAGATGGCGAATCCTGAAAAGTGAGCGGATTCGGTGGAAAGCAGGAGAGCACAGATAATAATCCGTCGCAAATCAACGACTAGACAATCCCCTTTCTCTCTCGGGCCATCAAAATACGCTCCAGGTAGTCCTCAGCCGATTCGTAAATATTTACAAAAAAGCCTCCTCATATTGGTGCGTCTATGCACAGGTTGGCACATTCCAACTTAAAAAGCAAGTTTTTTTTCAAAGGAACTTGACAACGGCAGTTAGTGGTAGTAAACTAAGGCCGATTTCAAGGTTAGGTTCTGCTAACCACATTGCAGGGGGAGGCGAAGAAATGATGCCGCTGACAATGGCAAAGGCGGGCGAAACGGCGACCATCCGCAAGATCTCTGGCAAGGACGAGGTGCGGCAGCATCTGGCGGAGCTGGGCTTTGTGGTGGACAGTGATGTGACGGTGGTCAGCGAGATCGCGGGAAATCTGATCGTGCAGGTGAAGGACAGCCGGATCGCACTGGACAAAACCATGGCAAACCGCATTATGATCTAAGACAACAAACGGGAGGAGAGCAAATGAAAACACTGAAAGACGTAAACGTTGGCGAGACGGTGACTGTGGCGCGGCTCCACGGAGAAGGGCCGGTGAAACGCCGGATCATGGACATGGGCATCACCAAGGGCGTGGAGGTTTTTGTGCGCAAGGTGGCCCCCCTGGGCGACCCCATGGAGCTGAATGTCCGGGGCTATGAGCTGTCCGTCCGCAAGGGCGACGCGGAGATGATCGAAGTCCAGTAAATCAACGCGGCGGCAAGCCGCTGTTATTTGCGCCAAAGGTTAGCTGTAACTAACATTCGAAAGGAGAGAACCAGATGGACATCAAAATTGCCCTGGCGGGCAATCCGAACTGCGGCAAGACCACCCTGTTCAACGCCCTCACCGGCTCCAGCCAGTATGTGGGCAACTGGCCGGGGGTCACCGTGGAGAAAAAGGAGGGCAAGCTGAAGGGGCATAAGGATGTGGTCATCCAGGACCTGCCCGGCATCTACTCCCTGTCCCCCTACACGCTGGAGGAGGTGGTGGCCCGAAGCTACCTGGTGAGCGAAAAGCCGGACGCCATCCTCAATATCGTGGACGGCACCAACATTGAGCGGAACCTCTACCTCACCACCCAGCTCATCGAGCTGGGCCTGCCCGTGGTGGTGGCGGTGAACATGATCGATCTGGTGCGGAAAAACGGCGACACCATCGACCTCGCCAAGCTGGGGGCCGCCCTGGGCTGCGAGGTGGTGGAAATGAGCGCCCTCAAGGGGGAGGGCGGCATGGAGGCTGCGGAAAAGGCCGTGGCGCTGGCCCAGCGCCATCAGGCCGGGGAGCTGCCCCATGTGTTCACCGGCAGCGTGGAGCACGCCCTGGCCCACATTGAGGAGTCCATCCAGGGCAGGGTGGCGGAGGGGTATCTCCGCTGGTACGCCATCAAGATTTTTGAGCGGGACGAGAGGGTTCTGGAGGGGCTGAACCTGGACCATGACCTGAAAGCCCACCTGGAGCAGCATATCGCCGAGTGCGAAACGGAGATGGACGACGACGCCGAGAGCATCATCACCAACCAGCGGTACGCCTACATCAACGGCGTGGTGACCAAGGCGGTGCGAAAAAAAGCGGTGAAGCACAGCCTGTCTGTCTCCGACAAAATCGACCAGATCGTCACCAACCGGATTCTGGCCCTGCCCATCTTCGCCCTTGTCATGTTTGCCATCTATTCCATTGCCATGGGCACCTCCCCGGCGGCCCTCTTTGACGGCTCCGGCGAGGCCTGGGGCATCGGCATCGGCACCTGGGGCACCGACTGGGCCAACGACACCCTGTTCGGCGAGCTGGTTCCCGGTTGGTTTGGGAGCGCCCTGACCGCTCTGGGCGTGGCGGAGGGCACCTGGCTCTACGGCCTCATCATCGACGGCATCGTGGGCGGCGTAGGCGCCGTGCTGGGCTTCGTGCCCCAGATGCTAGTGCTGTTCCTGCTGCTGGCCATCCTGGAGGACGTGGGCTACATGGCCCGGATCGCCTTTATCATGGACCGGATTTTCCGCCGCTTCGGCCTGTCCGGCAAGAGCTTCATCCCCATGCTGGTGGCCACCGGCTGCGGCGTCCCCGGCATCATGGCCTCCCGGACGATTGAGCAGGATCGGGATCGGAAAATGACCATCATGACCACCGGCTTTATCCCCTGCGGGGCCAAGATGCCCATCATCGGCCTGTTTGCCGGGGCGGTGTTCGGCGGTTCGCCTTGGGTGGCTACCTCCGCCTTCTTCATCGGCATCGCCGCCGTGGTGATCTCCGGCATCATGCTGAAGAAGTTCAAAGCCTTCGCCGGGGAGCCCGCCCCCTTCGTCATGGAGCTGCCCGCCTACCACGCGCCCTCCGCCAGCAACGTCCTGCGGGCCACCTGGGAGCGGGGCTGGTCCTTCATCAAGCGGGCCGGGACGGTGATCCTGCTGTCCACCATTGTGCTGTGGTTCCTTCAGAGCTACGGCTTCACCGACGGGGCCTTCGGGGCGGTGGAGGACAACAACTCCTCGCTGCTGGCCGCCATCGGCAACGCCATCGCCTGGATCTTCTACCCCCTGGGCTGGACGGGCGACATGGCCTGGAAGGCCACCGTGGCCTCCTTCACCGGCCTCATCGCCAAGGAGAACGTAGTGGGCGCCCTCGGCACCCTCTACCACTTCGCCGGCGAGATCAGTGAGAACGGCGAGGAAATTTGGGCGCTGGTGGGGGCCGACTTTGGGGCCATCACCGCCTATTCCTTCATGATCTTCAACCTGCTGTGCGCCCCCTGCTTCGCCGCCATGGGCGCCATCAAGCGGGAGATGAACAACGGCAAGTGGACCGCTTTTGCCATCGGCTATATGTGCGTCTTTGCCTATGTGGTGTCCATGATCGTCTGCCAACTCGGCGGGCTGATCGCCGGAACCGTCGGCTTCAACCTGTGGACTGTCGTGGCCCTCGCCGCCCTGGCCGGTATCCTCTACCTGCTGTTTCGCAAAGGGTATCAGGGCGAGGAGCAGTCCCACCGGCTGACCTCCGTGGCCGCCGCCGCGAAGTAATGAAAAGGAGTGTCCAGTAATGCCCGCGATATTAGGAAACATCATTGTGATCACCGTATTAGCCGCTGTTGTTGCGTTGGCCGTCCGCTCTCTGTGGAAGTCCCACAAATCCGGCGGAGGTTGTAACGGCGACTGCGGAAACTGCCGCGGCTGTCATTAAAAATTGAAAACGATCAATTCGGTGAGGAGGCATGGGCAGCGGAAGGCTGCTCATGCCTCCTTGTTCCTTGACAGATACCGGTTTTCTCATGGCAAGGACCTGCTTCGGTGAGTCGAAGTAATCCGTGCCGTGTTATTTGGAGGCACAAGTAAAAAATGATGAAACATGTATTGGTTGAATTGCTCCTTCCCTTCCTGGGGACTTTCTTGGGCGCGGGATGCGTATTTTTCCTGAAAAGAGGAATGCGCCCGCTGGTACAGCGGGCCTTGACCGGTTTTGCCGCCGGGGTCATGGTGGCGGCGTCCGTGTGGAGCCTGCTGGTGCCCGCCATGGAGCAGGCTGCGGATATGGGCCGGTGGGCGTTTTTCCCTGCGGTTGCGGGGTTTTGGCTGGGAATTCTGTTCCTGCTGATATTGGACAGAACGATCCCCCACCTGCATCAAAACAGCGATCAGCCGGAAGGTTCCCATACCCGGCTGAAGCGGACCACCATGCTGGTGCTGGCCGTTACCCTCCACAACATCCCGGAAGGTATGGCGGTGGGTGTGGTGCTGGCGGGCTGGATGGCCGGAAACAGCGGCATCACCACCGCCGGAACCCTGGCCCTGTCCCTGGGGATCGCCATCCAGAACTTCCCGGAAGGGGCCATCATCTCCATGCCCCTCCGGGCAGAGGGCGTGGGCAAAGGACGCGCTTTCCTATATGGCGTTTTATCCGGTGCAGCGGAACCACTGGCCGCCGTGCTGACCATTTGGGCCGCAGGGCTGATCCTGCCCTCCCTGCCCTATCTCCTCAGTTTCGCGGCAGGAGCCATGATTTACGTGGTGGTAGAGGAATTGATCCCGGAGGCGTCCGCCGGAGAACACTCCAACCTGGGAACGCTGTTCTTCGCGGCGGGTTTCACGGTGATGCTTGCGTTGGATGTGGCGCTGGGATAGAGAAGATGTGGTAGAATCTGTGGTTTAGGGGATGTACCTATGCTTATGTTGATCGAGTGTGCGGCTTTATGCGTTCTTTTATATGAAAAAAGTGCTTGAAACCATCAGATTTCAAGCACTTTATGGGGTGAGTGTACAAAGTCGCTTTTGAGGAATTCGCTGTGGCACATCAGTCTCTGGCGATTGCGCGTCATCAGCAGTCGTTTGGCGAGCGGGAATCCAAATGACACGGGCTGATCGCTGGTGCAGGACATCCGTCATTTCTCCACTTTCAAGCTCTGGAAAAAGTTCCGGTTGTGCAGGACTGGGGCGGCATCCGGCTTGAAAGCCGCCGCCAGCTCGTTCATCTGTTCCGCGCGCTCCAAGTTACCCAGACGGCTATAGCACACACAAAGCTGGATGCAGGGCAGATAGCCGTAGCAGTCGGGGGAGATAAAGCCGCCGCGGCTGTCGTCCCGTACACAGGTCAGAGCCAGCGAATACCAATAGGCGGCCTGGGAGATCAGCTCCCGCTGAAAAAACCAGCGGCCCAGCTCACAGCACACCTCGGCCCGGGGCCGGTCGTAGGCAAAGCTGCGCAGCAGCGATTGCAGCGCCAGCTCCGGTCGGTCTGTGCGCTCATAACAGTAAGCGCAATGGCAGCAGGCGTCGATGTTGTTCTCCACCCAGCCCCGCCCCTCGTCCAGAAAGCCTTCCAAAACCTGGACGGCCTCCTCGTATCTCTGGTGGTAGTACAGCTCCCGCCCGTAATAAAACTGTTGGCGGGGCTCCAGTTCTACGCCCCGCGCCAGCTGGCTTTCATAGATCCGCAGGTTCCTGTCCGGGTCAGAGGGGCGAAGCTTGCGGTGGGTGACGGCGAACCCGCTGTACACCACCCGGCCCACCGGCGTGACCGCCTCATGTACGGCTCCCTCCCACCGCATGCCGGCGTGGTTTTTGATGAGCCGCTCCCGGAAATAGGAAAACGTCACGTTCCCATCCTCATCGAAACCCGTATTATATTTGGCCATAACCACATTGGCGTCGGGGTCCAGTGTCTCCTTCAGTGCCTGGAACGCCGCCCGATCCCCGTCCAGGATCACGTCGTCCGCGTCCAGCCACATACAATAGTCCTTTTTCGCCAGGGAAAAGGCATAATTCCGGGCCGCCGCGAAATCGTCTATCCAGGCGAAGTCGTACACCTGGCTGGTAAACCGCCCCGCGATCTCCGGCGTTCGGTCGGTGGAGCCGGTGTCTACGATGACAATCTCATCCACCAGGTCCGACACGCTCTCCAGACAGCGGGCCAGCACGTCCTCCTCATTTTTTACGATCATGCACAGGCTGACTGTGATCATGAACATCCTCCTCAATGATTCAAAGCTGCGGGGGCGGTGCCTTTTCCAAGGCACCGCCCCCAAATGGAGTTGAGGGCTTTTCGGTCAGCTCAGCCGGACGATCATCAGGGACGCGCCCGCGCCGCCGCTGATCAGCACCGCCACCCCGGCCAGCACAAGGGGGTAGAGCTGGAGGGAGATGGTGGAGTTTGCGGCCAGATTGACCTCGATCTCATTTTCATAGTTGGAAACGGACAGCACCGGCGCGATGGTAGACGCCGTGTTGTTCACCCCGTTGATGACCAGGCGGCTGCCCATCAGCAGGGCCGCCGTGGTGTTCACATGGTAGGAGATGCGGTAGCGCCCCGCAGTGGCCACGGTGAAGACGGTGTTCCCCGCGTTGGGGGTGATATCCGCCGAAAACACCTGGGCGCTGGGCAGCGGAATGGGTGTGCCGCCCAAAGCCACAGAGAGGCTGGTGCCCGCCGTGTTGGCGGCGAAGCCCGCTGTCGCCGTGGGGTTGGGGCCGTTGGGACCGGTGGCGCCGGTGGCGCCCGTGGCTCCGATGCCGCCCGCAGCGCCGCCCGCGCCAACCGCGCCGGCGGCGCCGATGGCTCCAGTGGGACCGGTGGCGCCGTTGGGACCGGTGGCGCCTGTGGCTCCGGTGGGGCCGGTGCCGCCGGTGATACCGGTGGGGCCGGTGGGGCCGGTGGGGCCGACGGTACCGGCTGCCCCCTCCGCACCCGTAGCTCCGGCAGCGCCGGGCAATCCGTCCGCGCCGGTAGGCCCGATGGGACCCGCAGCGCCGGGCAGTCCGGTTGCGCCGTCCGCTCCGGCAAGGCCTTCCGGACCGTCGGGACCGGTGGGGCCGACAGCCCCGGTGGCGGGACCGGTGGGGCCAGCGGGACCAGTTGCCCCAGTGGGGCCTGTGAATACCGGCGCGTCCAGCACCGCGCTCAGCTTCGCACCCAGCAGCAGCTGCTGCTGGGTGATATCATCCAACGTCCGCTGGACACTTTTGTTGACGTCCAAGACGTCCTCAATGTCCGCGCCGTCGCTGAGTCCAGGCAGCGTGCCCAGGACGTACTGCAGCTTCTCGCCCTCGGCGTTCAAAATGTGGCTCAGGCTCAATTCCTCGGCGGCGATGGAGGCAATGATCTCATTGACGCTCCCGTCCCGGGTCAGAGGAGGATCAATGACGGGAAAATTGGGCTGCGACATACCGTTGCACCTCCTCAGCTCAGACGGGTGATCATCAGGGAAGCGCCTGCGGAGCCCGGAAGCAGCGTCGCGGCGGACACGATCCCGAACATTTGCAGGGATACGGTGGTGCCGGCGGCAAGGTTCAGCATAACCTCATTGGAGAAGTGGCTGAGGGACACCAGCGGCGCGATGGTGGAAGCCGTGTTGGCCGTACCATTGATCAACAAGGTAGTCCCGCTGGCCAGAGAGGCGGTGGTGTTCACCTCGTAGGACAAGCGATAACGCCCGGCGGTATTCACGGTGAAAATGGTGTTGGCCCCGTTAACCGTGATGTCGGCGGGCAGCACCTGGGCGTCCGGCAGCGGAACGAGCACGCCCGCCAGCACCACCGCCAGTACCGATCCACTGGTATTGGCCGCGAAGCTGGAGGTAGCCGTGACGTTGACGCCGGTGGGACCGGTGGCACCGGTGGCGCCCGTGGCGCCCGTGGCACCGGTGGCGCCCGTCGCGCCGGTGGCACCGGTGGGGCCGGGGGGTCCGGTAACGCCTGTCTCGCCGGTGGCGCCCGGGGCGCCGGTGACGCCGGTGGCGCCCGTGGCGCCCGTGCTTCCAGTAGCGCCGGTGGCACCGGTGG
>CATLHC010000086.1 GCA_949948775.1 uncultured Oscillospiraceae bacterium
GTCATAACCATCGCAAGAACCAAGGCGAGAAGCTTCTTCAAGTTTCTCATTGGATTTGTTTCCTCCTTGTCTATTTTTGCCGAATTTTGAGAACTTTATGGAGGAGGATGTGAGGATAAGCCATCCTCTCAGCCAAGCAGTTCCGTCCATCAGGCTAAACGCATGATACCACCCGGCGGCGGCAAAAGTCAATGGGTCAAGCTCAAGTGTAACACAACTGTAACATAGCCGGAAGTTGCCGGAAACACTGCAACGGGCTGGAAGCGCGGCGCTCACAACTCATGGTGTGCTCCGCCCGGGGGGGTCGGCTATATATAGTGATGCGGCCCTGCGCGCCGGAATACGGTGCGCTTTCAAAAAAGCGCGGTTGCTTCAAAAAATTTCAAAGAAATTCCGCCGCGCACCGCTCTTTTCCGCCGCCCGGCCCCTCCGGATTCCGCGCGGGCGTTCCATTCCATCCTGCCCCCTCCCCGGCGCTTCACGGGGCGAAACATCCTGTGGAGGGTGGCTGAAAAGTGCCGGTTCTCTGCCCGGCGGAGCCGCGCCGGTCACGCCGCCCCTGGTGAGAGGATGGCTTATCCTTCGCCATTCGAAATCTGTCAAAAAGTGACGAAATTTAGGCAAAAATAAACAAGGAGGAAACAAATCCAATGAGAAACTTGAAGAAGTTCCTCGCGCTGGTTCTGGCGATGGTCATGGCGTTCAGCCTGATGCTGACCGCGAACGCCGCCAACACCGCCAAGGATTTTGATGACGCCGCGAACATCACCGAAGCGTTCGTGGAAGCCACCGACGTCCTGACCGGCATGAAGGTATTTCAGGGTGACGCGGAGGCCGCGACCTTCCGTCCCGCCGACACCATCAACCGCGCTGAGGTGGCGGCCCTGATCTACCGTCTGGCCACCGGCGACGTGGACGACACCCGCGCCGGCACCTACGCCAACTACGGCAACTTCGCCGACGTGAGCGAGAGCGACTGGTTCGCCGGCTACGTGGGCTACTGCGCCAACGCCGGCTACATCAAGGGTCACAACGGCTACTTCAACCCCTATGACTCCGTCACCGGGTATGAGACGCTGGCCATGATCCTGCGTGCCATCGGCTACGACAAGAACCACGAGTTCGAGGGCACCACCTGGGAGACCAACGTGTCCGCTCTGGCCACTCAGCTGGGCATTCTGACCAACATCAAGACCACCCACTACGGCAACACCCTGTATCTGGCCTCCCGCCGCGACGTGGTGGCGGAGCTGCTGTTCCAGGCTGACGCCAAGGTGCCCATGGTCGTGTACACCCCCGCCTTCGGCTATCAGCAGACCGGCATGAGCGGCGGCGTGGTGGGCACCTCCACCAACCCCACTCTGGGCAAGCACATCTTCGGCCTGACTCTGGATGAGGACGGCATCCTGCTGGGCAACCAGCAGACCGGCGAGGACGGCTCCGTCATGGGTTACGCTGGCACCACCCGGTATATGACCGCCAAGGCCACCGCTACTGCCGATGCCCTGTATGAGACGCTCGACTTCTCCGCCTACACCTGGGCAGGTACCGTGGTCACTCCGGAAACCTACGATACGAGCAAGCCCGCCAAAGACGCCGCCGCGCCTGACGTGAAGATCGGCTTGAACGTTGAGTACGAGCTGGAGACCGGCATCGACCTGATCGGTCACAAGCTGAAGCTGTGGTTTGATGACGGCAGCGGCGTTGTTTCCAACAACAAGAAGCACGTGTTCGCTTACTTCGATAAGGCCACCAAGACCGACGTGGTCACCATCGTGCCCGGCGTCAACGCTGGCACCACCACCTATCCCACCAACCCCACCTGTGTGGATACTACGGCCAATAACGCTGCTGACGGCGGCAAAAACCTGTTCGATCTGGCCAAAGAGTCCGGCTTCAAGGGCATCAATGCCAACACCGTGGTCGAGTTCAACAACTCCTTCGGCAAGTTCGGCTCTGCCTTTGGTGCCGCCGCTGATACGGGCAACGGCGTTGCCGTTGACGAGGCCAACCCCATCGCCAGCCCCGTGCATATGTACAAGCTGATCTCCAACAACAGCGACGAGAAGCTGGACGCGGTCATCTCCCTGAACATCGAGTCCTCTCAGATCACTGAGTCCAACAGCGTCAACCGCGTGCCCACTCTGGGTATGCCTACCCAGGACCTGGGCACTGTGGGCACCGGCGCTAGCACTGCCGCTCAGCTTGAGACCATGTTCATCACCACCGGCACCGGCGGCGCTAATCCTACCGCTGGCAAGAACACCAAGCTGGTCCCTGCCACCACCGGCACACTGACCGGCGTCATCGCGCAGGCCGCCCTGGTGGGCGACTCCGCCAAGGCTCTGGGCGACTACCACATGGGTATCCATATCACCGGTACCTCTCCGCGCACCGTCTCCGCCGCTGAGGCGCAGGCCATCAACACCACCGGCGAGGAGCGCGCCTACTTCCTGCTGAACAAGGTGACCGCCACTGTTGAGGGCACCGTTGTCGCCTACAATGTGGACAAGGGCACCGTGACTCTGGACAATGGCACCGTCCTGGAGCGTTCCAAGTTCTATGACACCGTCGTCATCACCAACCCGAAGGAAGCCACTGCCAACACCAGTAAGGTTACCAACAGCCAGGCTCCTGTCAGCGCCATCCCCCAGGGCTGGCTGTGGAACAACGCCAACGAGGACCTGGCCCTGATCGGCAAGTGGCGCGAGGGCTATGCCAACACCACTTACAAGTTCTACACCGACTATGAGGGCAAGTACCTGGGCGCTGAGCGCACCTTCGGCGAGACCTTCCTGTACGGCACCTATCTGGACTACGACCAGAAGACCAGCACCAGTACCTTCAACTACTACATGACCGGCGTTGATCTGAACGGCGAGATCAAGACCGTGCCTGTGGCTAAGTATTGGTTCCCCTCTAAGGCTGACGGCACCACCGCGGAGCCGAATTTCAGCGGCACTGCCCCGGCCAAGGTCACCGAGACCACCATCAACGGCACCAACGTGCTGGGTATCCCCTTCCGTGACGCCACTGCCGGCGGCACCGGCGCGACCAACGGCATCGCCAAGGGCGCGTACACCGGCTTCGCCATCCAGGGCACTACTGCGGACAGCGTGGTCGCCGACCTGAACATCAACCGCAACGAGTACCTGAACAACATGGCCCGTCTGGGCGTCAAGAGCGCGGCTGTTACGGCTAACGGCACCACCGACAACCCCGCCTTTGACGTGACTCATATCGACATCGCCAAGGACGATATCACTGTGGGCGCCAAGGTTACCAAGGCCAATGGCGACCGGTACTTCACCGAGGCCACCAAGTTCATCCTGGTGTCCGGCTTCGGCACCGACAGCGTCAAGGCTGAGGTGTACAACGGCATCAGCGAGCTGAAGGGCAGCGCGGCTCACGTGATGATCGATATGAACAACACCATCAGCCTGGCTTCCGGCTGGACCGCCACTGCCGCCAAGCAGTTCACTTACTACACCGAGAGCCCCTACACCTACGCCCAGAGCGGCGCCACCTCCATGAAGATCGACACCATCATCCTGCCCAAGGAGGCGGTGACCTGGACCGGTGGTTCCGGCCTGTACTACGTGGGTGACACCACTCCGACCAGCATCAACTCCTGGGGCACCGACGCCTGGAAGTACAACCTGTACCTGGACGGCGAGCTACAGCAGCTGTGGCTGACCAACGATCCCAGCGTGGCTGCTGCGAACAGCGACGCCAACCTGACCGGTGTTAACGCCGGTTCCGACATCCAGCTGGTTCCCGACACCTTCGTTCAGCTGCGGGATACCGGCAAGAAGGCCAACGACGGTGAGCCCATCTACACCGCCGGCGCCTACGATCCCGCTACCGGCGCCTGGAGCGGCGGCGGCGAGGTTGCGGATGGCGTCTTCGGCGCCGCCGGCAAGGAAGGCACCTATCTGACCAACGGGAAGGTCGCGACTCTGCTGCCCGCCGCCAACGGCGTGGAGTATCTGACCGAGGCTGTCTACTCCGCCGTGACCCGCGACGCCCAGACCGCCACCTTCACCGGGACCGATACCAGCAAGCTGCTGCGTGTGGCCGACGCCAAGGTGGTCAACCTGAATGCCGCCAACAGCCCGAAGATCGGCACCTCCAACGGCTATGTCTGGCCGGGCATCACTGATCTGGCCACTCTGAACGAGGCCGGCTCCATCAGCCCCGTTACTGCCCGCGCCCTGAAGGTCGCCGCTGTGGTTGACGCCAACAACCCGCTGGTCGTCACCTGCATCTACGTCTGCTGGGATCAGAACCCCTGATCGGGCACTGACCTAACAGTTCGAAACGCAGAACGAGCGAGCAAGCACTAAAAAACCCCCCGGAGTTCCGGGGGGTTTTTTTGCGGTCAACCCAGCGCCAGATAGGCAAACCTGACGCCGCCGCGGTTCAAAATTGCCGAGCTGGAGCTTCCGCCCGCAGCCTCAATATGAAAGCCGGTGGCTGTGAGCGCGGCATCGTATCTGACGGCATTGGGCACCAGCATCCCGCTGAAAATGCTGTCATTGGTGGCTAGGAACAGCACCGCCTTCGGCTCAAAGCCTAGGTCGATGTCCAGCGGTTCCAAGGCCGGGGCATACGTCCCGATGGCCACATGGCGGGCTTCAAACACCTGGAGCCGCTGATCCAGCGCCGCGTCGGCGGCTGCACGGGCGGCGGCTTCGCTCTCCAGCGCCCTCTCCACCTTCTCCATGTTCTCGTTCAGCGCGTCCGGGCTGAACACATCGTCCCTCTCGACCAGATTCAGTTTGTACTTTTCTGTTTGTTGCATCATTTTATCCCTCCCATCGGGGAGGGATAACCGCCCGCGCTTTGCACGTTCCGGTGCAAGGGCGGGGTTGACAAATTTTCGCCCGGAGGTTATAATAATAGTGAGTCCCGTGCTCGTTCCTCCGGACAGGCGGTTTGGCTCTAACAAGTTTTAGTTACTGCAAATATCGCAAGACAACCGTCACTTGCCGGAGTGGCGGTTGTCCCTTTTTGTGATCCGAATCGTTACGGTAAAACCGAACGGATGAAAGGTCACAAGAATGGGCATGTACGTCCCCCCTTTCGGGTTGGCGTAGCCAAACCGCCTGCCGTCGCCGGGTTCCCTCGCACGGGACCCGCTCTTATTTTACATGCTTCGACTCCAAAAGTCAACGTTGCACGGCAAAACCCCCGCCGAAAGGCAGGGGTTTATACGTTATGCGCTTTTTTTCTTCATCACAAACAGGAACCCGATCATGAGTACCGCGCCGATGGGCAGCGCGATCAGCCCCGGCGCGCCCGCGAAGGCCAGCACGCCCGCGATGAGGTACGTGATCCCCGCGATCACCGCGCAGGAGACGGCGTAAGGCAGCTGAGTGGACACGTGGTTGACATGGTCGCACTGGGCACCCGCAGAGGCCATGATGGTGGTGTCGGAGATGGGGGAGCAGTGGTCGCCGCACACCGCGCCCGCCATGCAGGCGGAGATGCAGATGATGGCCATGGGGTTGGACATGTCAAACACATTCTGGACAATGGGGATGAGAATGGCGAAGGTGCCCCAGGAGGTGCCGGTGGCGAAGGACAGGAAGCAGCCCACCACAAACACGATAATGGGCAGGAGCATCTGCAGCCCTCCGGCGGAGGTGCGCACAAAGTCGCGGACGAAGAACTTGGCCCCCAGAGAGCTGGTCATGTTGTTCAGCGACCAGGCGAAGGTGAGGATAAGGATGGCGGGCACCATGGCCTTGAAGCCCTCGGGGAAGCAGTCCATCATCTCCTTGAAGGACATGGACCGGCGGATCACATAGTAAATGAGGGTGATAAACAGGCCGAAGGCCGAGCCCAGCATCAGGCTCAAATGCACGTCCGCGTCGGCGAAGGAGGTGACGAAATCCGTACCGGAGAAGAAGCCGCCGGTATAGATCATGCTCACCACACAGGAAACCACCAGCACCACAATGGGCAGCACCAGGTCCAGCACGATGCCCTTGGATTCGTCCGTCTCGTCGGCGGTCCCGGCGTATGGGTTGGGGCCGGAGAACAGGTCGCCCTTCTCGATTGCGTTCCTCTCGTACCTTGCCATGGAGCCGAAGTCGGCGTCGAGCAGCACCAGTCCCACCATCATTACGATGGTGAATAGGGCATAGAAGTTGTATGGGATGGCCCGGATGAAGAGGTTCAGCCCCTGCCCGTCCTCGGCAAAGCCCGCCACGGCGGCGGCCCAGGAGGACACGGGGGCGATAATGCACACCGGGGCGGCGGTGGCGTCGATGAGATAGGCCAGCTTGGCCCGGGAGATCCTGTGCTTGTCGGTGACGGGCCGCATGACGCTGCCCACAGTGAGGCAGTTGAAATAGTCGTCGATGAAAATTAGGCATCCCAGCAAAATGGTGGCCAGCTGGGCTCCGGCCCTGGATTTAATGTTCTTCTGGGCCCAGCGGCCGAAGGCGGCGGAGCCGCCCGCCTTGTTCATCAGGCACACCATGATTCCCAGGATCACCAGAAACACCAGGATGCCCACGTTCCCGGCCAAGGACGCGGCAATGCCGTCGCTGAACACGTGGAGGAGGGTACCCTCAAAGGAAAAGTTGGAGTACAGCAGCCCGCCCACCAGGATACCGATGAACAGAGAGGAGTAGACCTCCTTGGTGATGAGGGCCAAAGCAATGGCAACGATGGGGGGCAGGAGGGCCAAGGGGGTGTTGAAGCAGCGGCTGGGGGACTGGATATAACCCGGGTATTCACTGTCCACACAGGTCTCGCAGGGAACGGCTTCCCCCGCATCGGACAGTACCACGCCCAGAGTCCCGCAGTCGGGGCACTCAACGTACTTGGTGCCGGTAATCTCCGTGGGGTCCTGGTCGGCCGCGAAGGCGGTGGTGGTCAGGGCGAAGACCAGCATGACGATCAGCGCGATCATGCCCAGACGGTTTCTCGTTCTTCTCATTGTTCTCTCTCCTTTATGTACAAGCAGATGCCGCATGACCACAAAAAATGGGCGCTCCACATAGGAGCGCCCGGTATGGACGAGACCCGCCGCCCGTAAAACCGGGCGGTGAATTGATAGCGCTCCACGATTCGTGACAGTCCGGGGGATATTCTCCCACGGCCCAGGCTGGGGACCCAGGCAGGTCCCTTCCCCTTCGGCGGCTCGTCCCTCTCCCGCGGAGCGGCTGCCTGGCCTTGCTCCGCGGTACGCATGGCGTCCGCGCCTCTATCAAACGGTATGTACTTGTTGATGCAGGAATACTATCACATTTCTGTGTCAAAGTCAATAGGCGCTCTCGGCAAAATCCCGCTGATTTCCGAACAATTCGAGCAAAAATCCTCTGGCATAGCAAAAGCCCCCCGCCAATTTGGCGGAGGGCCTGTTTCGTTTGTCGTCGTGCGGGAACTTAGGACTCCCACCACGGCTGGAAACGAATTAAAACTCTTTTTGGTTACTTTTTCTCTCGAAAAAAAGTAACTCACACCAGCTGGATGATGGCCATCTCGGCGGCGTCGCCGCGGCGGGGACCCATCTTCAGCACCCGGGTGTAGCCGCCGTTGCGGTCGGCGTACTTAGGGGCAATCTCGTGGAACAGTTTGTTGGCCACGCTCTCCTTGGTGATGTAGGACAGCGCCTGACGGTAGGCGGCCAGATCGTTCTTCTTGGCCAGGGTAATCATCTTCTCCGCGATGGGAGCGACCTCCTTCGCGCGGGCGTAGGTGGTCTTGATCTGCCCATTCTCCAGCAGATAGGTGGTCATGGCGCGCAGCATGGCGCGGCGCTGGTCGCTGGAACGGCCCAGCTTGCGGTTCTTAGCCATTTTTAAGCACTCCTTCGACCTCGCGTGGCGAAGTCCGTTAAATTCGTTCAGGCGCCCGGCATTTCCCGGGACATCAAAGCGCGATGCGCGCAGACAGGAACGTTACATACTCCCGCGCCGCCTCGTCGGCACAAGCTTCATATCCTTCGCTTCCAGCTTCGCTGAAAGCTCACTCATTCCGCTATGCCTCCTCCCCGCGAAAGCCCGCTTCGCTGGGCTTTCACGGGGACCTCAAACAGTGTTTGCGCTGTTTTAAAGATTCTCGTCGTTGGCCAGGGACAGGCCCATCATGGCCAGCTTGTTGATGACTTCCTCCAAAGACTTGCGGCCCAGATTGCGCACCTTCATCATCTCGTCCTCGGTCTTGGAGATCAAATCCTCCACCGTGTTGATGTTGGCCCGCTTCAGGCAGTTGAAGGACCGGACGGACAGATCCAGCTCCTCGATGGTCAGCTCCAGCACCTTGTCCCGCTGGGCCTCCGCCTTCTCCACCACCGTAGCCTTGGAGCCCATAGTCTCAGACAGGTCGGTGAACAGGGTGAAGTGGTCCACCAGGATGCGGGCGCCCAGGGATACCGCGTCCCGGGCGGAGATGGTGCCGTTGGTCCAGACCTCCAGGGTCAGCTTGTCGTAGTCGGTGGCGTCGCCCACGCGGGTGTTCTCCACAAAATAGTTCACCTTGCGCACGGGCGTGTACACAGAGTCCACAGGAATCAGCCCGATCACGGCCTGGGCGGGTTTGTTCCGATCTGCGGTGACATAGCCCCGGCCCTGGGAAAGCGTCAGCTCCATGTTCAGGGACGCCTCGGGACCCAAGGTGGCGATGTGGTGGTCAGGATTGAGAATCTCCACGTCGCTGTCGGTCTTGATGTCGCCGGCGGTGACCTCACCCTCCCCGGCGGCCTCAATGTAGACCGTTTTGACCCCTTCGCTGTACAGCTTGGCGACAATTCCCTTGATGTTGAGTACGATCTCCGTCACGTCCTCCTTGATCCCGGGGACCACGGAGAACTCATGCTGAACACCGGCGATTTTGATGCCGGTGACCGCCGTACCGGGCAGGGAGGACAGCAGGATACGGCGCAGGGAGTTGCCGATGGTGGTACCGTATCCCCGCTCCAGGGGTTCGACCACGTACTTGCCGTAGGATTCGTCGCCAACGTTCTCAATACATTCGATGCGCGGCTTCTGGATTTCTACCATTCGTGTGTTACCCTCCTTTAACATTGGCGAATGCTGCCGGGCGCCCGCACGGGCCGCCGGGAGGCGGTCCCGCAGCCCTCAAAGCCGGGCTGAGCGCCTGGTTGCCGTGGGAGCGGCATTACTTGGAGTACAACTCCACGATGAGGTTAACGGCCACGTCGAAGTCGATGTCGTCCCGCTGGGGCATGGCGATGACCTTGCCCTCCAACGGAGCGTTCTTATTTTTCTCTAACCACTTGGGAGCGGCCACGAACCGGTCGTCCTCCACCATCTTCTTGAACTTGGCGGAGGAGCGGCTCTTGTCACAGACGGCGATAACCTCGCCCTCCTTCACCAGGTAGGAGGGGATGTTCACCCGCTTGCCGTTGACGGTGAAATGCCCGTGGTTGACCAGCTGGCGGGCCTCACGCCGGGTGGCGGCCAGGCCCAGACGGAACACCACGTTGTCCAGGCGGCGCTCCAGCAGGGTCATCAGCTCGTCGCCGGTGTTGCCCTTCATCCGGGCGGCCTTCTCGTAGTAAGCGCGGAACTGCT
>CATLHC010000087.1 GCA_949948775.1 uncultured Oscillospiraceae bacterium
GGCGGGAGGGGGTTGTGGGCTTATAAGTCTTGATCGCCATTCTCTAATCTCCTCCTTACACCATGCCTTCGAAGAACTCGATGGACTTGGAATCAGCGGTCAGGGTGACCATGGCCTTCTTCCAGTGGGGGCGGCGCCCCTCGGGGTAGCGGCCCATGCGCTTGACCTTGCCCTGCATGTTCAGGGTGTTGACCTTGGCCACCTTCACGCCGAAGATCTCCTCGCAGGCCTTAGCGATCTCAATTTTGTTGGCGTCCTGGGCCACCTCGAAGGTGTACTTCTTCTCGGTGGCGGCGGCCATGGACTGCTCGGTGATGATGGGGCGCTTGATGATGTCGTATGCGGTCTTCATCAGGCGAACACCTCCTCGATGGCGGCCAGCGCCTTCTGGTCGATGATGACCTGGTTGGCGTTGACGATGTCGTAGACGTTGATGAGGTTGGCGGGGCTGGTCACGATGCCGGGGATGTTCCGGGCGGACAGCACCACGTTGGAGTCGCTGGTGACCACCACGGCCTTCTTGGACTCCACCGCGTTCAGGAAGCCCTGGAAGGTCTTGGTCTTGATCTCGCCCATCTCCAGCTTGTCAACCACCAGCACATTGCCGGCGGCGGCCTTGGCGCTCAGGGCGGACTTGAGGGCCAGGCGGCGCACCTTCTTGTTCAGGGTGTAGCGGTAGGAGCGGGGCTTGGGGGCGAACACGATGCCGCCGTGGGTCCACTGGGGGGCCCGGGTGGAGCCCTGACGGGCATGGCCGGTGCCCTTCTGGCGCCAGGGCTTCTTGCCGCCGCCGGACACCTCGGCCCGGGTCAGGCTGCTCTGGGTGCCCTGACGGCAGTTGGCCAGGTGGTTCTTGACCACGTCGTGGACCACGGACTGGTTGGGCTCGATGCCGAAGATGGCCTCGGAGAGCTCGACCTCGCCGATCTGCTTACCGGCCATATCATAAAGGTTCGCTTTAGGCATTTGTCATTCTCTCCTTTCTCACTTGTTACGCGCAGAGGCCTTCTGCGGGTTGACGCGGGCGGACTGCTTCTGGGGATTGACGCGCCCGGCGGCCTCGGCGGTGTGCTTCTCGGCCAGCTTCTTGGCGCTGGAGCGCAGGGCGACCACGCCGCCCCGGGGACCGGGCACCGCGCCGCGCACGGCGATGACTCCCAGCTCCTCGTCCACCTGGACCACGTCCAGGTTCATGACGGTGACCTGCTCGTTGCCCATCTGGCCCGCGCCGTTGTGCCCCTTGAAGATCCGGGAGGGATCGGTGCTGGAACCCATGGAGCCGGAATGGCGGTGGACCGGGCCGCCGCCGTGGGTGTTCTTCTGCACATGGCCGCCGCAGCGCTTCACCGCGCCCTGGTAGCCGTGGCCTTTGCTGATGCCGGTGACGTCCACCCGGTCGCCGGGGGTAAACACGGTGGCGGTGAGCTGGTCGCCCACGTTCAGCTCGGCGGCGTTGTCCAGCTTGAACTCCTTGAGCACCCGCAGGCACTTGCCGGCCTTCTTGCTGTGGCCCGCCTCGGGCTTGGACAGCTTCTTCTCCGGGACTTCTTCAAATCCCAGCTGGACGGCGGTGTAGCCGTCCTTTTCCTCGGTCTTTTTCTGCACCACGGTGCAGGGGCCCGCCTGGATGACGGTGACCGGGATGACCTTACCGGCTTCGTCGAAGATCTGGGTCATACCCACCTTCTTGCCGATGATGGCCTTTTCCATGTGTATTCCTCCTTATAAGGTTATTGGTCGGGCGAGGTGGCCATTGGGCTGCCATTGCTCGGCCGACTTGACCCGTCCGCCTCAAAACGCGGCGGACTGCGGTACTGACTTCGTCAAAGCAAAGTCCGCCGCGCTTCGCTTCCGCCTGCGGCGAAAGCTGCGCTGCGCTCCCTTGCTTTTCCTCTCCAAACCGAACCCGCTTCGCTGGGCTTCGGTTTGGGGCGCGGCTGCGCCGCGCTCATTTTCTGGGCTTACAGCTTGATTTCAATATCCACGCCGGCGGGCAGGTCCAGGCTCTGAAGGGCCTCCACGGTCTTGGCGGAGGGCTTCACCACGTCGATCAGCCGCTTATGGGTGCGGCGCTCGAACTGCTCCCGGGAGTCCTTGTTCACGTGGGGAGAGCGCAGAATGGTGACGATCTCCCGCTTGGTGGGCAGGGGGATGGGGCCGGAGACCTCGGAGCCGCTGCGCTTGGCGGTCTCCACGATCTTCTCGGCGGCCTGGTCGATGAGCTGGTGGTCGTAGGCCTTCAGCCGGATACGGATCATTTCTTTCTGAGCTGCCATTGTTGTTCCTCCTTGATACGAAGTTGACGGTAGGACTGCATTCAATCTCCGTAACGGGTGAGAAGCGATTCAATCCACGTTTCCGTGCGTATCACTCCCCGGCATGAATAAAACCGGCGCAAAGCAGGCCGGTCCTACCCATCCAGGGCGATATACGCCATGGTAATGAGCCCCTCAGCCGCCCGATCTTACGGACATACTCCGCGGAAGTTACCTCGCCGGGCGAGCAATCTCCCGCATCATCGCAGTGCGCCTTTTCACAGGCGCTTGCTTATTGTACAACAGGAACACCCCGGAAGTCAAGGACTTTTTTGCGTAAAACATAAAGTTTTTTCACGGTTTTCAGTCTTTTACCGGGAAAGCTCCTGTGCAATATAACGAAACGCCGCCCTGCTGGCGCAGGGCGGCACGGGAAGTCTCACAATCTTAGGCGGTCAATAGGCCACGCCCCAGTAGACCATATGCTTGGCGGGCCTGCCGCAGCAGGCGCACACGTCGCCCAGCTTCTCCTGTTGGAAGGGGATGCACCGGGAGGATACCCCCGCCTCCTCCTTCATCTTCAGCTCGCACTCCAAATCGCCGCACCACATGGTCTTGGCGAAGCCGCCCCGGGAGGCCATCTTCTCCTTGACCTCTTCCAAGGTGGCGCAGGGGTAGGTGTTTTCCTCCAGGTTTCTCTTGGCCTTGGCGTACAGCCCGGCGTGGACCTCCTCCAGCATCCTGGCCACGGTGTCCTCAATGCCGTCCAGGGAGACGAAGGACTTCTCGCCGCTGTCCCGGCGCACCAGCACGCACTGGTTTTTCTCCATGTCCTTGGGGCCCAGCTCCAGGCGCAGGGGCACGCCCTTCATCTCGTACTCGGCGAACTTCCAGCCGGGGGAGTTGTCGGAGGCGTCCATCTTCACCCGGAAGCCCGCCTTCTTGAGCCGGTCCATCACGGCCTCGTTGGCCTCGATGACGCCCTGCTTGTGCTGGGCCACGGGAATCACAATGACCTGGATGGGGGCCACCTTGGGGGGAAGCACCAGGCCGTTGTTGTCGCCGTGGGTCATGATGACCCCGCCGATGAGCCGGGTGGACACCCCCCAGGAGGTCTGGAAGGGGTGGTGGGGCAGGTTGTCCTTGCCCGCGAAGGTGATGTCAAACGCCTTGGCGAAGCCGTCCCCGAAGTAGTGGGAGGTGCCCGCCTGGAGGGCCTTCTTGTCGTGCATCATGCACTCCACGGCGTAGGTGGCCTCGGCGCCGGAGAATTTCTCCTTATCGGTTTTGCGGCCCTTCACCACCGGCATGGCTAGGTAGTTTTCGCAGAAATCGGCGTAGATGTTCAGCATCTGCTCCGTCTCGGCGATAGCCTCCTCCGCAGTGGCGTGCATGGTATGGCCCTCCTGCCACAAAAACTCCCGGTGGCGCAGGAAGGGGCGGGAGGTCTTTTCCCAGCGCAGCACGGACGTCCACTGATTGTACAGCTTGGGCAGATCCCGGTGGGAGTGGATCACATTTTTGTAGTGCTCACAGAACAGGGTCTCGGAGGTGGGCCGGATGGCGCAGCGCTCCTCCAGCTTCTCGCTGCCGCCGTAGGTCACCCAGGCGCACTCTGGGGCGAAGCCCTCCACATGGTCCTTCTCCTTCTGGAGCAGAGACTCGGGGATGAGCATGGGCAGATACACGTTCTCATGGCCCGTCTCCTTAAACATCCCGTCCAGCACGAGCTGGAAATTCTCCCAGATGGCATAGCCGTAGGGCCGGTAGATGAACATGCCCTTGATGCTGGAGTAGTCGATGAGTTCCGCCTTGGTGCACACGTCGGTGTACCACTGGGCGAAGTCCACATCCATATCGGTGATCTGGCTCACCTGCTTATTTTTGTCCTGTGCCATGTCAAATTCAATCCTTTATATAAAAATGGGGTTTTCTCCATATCCTAGACAGGATCATCATATTGTATTGCCAAACCGCCAAAAAGTCAAGGCCCCCTTTCCCTTCCCGCACATAACAAGTTATAATATATAATTCCAAAATAACGCTCTGTTATTTTGCCCAAACCGGCGGTCCCGCCGCGAATACTAGAGAAAAGGAGCTGTTATCATGTCACACCCTCACACCCGCACCGGCCGCATCATCCTGCGCCCCATCTCCTCCCCCAAGCTGGGCTTTCCCATGCCCCAGGCCAAGCCGGCCGCCAGCGCCAGCGTCACCCTGGAGCGCTGGCTGGACATCTGGATGGAGAAGGATATCGAGCCGTGCCGCGCGGACACCACCATCAACGGCTATGACAGTATCATCCACAACCACATCCGCCCCGCCCTGGGCAATGTGCGGCTGGCCGACCTGACGCCGGAACTGGTTAACGGCTACTACCAGTGGCTGGCCGAGGAAAAGGGCCTGTCCCCCAACACCATCCGCAAGCACCACGTCCTGCTTCACACCGCCCTGAAATCCGCCTTCCGCCAGGGTGTCATCCCCGCCAATCCCATCCAGCGGGCCACGCCGCCCCGGGCCACCACGGTGGAGGTGTCCTACTACACACCTGCCCGCCTGGCCCAGCTTCTCCAGTTGGTCAAGGGGGACCCGCTGGAGGTTCCCGTCTGGCTGGCTTGCTTTCTGGGCCTGCGTCGCAGCGAGATCCTGGGCCTGCGCTGGCGGGACGTGGACCTGAGTTCCGGCCAGATCTCAGTGCGCTGGGTGCGCACCACCGTGGGCTACCGAGTGGTGGAAAAGCCCCCGAAGACCGCCGACAGCTGCCGTACCCTGTCCATCGCCGCCCTGGACGACCTGCTGGAGCTGCTCCAGGAGCTCCAGGACAAGCGCATCCAGGACGGCATGCCCTGCGGGCCGGACAACTTCCTGCTGCTGGACAGCGTGGGCCGTCCGCTGCACCCCAATCTGATGTCCGCGGCCTTTGCCGCCTTTATCCAGAGGAATAATCTGGTCCCCATCACCTTTCACGGCCTGCGCCACACCTTTGCCAGCATGGCCAACAGCGCCCGGGTCCCCATGTATCAAATCAGCCGGGCCATGGGCCACAGCAGCCCCAACATCACCCAGCGCATCTACACCCATCTGTTCGACCAGACCCATGGGGAGGTACTGGCGGCGGTGGCGGACATCGTCAAGGCGGGCTCCACACCGCTCACTTCCGCGTAAAAAAGAGACGCGCCCTCGGCGCGCCTCTGGGTGGATTGTTCAGTTATCCCGCGGCCCAAAGGCCTCAACGGGCAGCAGTACGCTCAGGGCGATCAGCTCCTCGTCAAATCCTCCCCGGTCCCAGCTCAGGGCGGAGGGCGTCTTGAGCACCCCGCCACCCGGCGTCCCCAGGGGGATGGACGCCACCACCCGCAGTCCCTTCCCCTCTCCGGCGCACTCCGCCACCAGAGCGCCGCTATGGAGGTCCGCCACCCGCCGGGCTATAGCCACGCCCACGCCGGCCTTCCGCCAGTCGGGCACGGACTCCTCCGCGCTGGAAAACAGCCTGCTCAGCAGCTCCGGCCCCACCCCCGGCCCGTCGTCCTCCACGGTGAATACCGCCCGCTGACCGTGCTGCGCCAGAGTCAGGGCAACGTGCCCCCCCGCCTTAGCGGCGTTGGACACCAGCTCCATCAGCATCTGCCGAATCAGTCCCTCGTCCGCCAGTGCGCCCATCCACTCAGGCGCGCTAACCGTCAGCTCCACCCCGGCATAGGCCAGCAGCTCTCCCAGCCGCTCCCCCAGCGAGCGGGTGAGCTGGGCCAGGTCGATCAGCTCACTCTCCAGCCGGGGCGGTTCCCCGCCCTCGCCCAGCCGGGCGGACAGCTCCAGCCTCCCTACGACGCGCAGCATCCGGCAGATGCTCTGCTCCATCGCCGCCAGATAGCGTTTGCTCTTCTCATCCGCGGTCCTCTGCTCCAGCATCTGGGTGGCCGCCGTCATCTGGGCCAGCTGGAGGCGCAGCTCCGCCGCCGTCCGCGCCGCGCCCTGGTCAATGCTTGCTCTGTCCATCTTCCCGCCCCCTTTGGTCCTCTGTCTATGTTATGCGGATTTCACCCCGCCTCTCCTGGGAATCCCTTCCGTCGGAGAGGTCGAATTAGGTCGAATTTTGTCGAATTTTATCCATTGTAGCAGACCCGACCCGGTTTGACAAGGGCCGAAAAGGAAAAGAGCTGCCCGGAGTTCCTTGACTCCGGGCAGCTCTCACTTCTTATGCGTTGTCCAACCGCTCCGCCACCTGGTCCAGGGGGTTGGGCGCATAGCCCTCCACCTGCCCCGCGTCCATGGCCCGGGCCAAGGCCGGATCGATGGGCAGCTTGGCCAGCACCGGCAGGGACAGCGACTCCCCCAGCGCGTCGATGGTGCTGGGCCCGAACACGGGGTGCTCTCCGCCGCAATCCGGGCAGCGGAAGAAGGAGTAATTCTCCACCAGCCCCAGCACGGGCACATTCATCATCTCCGCCATCCGCACCGCCTTGGTGACGATCATGCCCACCAGGGCCTGGGGCGCGGTGACTACAACCACCCCGTCCACCGGCAGGGACTGGAACACCGTCAGCGGCACGTCCCCCGTTCCGGGAGGCATGTCCACGAACAGATAGTCCAGCTCACCCCAGACCACATCGGTCCAGAACTGCTCCACCGCCCCGGCGATGATGGGCCCCCGCCACACCACCGGGTCGGTCTCCCGCTCGATGAGCAGGTTCAGGCTCATCAGCTTGACGCCGCCCTGGGTGACGGCGGGCAGGATGCCGTCCTCCGACCCCTGCGCCCGCTGGTGGACGTTGAAGGCCTGGGGCACCGACGGCCCGGTGATGTCCGCGTCCAGCACGCCCACCTTCTTCCCCCGCCTGGCCATGGCGGCGGCCAGGGTGCAGGTGACGGCGGACTTGCCCACGCCCCCCTTGCCGCTGACCACGGCGATGACCTTCTTGATGTGGGACTGGGCGTTGGCGGGCTTGCGGAGGTCCTGGGGCTCGGTGCGCTCCCCGCAGCTCTGGCCGCAGGAGGAGCAGTCGTGGGTACAATCGCTCATTTGATACATCTCCTTACCGCGCCCCGCATAGAAAAAAGGGGCGCAAAAATTTTTTGGCGAATACCTTGACAGGCGAGGTATCTCGTGCTATAGTATGTTCACAAAGTTACTTCGGCTCACGAGGTATCTCAAGCATCCACATGACAGGAAGGAGGACGCCATGTCGATTTCAGCGGACACCCTGCGCGGCCATACGGACACGATTATCTTAGCACAATTGATGCGCGGGGACAACTACGGTTATGAGATCAATAAAAATATCTTAGAATGCACACAAGGGGAGTATGGCTTCAAGGAGGCCACCCTATACACCGCCTTCAAGCGTCTGGAGCAATCCGGCCTGATCGCCTCCTACTGGGGGGACGACGGCCCCGGCGCCCGGCGGCGGTACTACGCCATCACGGACGCGGGCCGCCGACGCTGGGCGGAGGCCCGCCAGGAGTGGGAAAACACCCGCGCCCTGCTGGACGCGCTGACTTCGGTAGAGGAGGTTTAAACACAATGGAACAGATCAAGCGCAGATTTATCGACGCGGTGTCCGCCAAGCTGGCCGCCGCCCCTCCCTCCACCGCGAAGGACGAGGTGGTGGAGGAGCTGTCCGACAACCTGTACCACCGCTTTTTGGACATGACCGCCGCGGGCATGAGCGACGAGGACGCCTTCCGCCGGGCCATGGAGGACCTGGGCGACGTGGACGAGCTGCTCAGCTACCTGGGCGCGGGCCCCGGCCAGCCCCAGGGCGGCCCCCAGCGCCAGCCCGGCGGCGGACCCAGCGATCTGGACGCCATCTTCGCCAACGTGGCCGAGGTGTGCCGCATCGCCGTGGACCAGGCCAAGGACGCGCTGCTCCAGGCCAAGGAGTCCATCCAACGCCGCACCACCTGGGAGAACAAGGACGGCAATGTGCGCCTCCACTTCAACACCCGGCCCGACGAGTCCGCGCCCGGTGCGCCTCCGGAATCCGACGCCGCCTCCGGCCCCTCCGCCCCTCAGGACGCCCCCGGCCCCGACGGCTGGGAGTTCGAGGCGGAGCTTAACCGCGATGAGGGCCGCTTCTTTGCCGGCGGGGGACCTAAGCAGAAAAAGGACGTGGTCTACGGCTTCGGCTACGACAAGGCCCGGGGCGGCTTTTTCGCCCAATGGGGCGAGTATCAGGGACAGGGCCAGCCGGGCCCCGGCCCCCAGTTTTCCGGGGAGGGCGCATCCATGACAAACAATGACGACGGCTCCTACTCCGTCAGCGCCCTGAAGGACCTGCGGGGGCTGAACGTGCAGACGGTGGCCGGGGACGTATCCATCCACGTCAGCGAGGCGCCCGACGCCGGGGTCATCATCGACGGCGACGTGGACGACCTGGACGTGACCTGCTCTGCCGACGGGGTGCTCACCATCCGAGAGGGCCGCACGGCCAGCTCCTCCTTCTTCTCCCGCCGGGGCTTCCGCTCCGCCGATGTGGAGCTGTTCCTCCCCCGCCGCCATTGGGAGACCATCTCAGTGTCCACCACCAGCGGCGACGTGGACATCGACCGGGACGGGCTGGACATCGACCAGCTCACCGTCAAGACGGCCAGCGGCGATTTGAACTGCCGCCTGCGCGCCTGCGCACGGCTGACCTTCAACTCCGCCAGCGGCGATTTGGACCTGGAGGGCGCCTGTACCGACCTGCGGGCGGAGACCATGAGCGGTGATGTCGCCCTCCGGGGGCAGGCGGAGACCGCTGTGGTGAAAACCGCCAGCGGCGACATCGCGCTGTCCGGCCTGACCCGCCGCTTCTACGGCAGCAGCATGAGCGGCGACGTCCAGGTGGAGACCTCCCAGCTCCCCGAGGCCATGGAGCTGTCCTCCAAGTCCGGCGACTGCGAGGCCCGCCTGCCCGACGCCGGCCCCTTCACTCTGCGCTACAAGACCGTCAGCGGCGACGTGGATTTCGCCTTCCCCGTCCAGTACCGCGGAGGCTGCGCCATCTACGGCGACGGCACCGGCCCCGCCTACTCCATGACCACCGTCAGCGGCGACGTCACCGTAGAGCGGTACTGAGACGCCCGCACGCCTATACCATTCGTCATATTCCAGTTTAAAATAACCGAAAGGAGTTTTTCGTCATGAAGCGACTGTATCGTACAGAAGGCCCCGACGCCATGATCTGCGGCGTCTGCGGCGGCATTGCCCGTTACTTCGGTGTCGATCCCACCATCGTCCGCATAGCCACCGTCCTGCTGGTGGTGCCTGGGGGCATGTCTCTGTGGGTTTATATCATCG
>CATLHC010000088.1 GCA_949948775.1 uncultured Oscillospiraceae bacterium
GAACCTTTTGTGAAGATTCCATGAACGTTGTGAAAAAACCGTGAACAGCGTGAAAAATGTGACAAAAATAGGGAAAATCCGCCCAATCAGCGCCTGCCGCGATAGTTGGAGCTGGGCCGCCGTCCGCCGCCGGCCCGGCTGTAGCGCCGCCGCGCCCTGCGCTTGGGCAGCACCACCGCCACAAAAACGACGAGGGTGACGATCAGCACCGCCCCCGCTGCGGCCAGCGCCTTGACCCACCATTGGTTCCAGTAGTGCTCAATCCTCTGGATCGTGTACAGGAACTCGGACCGCTCCACGCTGTCCGCCGCCACCATGTCCAGCGTTCCGTACTCGACGCCGTTATACCACAGGGTGACGGTACCCAGCCTGTCCCCAGCGGTGACGGGGGCCTCGATGCTGTCGGGCAGCTGAATGTCCAGCTTCGCCTGCTTGATGTCGAAATCGGAGGGCACGGTGGCCTGAATTTCCCCCTTGGGCACGGCCTGCACGTAGTCCGCCTCGTCGGACAGGGTGACGGACACCTCCCGCATCACGTTCTCCGTGTTTTGATCCAGCAGGGTGACGTGGTGGAAGTTGTCAAAGGCCCACTCCAGCAGCCGTTTGCTCTCGGTGAAGGACAAGCGCTGCATCGCGCCGTTGGCGTCCGGGGTGTCCTCGGTACCCAGCACCACGCAGTAGAAGGTGCGGCCCAGCTCGTCCACTGCGGCGGAGGCCAGGCAGCGGCCCGCTTCGCCGGTGTAGCCGGTCTTGATGCCGATGGCCTTGCCGTAAATATAGCCGATGTTATAGAAGCTGCTGAGCAGTCCGTTGGAGCTGTAGATGATCCGCTCGGGCTGGAGGTTGGTGGCCGGGAGGTTGTAGGAGGGGGAGCGGACGATGGTGCGGAAGGTCTCGTTGTCCATGGCGGCGTGGGCCATGAGGTAGATGTCGTAGGCGGTGGTGTAGTGCTCCGGGTCGTGAAGGCCGTGGGGATTGGCGAAGTGGGTGTCCTGCATGCCCAACTGCTGGGCCTTGGCGTTCATCCGCGCCACGAACTCCGCCGAGGTCCCGCCCACCGCCTCGGCCAGAATATTGCACGCGTCGTTGCCGGAGGGCAGCAGGTCGCAGTACAGCAGAGACAAGATGGTCAGCTGTTCCCCCGCCTTGATTCCTGCGGTGGAGCTGTCCCAGGGCAGGTTCACCGCTTGGGCGGAGGCCGTGACCTCGGTGTCCAGGGTGATCTCGCCGCTGTCCACCGCGTCCAGCACCACCAGGGAGGTCATGATCTTGGTGATGGAGGCGGGGTACATCCGTTCGTGGGCGTGAAACTCATACAGCACCTCCTGGTTGTCGCCGTCCACGATGATGGCGGCCTTGGCCTGGGGCGCGGGGTCTTCCAGGGCCAGGGCGGGGCAGGTGAGGGCCAGCGCCATAAGCGCCGCCGAAAGCAGAGAAAGAAAACGATATTTTTTCATAGGAATCTCCCGCGTTCTATGTTATAATATATTGTGCCGCTGAAAGGCGGGCGAAATCAAAAGCGATATATAATTATTATATCAGAAAGTTTTCCCCCATGCAACTGGGAGAAACAGGCTTTTGGTCGATTTTTGGAGGATGCGATGAAGTTGTCTGGCGCGGACCGCCGGATCTGGGCGGTGACCATGGCGGCTGGGGCCGCCATGGTGTTGTGCTTCGTAGGACGAAGCACAACAATGAACGTTCTCGACAAGCTCCCTTATGAGCCGCCCGCCTTGGCGGCGGCGGAGGAGGGCCGTGTGAACATCAACACCGCCGGGCTGGAGGAGCTGATGTCCCTGCCCGGCATCGGCCCGGTCAAGGCCCAGGCCATCCTGGACGAGCGGGAGGCCAACGGCCCCTACCGCTATGCGGAGGACCTGGTCCGGGTAAAAGGGATCGGGGAGGGCACCTTTTTCAGCATTCAGGACAAAATCACAACAGGAGGAACCGGGGATGCCCAGGATATTGGTGGTTGACGACGAGCGCGTCATGGTGAAGGGAATCAAATTCAATTTGGAAAACGAGGGCTATCAGGTGGACACCGGCTCCGACGGCGAGGAGGCGGTGGACAAGGCCAGGATGGGACAGTATGACCTCATCATCCTAGACCTGATGATGCCCAAGATCGACGGGCTGCAGGCGTGCATGAAGATCCGGGAGTTTTCCAACGTGCCCGTTATCATGCTGACGGCCAAGAGCGAGGACGCGGACAAGATCATCGGCTTTGAGTGCGGGGCGGACGACTACATCACCAAGCCCTTCAACATTTTGGAGCTGAAGGCCCGCATCCGGGCGCTGCTGCGCCGGGCGGGGGCCGCCGCCCAGCAGCAGCGGGAGGCCGACCGGCTGACCCAGGGGTCCATCACCCTGGACCTGAGCGAGCGGGCGGCCTGGCGGGACGGCGAGCCGGTGGACCTGACCGCCAAGGAGTTCGATTTGATGGCCCTGCTGATGCAGAACCCGGGGCGGGTATATAGCCGGGAGAACCTGCTGAACCTGGTGTGGGGGTATGAGTATATCGGGGAATTCCGCACGGTGGACGTGCATATCCGCCGCCTTCGGGAGAAGCTGGAGCCCGATCCCGCCAACCCTGAGCACATTTTGACCAAGTGGGGCGTGGGCTATTATCTCAGCAGCAATACGAACGCGGCAAATGGATAGACGAAATATGGAATCTTCCAATGGGGTCCCCGCAAAGCCGCCCTTTGGCCCTGCGGGGAGAGGAGGAGCAGGGGAATGGAGCGAGGGATACCCGCCGGGGCGTCCCGAGCGGAATAAATCTCGCGCCAACGAGGGCGTGCCCTTTTTCCGCAGCATTCAGTTTAAGTACGCCCTGACCTATCTGCTGGTGGTGGCGGCCATTCTCCTGGTGATGAACACCTATCCGGTGCTCATGGCTGAGAACATGGTGTTTGCCTCCAAGGAGAGCACGCTGCGGCGCCAGGCCCTGGTCATCGGCTCCACCCTGTCGGTGTCCGAGACGCTGACCCGTGAGGGCGTAGAGCAGACCATGGCGCTGCTGGAGGAGGCCCAAGGCGCGCGGGTGCTGGTCACCGACGCGTTGGGGGTGATCTTATACGACAGCTCCACCCTGGACAACCGGGTGGGGGGCAGCGCCCTCATGGGGGAGGTGGCGGCGGCTCTGCGGGGCAAGGACGCCTCCCGCTCCGAATATCGGGAGGGAGCCGTCCACACCCGAGCGGCGGTGCCCATCATGTACCACGGTATGACGTTGGGATCGGTGTACCTTTATGAGCACGATACCGAGCAGGCGGAGGTGCTGCGGTCCATCCTCTCCAATCTGCGCTACATCTCCATCGTCATCTGCGCGGCGGCACTGGTGCTGGTGGTGCTGCTGTCCAAGACGCTGACGCGCAACACCGTCCGGCTTCTGTCCGCCATCCGCCACGTGCGGGAGGGTGAGTACAACCATCGGGTGGAATCCCTGGGCAGGGACGAGATGGCCCAGCTGGCGGATGAGTTTAACCAGCTCACCGACCGCATTCAGACCACCGAGGAGGCCCGGCGGCGGTTCGTGTCCGACGCGTCCCACGAGTTGAAGACGCCTCTGGCCTCCATCCGCCTGCTCACCGACTCGATTTTGCAGAACGACTCGGTGGATATGGCCACCGTGCGGGAGTTTGTGTCCGACATCGGCGAGGAGGCGGAGCGCCTGACCCGCATCAGCGAGCACCTGCTGGCCCTGACTCGGCTGGACGCCGGGGCGGGGCGCACCCCCGAGCCGGTGGAGCTGGGGGCGGTGGCGGAGAAGGTGGCCCATCTGCTCACGCCGGTAGCCCAGCGGGCCGACGTGGAGCTGAGATGTACCCTGGAGCCGGCCTGCGCCCTGCTGGCCACGGAGGACGACATCTACCAGGTGGCCTTCAACCTGATGGAGAACGCCATTAAATACAACCTGCCGGGCGGGCGGGTGGACGTGTCGGTGAGCCGCCGGGGGGACCGGGTGGTGCTCACCGTCACCGACACCGGCCTTGGCATCCCGGAGGACGACCTGCCCAAAATTTTTGACCGCTTTTACCGGGTGGACAAGGCCCGGTCGAGGGCGGCGGGGGGCACGGGCCTGGGGCTTTCCATCGCACGGGACACCGCCCGCCTCCACGGCGGCAACATCGCCGCGGGTCCCAACCCCGCCGGACGGGGCACCCGGTTTGAGGCGGAGTTTCCCGCCTTGAGAGAGGGGGATGGCATGTGAGAAAAAAAGCTGCCAGGCTGCTGCTGGGCATTTTCCTGCTGTCTCTGGCCGCCGGCTGCGCCGCCGCGCCGCAGGAGGAGGATCAGGGCCTAAAGCTGTGGTTCCCGGTGAATCCGGCGTTGGACAAGGTGTCCGCCGCCGTGGGCACCTGCGCCTATCAGGGGCGGGAGCAGTCCATCCCGGCGCTGCTGTCCGCCCTGCTGGCGGGGCCGGCGGTGGACGGGCCGGAGCTGACTCCTCTGGCCCCCGCCGGGACACGGGTGCTCAGCTGGTCCCTGGAGGATCGGGTGGCCAATGTGGAGCTGTCCGCCGCGTACGCCAGGCTGGTGGGGGTTGACCTGACTTTGGCCGATTACTGCATCACCCTGACCCTGGCCCAGCTGGAGAGCGTGGACGGGGTGCGCATCACCGCCAACGGCGGGGGGCAGTCCTACCGGGACCGGAGGGTACTCTACCCCGAGGACGTGCTGTTCTCCGGCGCGGAGGAGGCGCCGGCAGAGGTTACCGCCGCGCTTTACTTCCGCCGGGAGGGCGGGAACACCCTGGGCTATGAGCTGCGCAAACTGCGGCTGACGGAGGGCAGTGTCCCCGCCAAGGCGGTGCTGGCCGCCCTCATCGCCGGACCGGAGGAGGAGGGACTGGTCTCCCTGCTGCCCGCGGGCCTGTCCGTCCACTCTGTCTGGGTGGAGGACGGCGTGTGTACCGCGGACCTGTCCGAACAGCTGCTGGACTTGTCAGAGGAGGAACGGGCGCTGGCGATCCGTTCCATTGAGGAGACGCTTCGCAGCCTGGAATCGGTGGATCAGGCGCAGATTTTGATAGAAGGAAAGCCTGCGGCGGAATTGGGCAAGCCTCCCTCATCCGCACCCCCGCCGTAGGCAAAGGGACCGGCCTCCCCCTGCGGGGGCGACTCCCACTAGGACGAGCAGCTGGGGGCGGGCACGTGAGCGAGAGCGTCTGAACTGCCCCCGCAGGGGGAGGCCGGTCCCTTTGCCCCAATCCGCCGCCCATGACAGATTTTCCCCAAAATTTATTTGAATTGATAAAACAAAGGAGAGACGACCATGAATTTCGACACCAACTGCCTTCACGCCGGCTACCGCCCCGGCAATGGGGAACCCCGCAACATCCCCATCATCCAGTCCACCACCTTCCGCTATGAGACCAGCGCGGACATGGGCAAGCTGTTCGACCTGGAGGCCGAGGGCTATTTCTACACCCGCCTGCAAAACCCCACCAGCGACATGGTGGCGGCCCGGCTGTGCGCCCTGGAGGGGGGCACGGCGGCCATGCTGCTCTCCTCGGGGCAGGCGGCCAACTTCTTCGCCGTGTTCAACATCGCCTCCGCCGGGGACCACATCGTGGCCTCCTCCGCCATCTATGGCGGGACTTACAACCTGTTTGCCGTCACCATGAAGCGCATGGGCATCGAGTTTACCTTCGTGGACCCGGACTGCTCAGAGGAGGAGCTGAACGCCGCCTTCCAGCCCAACACCAAGGCATTGTTCGGCGAGACCATCGCCAACCCCGCCCTGACGGTGCTGGATATTGAGAAGTTCGCCCACGCTGCCCACGCCCACGGCGTACCCCTCATCGTGGACAACACCTTCGCCACCCCGGCTCTGTGCCGCCCCTTCCAGTGGGGAGCCGATATTGTCACCCACTCTACCACCAAGTACCTGGACGGCCACGCCGCCGCCGTGGGCGGGGCCATCGTGGACTCGGGCAAGTTCGACTGGGACGCCCACGCCGACAAATACCCCGGCCTCACCACCCCCGACGACAGCTACCACGGCATCACCTACACCAAGAAGTTCGGCCTAGGCGGGGCGTTTATCACCAAGGCCACCGCGCAGCTCATGCGGGACTTCGGCTCCACCCCCGCGCCCATGAATGCCTGGCTGCTGGGCATGGGCATGGAGACCCTCCCCCTGCGGATGGCGCGGCATTGCGCCAACGGTCAGGCGGTGGCGGAGTGGCTGCAAAAGCAGGAAAAGGTGGCCTGGGTGCGGTATGCGGGCCTGCCCGGCGACAAATACTATGAGCTGGCGCAGAAGTACCTGCCCCGCGGCTGCTGCGGCGTGGTGTCCTTCGGCGTGAAGGGCGGTCGAGCCGCTGCGGAGCGGTTCATGGCGGGGCTGAAGCTGGCCTCCATCGCCACCCATGTGGCGGACGCCAAGACCTGTGTGCTCCACCCGGCCTCCGCCACCCACCGGCAGATGAACGACGCCGAGCTGGCCGCCGCCGGGGTGTCCCCTGACCTGGTGCGGCTGTCGGTGGGCATTGAGGACGTGAACGACCTGATTGCCGATCTGAGCCAGGCGCTGGAGCTGGTGTAAGCTCTTCGCAATGCGGCGGGACCAACCTCTCCCCGCGGGGACAGTTCATACGGGACAGGGTGGAAGACTTGGACTTTCCGCATGTCCCAGTGGGAGTCGTCCCCGCGGGGAGAGGCCGGTCCCGTCGTTTTGTTGTGCGCGGATTTTTTTGAAAAAACCCTTGACCTTCCACTGAGTGGAAGGTGTACCATGGTCTCGAGAGGGAGGGAAGACGATGAAGATCAATCAGGTGGAGCAGCTGGTGGGCATCACCAAGGGCAATATCCGCTTCTATGAAAAGGAGGGGCTGCTCACCCCCGGGCGCAACAACGACAACGGCTACCGGGACTACAGCGACGCCGACGTGGCGTGGCTGAAAAAAATCAAGCTGCTGCGGATGCTGGACGTGCCCATCGAGGAGATTCTCCGCCTCAAGTCCGGGGCGCTCACCCTGGAGGACGCCATGGGGCGGCACATCATCCAGCTGGAGCGCAGGCAGGCCAACCTGGCGGCGGCCCAGGGCGTGTGCGCCCAGATCCGGGACAGCCGCAGTCAGCTGGACGGGCTGGACGCCGACGGGGTGCTGGCATCCATGGAGCGGCAGGAACAGGAGGGCACAAAATTTATGAACGTGGGAAAACAGGACAAATTGACCCGGTATATCAGCCCCGTGGGGGCGGCGGTGGTGATCCTGGTGATGATGGCGGCGTTTTTAGCCCTCATCGTGTGGGGTTTCACCGTAGACGCGGCGGACGCGCCGCCCATCGGCGTCATCATCGCCATCGCGGCGGTGCCGGTGGTAGTCATCATCGGCGTGCTGGCGGCGCTGTACCAGCGCATCAAGCAGATCAAGGGAGGGGAAGAGGATGCTGCTGCTCAATATTGACCATGTCCCCGGCAGGGAGATCGAGGCCCTGAGCCTGGTGAAAGGGTCCGTGGTCCAGTGTAAGAGTGTGGGCAAGGACTTCATGGCCGGGATGAAAACCTTCGTGGGCGGCGAGATCGAGAGCTATACCGCCATGCTCAACGAGGCCCGGCAGCTGGCCACCAAGCGGATGGTGGATGAGGCGGAGGAGCTGGAGGCCGATGCGGTGGTGAACATCCGCTACGCCTCCGCGTCCATCATGCAGGGGGCGGCGGAGATCACCGTGTACGGCACGGCGGTGCGGTACAAATGACCTTTGACCTGGTGTAACCTTTGAAATAAGACCCATTTGTGCTGTAAAAGGAGAGACCAATATGCTTCGCATCGAACACTATTCCAAGACCTACCCCGGCGGCAAAAAGGCGGTGGACGACCTGACCCTCCACGTGCGGCCCGGCGAGATTTACGGCTTCATCGGCCACAACGGGGCGGGCAAGACCACTACCCTCCGGGCGGTGGCGGGGGTGCTGGACTTCACCGAGGGGACCATCACCATCGACGGCCGCGACATCAAAAAGGACCCGGTGGGGGCCAAGCGGGTCACCGCCTTCCTGCCCGACAATCCGGACCTGTACGAGTTTATGAAGGGGATCGACTACCTCAACTTCATCGCCGACCTCTACGACATCCCGGCGGACCGGCGGACCGCCGACATCGGCAAATTCGGGGATGCCTTTGAGCTCACCGGCAGCCTGGGCTCCCCCATCGGCAGCTACTCCCACGGCATGCGCCAGAAGCTGGCGCTGATCTCCGCCTTCATCCGCAGGCCCAAGCTGCTGATCCTGGACGAGCCCTTCGTGGGCCTGGACCCCTCCGCCTCTCACATCATGAAGGGGTATCTGGCCGACCTGTGCCAAAGCGGCTCGGCGGTGTTCTTCTCCACCCACGTGCTGGAGGTGGCCGAAAAGCTGTGCCATCAGATCGCCATCATCAAGGACGGGCGGCTGGTGAAGTGCGGCCCCACCGAGGCGCTGGTGGGCGACTCCTCCCTGGAGGACGTGTTCCTGGAGCTGGAGGGAGACAAATGAAAAAGTTCTTCGCCTTGCTGAAGGTGAGCGTCAAATCCATGCTGCTATCCTCCACCAACGCCCGGGGGAACAGCCGCAAAAAGGCCGCCACCGGCGTGGGGGCCATGCTGCTCATCGCCTTTCTGGGCCTCTATATGTCCGGGCTGTACAGCTCCATGCTGATGCAGGTGCTCTCGCCCATCCACATGGAGGTGCTGGTGTTCATCTTCATGGGCATGGGAGCGCTGGTGGGAGGGTTGCTGTTCACCACCTTTGCCGTCAAAGGGGTGGTGTTCGGCGGGAAGGACAACGATCTGCTGCTGTCCATGCCGGTGTCCTCCACCATGCTGATGGCCGGCCGTGTGTCCGCCATCTATCTGGAAAATCTGCTGTTCTCCTTTTTCGTGCTGGGCCCCGCTGGGGCGGTGTGCGCCTTTATGACCCAGAGCGGGGTGGGCCACAGCCTGCTGTTCTGGGTGCGGCTGCTCATCGCGGTGGTGGCCCTGCCCCTGCTGGACACGGCGCTGTCCGTGCTGCTGGGGGCGCTGGTGGCCTTTTTGTCCGCCCGGGTGTCCAAGGGGGCGCTGGGGCAGAATATCATCATGGGCATTTACATGGCGGCGGTGTTCTGGTTCGCCTTCAACCTCAACGGCATGATCGAGGGGCTGGCCGCCAACGCCGCCGGGGTGAAGGAGTCCCTGAGCTGGGCCGCCCCCATGCTGTGGATGGCGGACGGCATTATGGGGGACTGGGGAAAGCTGCTGGCCTTT
>CATLHC010000089.1 GCA_949948775.1 uncultured Oscillospiraceae bacterium
TCCTGGCCCATCATCTTGCGCGGGGGCAGGTTGACGATGGCCACCAGGGTCTTGCCGATCAGTTCCTCCGGCTTGTACCACTTGGCGATGCCGGAGAGAATCTGCCGGTCGGCTCCCGTGCCGTCGTCCAGGGTGAACTTCAGCAGCTTGTCCGACTTCTTCACGTTCTGGCAGTCCTTCACCTTGACAGCCCGGAAGTCGGACTTACAGAAGGTGTCGAAGTCCACCTTCTCCTCCGCCAGCGGCTCGATCTCCAGGGCGGGAAGGGCGGCCTTTTTGGCCTCCTCCTGGATGCGCTCCAGCTCGGCCAGCTCCTTATTCATGTCGATGCGGGGGAACAGGTTCTCCCCCTTGGTGACGGATACGCCGGCGGGCAGCGCGCCCCATTGGCCGACGCTGTCCCAGGTTCGGACGCTCTCCCCCGCCCCGATCTGGGCAAAGATCTTTTCGCAGCTCGCGGGCATAAAGGGGCTGAGCAGTACGGTGCACACCCGGACGGTCTCCAGCAGATTGTAGAGCACATGGGCCAGCCGGGGGCCATTGGCCTCCATGTCCTTGGCCAAGGCCCAGGGGGCATTCTCGTCGATATACTTGTTGGCCCGCTGGATGACACGGAAAACCTCCTCCAAGGCGTTCTGGAACTGGAATTTCTCCATCTGCGCCTCGTAACGGCGGCGGAGTCCGGCTGCCAGGCCGATGAGCTCACCGTCAAACTGACAGCCCTCGCCACACAGAGCGCCCTCGGTGACCTCATGGTCAGCGGCGGCCACAACGGCCACGGCCCGCTCAGCTTCGGTGGTCCCGGCCCCTTCCGGCAGCGTCCCGCCAAAATACTTCTCCACCATGGCGGTGGTGCGGCTCACCAGGTTGCCCAGATCGTTGGCCAGGTCCACGTTGATGGTCTGGATCAGCAGCTCATTGGAAAAATTGCCGTCGGAGCCGAAGGGGAAGGAGCGCAGCAGGAAAAACCGCAGGGCGTCCACCCCGTACCGTCCGGAGAGCAGGTAGGGGTCCACCACGTTGCCCTTGGACTTGGACATCTTGCCGCCGTCCAGCAGCAGCCAGCCGTGGCCGTACACCTTTTTGGGCAGGGGCAAGTCCAAACTCATGAGGAAGGCGGGCCAGTAGATGGCGTGGAACCGGACAATCTCCTTGCCGATAAAGTGGACGTCGGCGGGCCAGAACCTCTCCAAATCGTTATATTTCTCGTTTTGATAACCTAGAGCGGTCATATAGTTGAACAGCGCGTCCAGCCACACGTAAACCACATGGCCTGGATCAAAGTCCACCGGTACGCCCCAGGTAAAGGAGGTGCGGGAGACGCACAGGTCCTGCAGCCCTCCCTCACAGTCGATGAAGTTGTTCACCATCTCGTTGACCCGGCTGCGGGGCTCCAGAAAATCGGTGTTCAGCAGCAGGTCCCGCACCCGGTCGGCGTATTTGGAGGCCCGGAAAAAGTAGGCCTCTTCCTCCGCGTCGTGGACCTCGCGGCCGCAGTCGGGGCACTTGCCGTCCACCAACTGGCTCTCCGTCCAAAACGCCTCGCAGTCCTTGCAGTATTTGCCCTTGTAGGCCCCCTTGTAGATGTCCCCCTTGTCATACATCGCCTTGAAAATCTTCTGGATGGCCTCCACGTGGTAATCATCGGTGGTGCGGATGAAGCGGTTGTAGCTGATATTCATCAGCTTCCACAGGTCCAGCACACCCCCCGGCGCGGCCACGATGTCGTCCACAAACTGCTGGGGGGTGACCCCCGCCTCTCTGGCCTTGCCCTCGATCTTCTGGCCGTGCTCATCGGTGCCGGTGAGGAACATCACCTCATAACCGCGCAGCCGCTTGTACCGGGCCATGGCGTCGGTGGCCACGGTGCAGTAGGCGTGGCCGATGTGCAGCTTGCCCGAGGGGTAGTAGATGGGCGTGGTGATATAAAATTTCTTGTCATTCATCGGTGGTATCCTCCTGTATGCTTGCTTCCCCAGACTGGGGGATGGGGGTTCCTTTCATTGTGGGCGGGTGTTCCAGCTTAGGCGGCAGCCGCCACAGCACCGCCGCCGCCGTCAGCCCCTGGGCCAGCAGCAGCAGCACGTCGGCCACGGAGCCCTCCGCCAGCGCGGACACCAGGGCGGCCCCGGACATCACCAGCGTCATGGCCGCCACCCACAGCAGCCGGCGGGGCCTGGACGCGCTGGTGGACATTCCGGCGAAATCCATATAGAGCACCATGCCGCACACGATGGCCAACAGCAGCGGCGCGTAGTCCCACTGCACCGGGTTGGCGGCATGGCCCCGGAAGCTCTCCATCAGCCAGATACACCCGGCGATGCCCGGCAAGGTGGCGGAAAAGCCCCCCTTGCCCCGCCGCCCGGCGTGCAGCCCGTCCCGCCCCATCTGGAGCAGGCCCAGGAAGGACAGCAGGGAACCTACCGCCGTGGCGATGGTCAGCGCGCCGTTGCTGCTTGGCAGCTGAACGCTTGCGTCCTTGGCGTGGGCGGCCGCCAACTCCCGATAGGCCAGCCACTGGCCGATACCGGTCCGCAGCAGGAAGGGCGCTGCGGCCAAGGCCAAAAACGCCGCCAGCACCACCAGGATGGGGTACACCGGGTCCCCCGCGTCCAGAAACACCAGGTCCCAACGGCGGGCCTGCCCAGGCTCCACAGGATGCTTCCCCAGGGACTGCTGGACGGCCAGGATCATAAACCAGGCTGCGGCCATCACCAGCACGCAGGTGAGGATGACGCTGGCCTGGGCGCCCCGTATGGGCAGGCCGGTGTCCCGCTCGAAGGCGGAGCCCAGCTGCCAGCGGCGCAAAGCGGCGGACACGAAGGCCGCCGCCAGGGCGAAGAGCAGCCAGGAAAACCGCCCGGATACGCTTTTATTGATTGGATTCATGGAAAACCTCCCCAGTCCGCCGGGGCGCGGCGCGAAATCAGGCATGACTCACAGCCCCTTCCAGTGGTGGAACGGGAACATCACCGCGATGCCGTGGCCAATGACGCACCGCACGTCCACAATGCCGATGTCGGGGTACCGGCTGTCGGCGGAGTGGTTGCGGTTGTCCCCCATGACGAAGATGCAGCCCTCGGGCACGGTGACGTGGTTGATCCCCTCGCCGTAGGAGGGCAGGAGCATCCGCTCCTTGATATACTCCTCCTTCAGCGGGCTGCCGTCCACAGAGACGACGCCGGAGCTGTAGTCGATGTCCACCGTCTGCCCCTCGACGGCGATGACCCGCTTGACGATGGAGTCCTCCTGGTAGCTCTCCTGGGTAAGCACCACGATATCCCCCTGCTTGGGGGTGTAGCCCAGGGACCACACCAGCATCAGATCGCCGCCCTGCAGGGTGTTCTCCATAGACGGGCCGCTGACCACGATGATCCGGGCCACAAAGGTAAACGTCAGCACAAACGCCGACATCATGCCCACCAGCACCCGAATGTTCAGATACAGGTCCCGCCCGTCGGAGGCGTCCCTGCGGGCCTTGGCGCCGCTGCCGGGCTCGGGCTGCGCCGGAGTCTCCTCAGGCGCCCGCCCCGATTCGGAGCCGAGAGACGGCCCCTCCTCCCAATTCCGCTCCACTTCCGATTCCCAGTTTTCCATGCCTCAGCTCTCCCGCGTTTCATCGGCGGCGGACCGCAGGGCCGCCGGATCGTCATATACCAGCTGGAACTGCTTTGCGTCCATGGTCTCATGCTCCAGCAGGAATTGTGCCACCAGCTCCAGCTTGTCCCGGTCCCGCTCCAAAATCTCCCGGCACTTGACGTAGGCCGCGTCCAGCAGGTCCTTGACCTCCTGGTCGATGAGAGCGGCGGTCTGCTCGGAGTAGGGCTTGGCCTGGGCCATGGACCGGCCAATGAACACCTCGTCGTGTCCGCTGGTGAAGGTGGCGTGGCCCAGCTTCTCGCTCATGCCGTACTTGGTCACCATGTCCCGGGCGATCTGGGTGGCCCGCTGCAGGTCGCTCACCGCGCCGGTACACACAAAGCCCAAGGCCACGGACTCGGCGCACCGGCCCCCCAGCAGGGTGGACAGCGTCTCCACCAGTCGCTGGCGGGACACGTGGTCCCGGTCCTCCTGGGGACGGTTGATGGTCATGCCCGCCGCGTCCCCCCGGGGGACGATGGTGATCTGGTGTACCGGGTCCTGGGTGGGCAGGGCGTGGCTGACCACCGCGTGGCCTGCCTCGTGATAGGCGGTGATGCGCTTGTCCTCCTCGATCTTCACTCGGCTGCGCTTCTCCGGCCCGGCGATGACCTTGATCACCGACTCCTGGATATTCTCCAGGGTGATATAGGGCTGGTTTTTCCGCGCCGCCAGCAGGGCGGACTCGTTCATCAGGTTTTCCAGGTCCGCGCCCGTAAAGCCAGTGGTCTGCCGGGCGATCTCCTTCAAATCCACGTCGTCGGCCAGGGGCTTTTTCCGGGTGTGGACCCGCAGAATTTCCTCCCGGCCCTTCATGTCCGGCCTGCCCACGTACACCTGCCGGTCAAACCGGCCCGGCCGCAGCAAGGCGGGGTCCAGAATGTCCTGCCGGTTGGTGGCGGCCAGCACGATGACCCCCTCGTTGGAGGCAAAGCCGTCCATCTCCACGAGGAGCTGGTTCAAGGTCTGCTCCCGCTCGTCGTGACCGCCGCCCAGCCCCGCGCCGCGCTGGCGGCCCACAGCGTCGATCTCATCAATGAACACAATGGCCGGGGACTCCCGCTTGGCCTGGTCGAACAGGTCCCGCACACGGGACGCGCCAACGCCCACGTACAGCTCCACGAAGTCGGAGCCGGAGATGGACAGAAAGCGTACTCCCGCCTCCCCGGCCACCGCCCGGGCCAGCAGGGTCTTGCCGGTGCCCGGCGGGCCCACCAGCAGCACGCCCTTGGGGATGCGGGCTCCCAGGTCGATGAACTTCTGGGGCTCCCGCAAGAAATCCACCAGCTCCTGGAGCTCCTGCTTCTCCTCGTCGGCCCCGGCCACGTCGGCAAAGGTGACCGCGCCGTCCTTGCCGCCCTCCACGGTGCGGGCCCGGCCGAAGCGGCTCATGCCGCCCTGGCCGCCGCCCCCGCTCTGGGAGGACTGCTGGCGGGCGTTGAGCATCATCCAGATCACCAGCGCCAGCACCGCGGACGCCACGCAGGGCAGCAGTACGATGAGCCACAGGGGCAGCGTGAAGGGCTGCCGGAAGTCATAATATTTCAGCACCCCCCGCTGGTACTGCTCCTGATAGAGCGGCCCCAGCTCCGTCCGGAAGGCGTCCACATCCGCCAGGTCGTGGCGGCGGACGGTGCCGTCGGCCAGCTCCATGGACAGCGTGCCGCCGCCGTCCACCACGAAGCGGACCACCTGCTCCCGCTGAAAATAGGTCACGGCGGTGGAGTAGGTCACCCGGTCCTGGTTTCCGCCGGTGAACATGACCAGCCCCCACAGCAGGATCAGCACCACGCCTACATATAACACGATACTTCTGATTCTAGTTTGCTTCAAAACGGATGTTCTCCTTAAATGCGGTCAGCTCCGCCGGATGAGGCGGGCGGACCGCTTATTTTTCATATACGGAGCGCTTGAGCACCCCCACATAGGGCAGGTTGCGGTATCTCTCGTTGTAGTCCAGGCCGTAGCCCACGATGAAGGCGTCGGGAATGGTAAAGCCCGCGTAGTCGGCGGTGATGGGCTTGGTGCGGCGGTCCGGCTTATCCATCAGGGTGCACAGGCGGATGGAGGCGGGCTTTCTGGCCTTGAGCACGTCCATCAGGTAGTATAGGGTGTTGCCCGAGTCCAAAATGTCCTCCACGATGATGAGGTCCCGGCCCTCGATGGAGTCGGACAGGTCCTTTTTGATCTCCACCTGGCCCGAGCTGACGGTGCCCGCCCCATAGGAGGAAACCACCATGAAGTCCACGGTCACATCCAGGTCGATCGCCCGGGTCAGGTCAGCCATGAAGATGTAGGACCCCCGCAGCACGGAGATCAGCATGGGCCGCCGCCCCTTATAGTCGGCGGTGATCTGGGCGCCCAGCTCCTTGACCCGCCGGCGAAGCTCCTCCTCGGTATACAGGACCTGTTCTACGTCTTTGTGCATGACTCATTCTCCTCCGCTTTTAAAATGATATGCAGCGCGGGAGCGCCCGGCGCCGCCAGACAGGCCTTTTCCGGGCCGAAGCCGCCCAGGGCGGCCACCCGCTCCCAAGTGGCCAGCACGGGGACTCGATCCCGGTCATGTGCCGGGACCCGGCCCTCGATCATCAGCTTTTTCACCGTCTTTTCTGGCCGCTTGCCCAGGGTGAGCTTATCTCCCTCCCGCCGGGGGCGGATGAGGTAGCGGTCCGACCTCAAATAGAACTCCCAGGGACTGATATACGCCTTTTCCGGACACGTTTTCTGGATACAGATCACAGTCCAGCTCCCCCAGCGGCTTTTCCCTTCCACCAGTTCCATGGGCGCGGGCGGTTCAAGGCCAGGCTCAGGTTCTGCGGAAAACACCAGCAGATCATACTGCCGCCGGACGCTGCCGCCGGGCACATTCAGCCGGGCGGAGGGATCATCCCCCGCGCACAGGGCCAGGACGGCGTCCAGATGGACCGCCTCGCCGCTCAGGCCCGCCCGGTCCAGCAGCAGGCTGCAGGCCCGCAGGGCCAGGGGCCGGGGGGCCTCCCGCAGCACCCGGACGGGGATGGCCGCGCCCTCCGGGATGTCCAGGCCCTGCTCCGCCAGGGGAGCGGCCTGCCGGGACAGCTCCTGCTCGTCCTCCCGTGCCCGGCGGGCGGCGGCGGCGATGTGGGAGGCAGCCTGGGGGTTCAGCTCCTCCAGCAGAGGGAGCAGCTGACGGCGCACCTTGTTTCGGGTGTAGTTCAGGTCGCTATTGGTCTCGTCCTCCACATGGGGGACGCCGTGCTCATTTAAATAGGACTCGATCTCCCTCCGGGTCGCCGCCAGCATGGGCCGGACAATGTCCCCCCGGCGCTCGGGGATGCCGGCAAGGCCCTTCAGCCCGCAGCCCCGGATCAGGTTCATCAGCACCGTCTCGGCGTTGTCCCCGGCGTGGTGGCCGGTGGCGATGAGGACCGGGTGCACACAGTCCCCCTGCTCCCAAGCGATGTCCTCCAGAAAGCGGTAGCGCAAAACCCGCCCGGCCTCCTCCACGGAGAGCTTTTCCCGGAAGGCATACTCCTCCACGTTTTCGCGGCAGGTGTACAGCGGGACGTTTTGTTTTTTACACCAATCCCGGACGAAGTCCTCATCCCGCTGGGCGGTGGGACGCAGGCCGTGGTTGAAGTGGGCCGCGTACACCGTCCAGCCGTATTTTTCCCGCCCCTCCAGCAGACGGCACAGCAGGTACATGGAATCCGCCCCGCCGGACAGGGCGCACAGCACCCCGCCGCCGGGAGGGATCAGGTCGAATCGAAACGCGTCCCCCATCAGTACTCGTCCTCATCGTCGTACTGGGACAGGTTGCGGAAGGTGGTGAACTCGGGACGCCACTCCAGCTTGACGGTGCCCGTCTCGCCGTGGCGGTTTTTGGCCACGATGCACTCGGCCACGTTGGGGGTGTCCGAGTCCTCGTCGTAGTAGCTGTCCCGGTAGAGGAACAGCACAATGTCCGCGTCCTGCTCGATGGCGCCGGAATCCCGCAGGTCGGACAGCATGGGCCGCCGCTGGGTGCGGCTCTCGTTGGCGCGGGACAGCTGGGACAGGCAGATCACCGGCACGTTCAGCTCCTTGGCCATCAGTTTCAGAGACCGAGACATGTCGGATACGATCTGCTGGCGGTTGTCGCTGGCCTTGGGCGGCCCGCCCGCCGAGGTCATGAGCTGGAGGTAGTCCACGATCACCAGTCCCAGATCGTCGATGCGGCGGCACTTGGCGTTGATGTCCGCCACGGACAGGGAGGCGTCGTCGTCAATATACATTTTCGCCTGGCTCAAGGCGGCTACCGCCATGGCCAGCCGGGTCCACTCGTCCTCGCTGGTGACGCGGCCGGTGGACAGCTTTTTGTTGTCCATCAAACACTCGGTGGACACCAGGCGCATGCCCAGCTGGGCGCGGCTCATCTCCAGTGAGAACACCGCCACGCTTTTGCCTGAGTGCTTGGCGGCCTCCACCCCGATGTTCAGGGCCAGGGAGGTCTTGCCCACGCCGGGCCGGGCGGCCAGGATGATGAGGTCGGAGTCGTTCAGTCCCGAGATGCGCCGGTCCAGGTCGATGAGCCCCGTGGAGATGCCGGGGAACTCGCCCCCCTGGGCCTGGAGGGCCTTGACGGTCTCATACACCTCGCTCATAACGGCGGCGATGGGGGTCATGCCCGTGGCGGAGCGGCCCTGGCGGATGGCGTAGATGCGCTGCTCGGCGGCCTCCAAAATCTGGGCGGCGGTGCCGCTCTCGGCGCGGACCATCTCCATGAGTTCTCCCGCCGTCTCCCCCACCCGGCGCAGCAGGGCCTTGTCCGCCACGATGTCCACGTACTCCATCACGTTGGCGGCGGTGGGGGTGATCTCCATGAGCTGGCGCAGGTAGGGCAGCGTGGTGTTCTCGTCGTACACCCCGGCCTGCTTCATCCGGTCCACCACCGTCACCGGGTCGATGGTCTCGAACCGGTTGAACATGGTGAACAGCACCAAAAACAGCTCCTGATTCTGGCGCATATAGAAGTCGTCGGGCCGCAGGCGCTCCATCACCTTGGAGACGCACCGCTCGTCGATGAGCATGGAGCCCAGCACCGACTGCTCGGCCATGACGGAGTGTGGCATTTGAAGTTCGGTCAGTTCCTCGCCGGGCATAGGCGTCATCTCCTTTCACGGCCCGCCTGAAGCCGGCTTACTTGTCCTCGATCACCAGCAAGTTGATGACCCCGGACACCTCGCTGCCCAGCTTGCACTTGACCTCAAAGGCGCCGAAGGACTTGATGGGGTCGCTGAGCACGATTTTGCTCTTGTTCACGTCGATGCCGTGCTGGGCCTTCAGCTCGTCGCTGATCTCCCGGCTGGTGATGGAGCCGAACAGCCGGCCCCCCTGGCCCGCCTTGGCCCGGATCTTTACCTGGCAGCCCTTGAGCTGCTCCGCCGCCGCCTGGGCCGCGGCCTTCTCCTCGGCCAGACGGGCCTGCTTGGCTTTGTCCTGCATCTTCATGGTGTTGACATTCTCGGCGGTGGCCTCCACCGCCAGCTTCCGGGGCAGGAGGAAGTTGCGGCCGTAGCCGTCGGACACCTCCACCATCTGGCCCTTCTTGCCC
>CATLHC010000090.1 GCA_949948775.1 uncultured Oscillospiraceae bacterium
CACCATCAAGAGCGACAGTCGGGGATTGGCGGTATCCAAACAGCTTCCCTTGGGCCGCTATACCCTGAAAGAGGTCACCAGCCCCGCCTACTACAGTCCCGCCAGCGAAGCTGTTACCGTCTACCTGGAGCATGAAGGCCAAATCGTGCAGATCGAGGTCCTGAACAAGAGCGTCTACACCCATGTGTCTGTGCGAAAGAGCGGCTATACCCAGGTGGTTCCCGGTCAGTCCATCCGGTACACGTTCAAGGAGATTGGCAACAACTCCACGGTGTCCTTGGACAACTTCTTCTGGCGCGACACACTGCCCACAGATGCGGTTCGGCTGGACAAGATCATCACCGGTACCTGGTCGGCCAAGCTCACCTATAAGGCCGTTTTCCGCACCAACGTCAACGGGGAATACCGCACACTGGCGGACAACCTGGACACCCAGCGCAGCTATACCCTGGATGCCTCGCCTGCCGCTTTGGGGCTGGCCAGCAACGAGTATGTCACTGAGGTGATGTTCCTTTTCGGCCGGGTGCCTGCGGGCTTCAAGCAGATGCAGACCCCGTATATCTATTGCAATGTGCTCTCCAGCGTCACCCACGAGTACCGGTTTGCCAACAAGACCGATGTGGGCGGTACATGGCAGGGCCAGTGGATCATGGCCAATGACCGGTGGGTAACCATCGTCTACCGGGGCGGCCCCACACCCACCCTGCCCAGAACGGGCTATTGATGTTCCAAAACACGCACGCTCGGGGGCGGCGGCTGTAAAGCTGCCGCCCTCAGACCATGAGGTGATATTCAATGTTAGATTGGATTTTTGAAGGCGCAGCAAATTGGGTGGCCAGCATCATGACCCAGATCATGGATGCCATCTCCGGCCTATTCCTGGAGGCGCTGGGCACAGATATGACGGCGATGGAGGAGTATTTCCCCTTTGCCGTCAGCGCCTACACAGTGGTCCAGTACATGGCTTGGGCACTGTTGTTCCTGGTCGTGGCCTGGCAGTTGTTCCGGGCTTTTGGCGGGCCGCTCACCGAGGCGGAGAATCCCCTGCATCTTCTGGCCCGGGGCGGGATCTTCGCCATCCTGATCACTTACGCCAAGCCCATTTTCAGCCTGCTGCTGAATATTGCCCGCGCACCCTACACTGCTCTGATGGATACGTCCATGGCACCGAGCAATTTTACGTTTGCCGGTATCCAGCAGGTACTGAGCAATGGACTGACCACCATCGTATCGGTAGCCACCGTTGTGGGCCTGATTCTGCTGATTATCCTGATGATCGCCCTGGCCTGGAACTACTTCAAGCTCCTGCTGGAAACGGTGGAGCGGTATGTGCTGGTGGGCGTCCTGTGCTATACATCGCCGCTGGCCTACGCTATGGGCGCGTCCAAGGCGACCTCACGGGTCTTCCAGTCCTGGTGCCGGATGGTGGGCTCCCAGTTGCTGCTGCTGGTTCTCAACGTCTGGTTCCTGCGGGCCTTCGACTCCTCCGTGGGTCAGTTCATCGCCAACGGCGGTGCGCTGACCAGTGGGCAGGGCAGTATCTTCCTTTGGCTGTTCTGTGCGCTGGCGCTGCTGAAGATTGCCCAAAAATGTGACAGCTACCTGGCCGCACTGGGCCTTTCCGTTGCACAGACCGGCAGCAGCATGGGCATTGAGATGATGATGGCAGCCCGGGTCCTCACCGGTTTTTCCAAGGGCGGCGGGAGTGCGGCGTCCATGTTCGGCGGTGCGGGGAAAACCGGCACCGCTGCGGGCGGCGCTGCCAGCACAGCGGCAGGCGGCGCAACAGGCGGCATCCTCTCAGGATTTGCCAGCCGGTATAAGCCCAACAGCTTTGTCCGTGACGCAGTGGTTGATGGAGGCTCCCGCATGGGAACAGGCGGCAGCGTGGGCTTTGTGGGCCGCGCCTTTGGCGGTATGGCCGCACGCAATGGCGCGACCCTCACCGCAGAGTCTGTATCCTCAGTGGCCAGCCGCCCACCCAAGGTCTCCGGTACCATCGCCGGCGACATCGCGGATCGCAGCCTGCCCAACTATATGCCGCAGATGGCCAGCGGGGCGGCAGGCAATATGAAGTATACCGATACGCAGATCACCGGCGGCCATATCAGCACCAAGGCTGTGGGGCCGGACGGGAAACAGGCCAATGTGGAGCTGTTCAGTGCCGCTCAGTATGATAGGCCGGACAGCCCGCATAAGCAGATCCAGGCTGCGGACGGGAGCCAGTGGTATCAAGTGGCTTCCGGCGAGGGACGGGACGCATTTTACGCCGCCCCCAACTTCACCGGCGACTCCTCCGAAGCACCCCAGGTATCTGAAGCATTCCCCAGCGCACCCCAGGATACGGTACTGCGCACAGTGGACGAAGGCACCATGGAAGCAAGCTACCCAGACGGCAGCAATGCCTTGTGGTACAGCAGCGCCTTCTATCAGGAGCCGGATGCGCCCCATGAGGTTATCCAAGGTTCCGACGGCCTGAGCTGGTACGCCATGACGCCCCATGCCGCACCGCCACAGTTTGACTCTGGTACTGGTCCCGCACCGCAATTTGATGCCGGAGCGGGTGCTGCGCCTCAGCCTGGCGTTGGGCCGGGTGCAGCGTCCTCGCTTGACGGCGGGGAAGGTGTGCCGCCCCCGTCTGGTGCCGGGGTGAACACTTCTGCTCCGCTTGGCGTTGGAGCAGCCCCAGTACCGCAGCCTGAAGCAGGCGGCGGTGCTGGCACATTGGGACACGCTCCATCCGGCACAGGCACTTACGGATTCTCTGCGGATGTGCCGGCTGGTCCCGGCAGTGCTGCCGCATATAACCAAGCGCTCTTTGGGCAGTTTATGCCCGGCTTTACCCAGGAGGTCACAACCGTGGACAGTTCCCGCACCTGTGACGGTGTGCTGGAGGTGCGCCACGCGGATGGGTCTGGGACCGCGTTCTATGACCGCACCAGATACCAGCCGCCCAGGGGCGACTACCATGTCTATGAGGACAGCGGCGGCGGGCAGTGGTATGCGATCCCTGGCGTTGCGTCTGTGGAGCGCAAACCCGTCTATCAGGACGGCAAGCCTGTCTATGACGGAGATATTCTGCGGACTGTCAATGTGGAGTCCGTACGCTACGCTTCCACGCCCACACAGTTTGCGCCTACCCCCAAGCGGCGGCCGGTCAGCGACCATAAACCGCCAAAACGCAAAACCTGACCGATGGCCCGCACAATCTGACCGGTGTGCGGGCCGTCCCATATTCCATAGGAGGTGGTTCCATGTCTGATGAACAGCAGCGCTTTGGCGATGGCCAGGACGATTATCTGAAAGGCGCACAGAAGGCGGCGGAGGCCGCCAAAAAAGCGGGTGCGGCCTCGGCAAAATCCGCAGGATCCGCTGCCGCCGGGGAGGCGACCGCCAATGCCGCTGCTGCGGTAACCAAAGCAGGAGTCACAGGCGGGAAGGCAGCCGCCGAGATTGCGGCGGGTACAGCCGCAGGCGGTCCCTGGGGTGCAATTTTGTCGGCGGCCTGGTCCTTGCGGCACACCTTGTTTAAGGTGCTGATCTTTATCTGTCTGTTCCTGCTCTTTATCATTGTGGGCATCGTATCGCTGCCCTCCATAGTTGTCAACAATCTCTTTCACACTGACCCCTCTACCGTTGACATCAATGCCCCCACAAGTATAACTGCCAGTTTTGACGATGTATCCGGCGTGGTTTCCGACTGCATTCAGAACGGCTATGATATGGCTCTGGCACAAGTGGAACAGATCATCGCCCAGGGCGGGTACGACCGTGAGCTGTCCATGGAGGCGCTGATCAACAACGGGCTGATCTCTGCCGACTACGATACCTGCTATACCCTGGCGGCCTACTCAGCCTCCATGCAGCAACGCGGTACCACCAAGGCGGACATGAAGGCCAAGCTGGATGCTGTTGCCGGGCAAATGTTCGCAGTTACCTATGAAGTGAAAGAAACCACAAAAACGGTGGTGCCGGAAGTCCAAGAAGGTGAGGAACTGGGAGCACCCGAGACGGTTACGGTCCAGTATGTGGTCTGCACCATCCACCCATTTGACCAATCTGTGATCTTGACCGCGTTTGGCATCGACACCTCCGCCCAGTATGACCAGTTCAATCTGACATACGGCGAGGCCATCACCAACATGTCCAACGCCTTGAAGATGACCATGTACGGGTCCCTGACCAGCGGCACAGTGCCGCCGATCACCGATGCTGAGCTGAATGCCTACCTGAACAGTCTCACATGCAGCGGCACCCGGAAGGAATTGATGCGGGCGGCCCTGTCCCTGGTGGGCCGTGTCCCGTATTTCTGGGGCGGCAAGAGCGCACCAGGCTGGAACGAGGCGTGGAACACGCCCCGGCTGGTGACCTCAGCGGGTTCCAGCAGCACCGGCACCATACGGCCCTACGGGCTTGACTGCTCCGGATTCACGGACTGGGTCTATAAAACGGCTCTGGGCGTCAGCCTGCTAGATGGCTCCTGGAGCCAGTGGGATACTACCTACGCCATTACCGAAGCGGAACTGCTGCCCGGCGACATTGGCTTTATGGCAGCGCCGGGAACAGTGCCTGTCAATCATGTATTGCTCTACGCTGGCCGCAGCGCCGATGGCAAGCAGATGTGGGTCCACTGCTCCAGCAGTGCGGGCGGTGTGGCGCTCAACTCGCCGACCTATGTGACCCAGTTCCGCCGCAGGAAGGATATCGACCTGGAGGCAGACTTCACGCCTGCTCCCATAGAACAAGGAGTCAACGATGGCTGACGACAGAGAATACAGCAATATCTACACGATACCGCCCAACTACACTGACTCCGGCAAGCTGATGGGCGGGATGCTGGAGACCCGCAACACGGTAGAGACCGGCATCCTGCTGGCCCTGGTGGGATACCCGGAGCTGATGTGGCTCCACCTGCCAGTGACGGCCAAGGTGGTGGTCATGACCATAACCCTGCTGCCGCTGGGCGTCTTTGCCCTGATGGGCCTGGGCGGCGACTCGCTGCTCCAGTACGTCTCCCACATGGTCATGTTTCTGGTGCGCCGGCGGCAGCTTCACTATAGGAGGATTGGATACCACTATGACACGAACACGCACAAAGGCAGCCCCCCGAAAAAGAGGACGGGCAAGCCCCCCGCCAAAAGAAAAGCTGGAGTTCGTTCAGGACTTCATTCCGATCAAAGAGCTCAAAAACGGCATCGTCGAAACCACTGATGGCCGGTTTATCAAGATCCTGGAGATTGAGCCCATCAACTTCCTGCTCCGCTCCGACGAGGAGCAGTGGGGGATCATCTCCACCTTCGCCAGCTGGCTGAAAATATCCCCCATGCGACTGCAATTCAAATCCGTGACCCGGAAGGCGGACTCCGACCAGTATGTAGCAGGCCTCCAGGCGGATCTGGAACAGGAAACGGTGGAGGCCTGCCGCCGCCTGGGAGAAGGCACCATCCAGTTCATCCGGGAAGAGGGCAGCCGCGAGGCGCTGTCCCGCCGGTTCTTTCTGATCTTCCAGTACGAGGCCCCCAACGGGCGGCGGCAGATGGATCCCGACTATGGCGAGATTTATTCCGCCCTCCAGGTGGTGACCCAGAACGCCCGTACCTATTTTGCCCAGTGTGGCAACAGCATCGTGCAACCCAAGGACGAAGACGCGTTCACCGCTGAGGTGCTGTATATGTACTTCAACCGCCGCTCCTGTGTGGATGACCCGTTCCAAAACCGGCTTAACCGGGTGGTGGTGGACGCCATGGCTGCCAGGAAGCGTGTGGTGGGTATCGATCCCGTCCCCCATATCCGGGCCTCCAATTTCATTGCACCACGGGGCCTTGACCTGACCCATCCCGGCTACCTGGTCATGGACGGCATCTACTATACCTACCTGTATGTTCGGAAGAACGGGTTCCCTCAGACGGTCCGAGGCGGTTGGATGTCGGCTTTGATCAACGCCGGTGAGGGTGTGGATGTGGACCTGCACCTGCGCCGGGAGATTCGGGGCAAGACCATTGACCGGGTCGCCCAGCGCATCCGGCTCAACCGCACCAAACTGCGGGAATTACAGGATACCTCTACCGACTACGAGGAGCTGGCGGGATCCATCCAAGCTGGCTACTACATCAAACAGGGTCTGTCCAGCCGGAACGAGGACCTGTTCTACATGTCAGTGTTTATCACCGTGTCCGCCGCCGGCTATGAGGAGCTGCAGTGGCGCAAGCAGCAGATGACCGACCTGATGAAGTCCATGGACATCCAGGTGTCGGACTGCATGTTTCAACAGGAGGCCGCCCTGCGCTCCACCATGCCGTTCCTCAGCATAGACGCCAGTCTGGAGCGCAAATCCAAGCGCAATGTTTTGACCAGCGGGGCCGCCTCCACCTATATGTTCACCAGCTTCGAGCTGTCCGACGATAACGGTATCCTGCTGGGCCTCAACCGGCACAACAACTCCCTGTGCATCGTTGACCCGTTCAATACGAAGGTCAACAAGAACGCCAACTTCACCATCTGCGGCACCTCCGGGGCGGGCAAGACCTACACCATGCAGGTCATGGCCCTGCGGATGCGGATGCGAGGCATCCAGTGCTTTATCTTGGCACCTTTGAAGGGGCACGAGTTCAAACGGGCCTGCCACAAAGTGGGCGGCGCCTATATCAAGCTGGCTCCCGGCTCTACCGCCTGTATCAACGTCATGGAGATCCGCCCCACCATCACCCCGGAGATGGAGTTGATCGACGAGCTGGATTACAGCGACATTGACTCCATGCTGGCCCGGAAGGTGCAGCAGCTGATGATCTTTTTCTCCCTGCTGATCCCTGATATGAACAATGAGGAGGAGCAGATGCTGGACGAGGCGCTAATTAAGACCTATACCCAGTTCGGCATTACCCACGACAATGCCTCTCTCTACATCGACGCCAGCAGGACGGCCATGCGCCCCATGCCCATCCTGGGTGATCTCTATGAAAACCTGAAGGAGAACACTTTGACGAACCGGCTGGCCACCATCGTCAGCCGGTTCGTTACCGGCAGCGCCCAGAGCTTCAACCGGCAGACCAATGTGGACCTGAGCAACAAATACATCGTGCTGGACATCTCCGAGCTGAAGGGTAAGCTACTCCCGGTAGGCATGATGATCGCCCTGGACTATGTATGGGACCAGGTGAAGGCCGACCGCACCAAGCGGAAGATGGTGTTCATCGACGAGATCTGGAAACTGATCGGCGGCGCCGCCAACAAGCAGGCGGCGGAGTTCTGCCTGGAGATCTTCAAGATCATCCGCGGATACGGCGGCGGGGCCTTGGCCGCTACCCAGGACCTGTCCGACTTCTTCGGTTTGGAGGACGGCCGCTATGGGCGGGCCATCCTCAACAACAGCAAGACCAAGATCATCCTCAATCTGGAGCCGGACGAGGCCGAGTATGTCAAGGACGTTTTGAAGCTCACCCGTACGGAGATCCGCAGCATCACCCAGTTCGAGCGCGGCGAAGCGCTGATCTCCAGCAACAGCAATAAGGTGCCAGTCATCATCAAAGCCTCCAGGGAAGAGCAACAGATGATCACCACCGACCGGGCCGAGCTGGAGGCCATGTTGACCGAGATGAAAGCCGTTGCCGACCTGGCCGAACAGAGCGGCATCCCGACCGACGAGGTGGATTGCGAAAACGCATAAGCCCCAAAAAACGTATTTACCCCCATTATACGCATGAAACGAGGTGAACCTATGCTATTGCAGGAAGAACAGTATATCATCCACTGGCTGACGCAGTATGGAGCGCTGACTAAGGCACAGGTGGTCCAGCTGCTGAAGGACAAGCCGCCGCAGACCGCTGAGAAGATTATTCGTGGCCTCAAGCGGGAAGTGATGCTCCACGACATCTCCGGCGGCTACTATCTGGGGGTTGACCCCATGTGCCAACCGGAGCAGCGCATCATCCTGTCGGTGTGGGTGCTGCTGCAGTTTATTGACCATGTGGAGCCGATGGCCCACTATCCGGCCACCTATCCCTCCCAGATTTTCTTTCTCAAAGAGAATATGGGCTATGAGATCGTGGTGCTCTACGATGGGGAGCAGCATCTGGCTCGGCTGCTCCAGCCCCAGGAGGACCTGCGCTATATCTTTGTTCTGCCGAGGATTTCTATGGCCCAGGAGCTGGTGCTGCCTAACGTCCCCTGCCTGTTCGCCACGGTGGACTACAACGGGCAGGAGGTCCCCACTGTCAAATTCTATACAGAGGAAGGAGGCGCACAGAATGGCTCAGACTGATTTTGGGCGCGTTCTGTCAAAAACGGAAGTGCAGTTCAAGCGGGCCTCTGAAGCTTTGGCGCAGACAAGGCTCTTTTCGGAACAGAGCAACCTGACCGCCGCCTACGAGGCGGCGTTTCGTTTTGAAGCTGTTCTGGAGCAGGCCGTCCTGCTGGCGCGGGCACTCCCCGCCTATACAGGGCGGCCCAGGGCGCAGGAGGCGGTAGATGCTTTGATGGAACAGACCATCCCCATAGAAATGGGCTATACCGAACTGGGTTGGTTCTGCCTGCGGATTCCCGCACTCCTTCCCAAAAAGGGGAGCGGATCCCCGACCTATATCCAGCAGGCCCTCTATCCGGCCATGAACCGGTTCTTCAAAGGAAAAGTACCCGCCAGTTATTTTGATTGCGTGCTGATCTACCGCCATGTCTATGACAGCAACCGACCGGAGCGGGCGTGGCGGGATCACGACAACATCGAGCAGAACATGGTGACAGATATCATCGCCCTCTATCTGCTGCCCGATGACGCGCCTGCGCGGTGTGCTCATTTCTACTGCAGCGCTGCCGGACCGGCAGACCGTACAGAGGTTTATGTTGTCCCCAGGGAGCAGTTTCCCACTTGGATCTATGCCGCATTTCACGACAGGCTGAAGGAGGTGCCGCTCTATGAAAATCGGACGTAACGCAGGGAAAAAGATAGGTATGAAAGGCCGGAATTTGCCGCCGTCCAGTCACTTACAGTTCAAGCACCGGAAAATCCCTGAAAAACCAAGGGGCCGGCGGCGTGACGAGGGGCCTGATTGCGGCAAAGAGAGGAGGAGAGATGCCGCAAATTTGAGTGAGACGGAGGCGCAGGAATGATTACACTCCGCCCGGGCAGTCATGCGTATCGCCTCCTGCTTCTGTTGTCTGCTGCTGGCGAGTTTCCTACACGCTCTATGCGCCTTTTGGGGAGTGTTCGCTCTCTGGA
>CATLHC010000091.1 GCA_949948775.1 uncultured Oscillospiraceae bacterium
CGCCGGGTGGCGGCCAGGCCCAGACGGAACACCACGTTGTCCAGGCGGCGCTCCAGCAGGGTCATCAGCTCGTCGCCGGTGTTGCCCTTCATCCGGGCGGCCTTCTCGTAGTAAGCGCGGAACTGCTTCTCCAGCACGCCGTACACGAACTTGACCTTCTGCTTCTCGGTGAGCTGGAGCGCGTACTCGCTCTTCTTGGGGCGGCGCTGGGGGCCGGGGTTCCGGTTGGACTCCTTGTTCACGCCCATGACGGCGGGGGAGATGCCCAGCGTGCGGCAGCGCTTCAGGTAGGGCTGCATATTCTTAGCCATATCGGTTTTCCTCCTTCCAGATCAGACGCGGCGGCGCTTGGGCGGACGGCAGCCGTTGTGGGGCACGGGGGTCACGTCCTTGATGAGGGTGACCTCCAGGCCCACGGCCTGGAGCGCCCGGATGGCGGCCTCACGGCCCTGGCCGGGACCCTTGACGTACACCTCGACGCTCTTCAGGCCGCACTGCTCGATGGCGGCGTTGGCGGCGGTCTCAGCGGCGGTCTGGGCGGCGAAGGGGGTGGACTTGCGGGAGCCCCGGAAGCCCATCTCGCCGGAGGAAGCCCAGGACAGGGCGTTGCCCTGCATATCGGTGACGGTGATCATGGTGTTGTTGAAGGAGGAGCGGATATGCACCTGACCCTTCTCTACGTTTTTCCGCTCGCGGCGGCGCTTGACAACTTTCTTATTAGCAGCCATGTGAACTTATCCCTCCTTACTTCTTCTTGTTGGCCACGGTGCGCTTGGGACCCTTGCGGGTGCGGGCGTTGGTCTTGGAGCGCTGCCCGCGGACGGGGAGGCCCTTGCGATGGCGCACGCCACGGTAGCAGCCGATCTCGGTCAGGCGCTTGATGTCCATCGCCACGTTGCGGCGCAGGTCGCCCTCCACGGTGTACTCGTGGCTGATGATCTCACGCAGCTTGGCCTCCTCCGCGTCGGTGAGATCCTTCACCCGGGTATCGGGGTTGATGCCCGCCTCCTTGAGGATCTTGCCCGCGCTGGTGCGGCCAATGCCGTAAATATAGGTGAGTCCGATCTCGACTCGCTTCTCCTTCGGCAGATCAATGCCGGCAATACGTGCCATACTCTATGCCCCTCCTTTAACCTTGTCTCTGCTTGTGCTTGGGGTTTTCGCAAATGACCATGACTTTGCCCTTGCGCTTGATGATCTTGCACTTCTCGCACATGGGCTTGACAGACGGTCTGACTTTCATATCGTTAACCTCCTGTTAAGGCCTGATGGCCCCCGCGAAATCGAAGGCAAGGCCCCGGTTTCGCAGGTCGTTGATAGTTTACTTGGAACGCCAAGTGATTCTTCCACGGGTCAGGTCGTAGGGCGACATCTGAACCGTGACCTTATCGCCGGGCAGGATGCGGATAAAGTTCATCCGCAGCTTGCCGGAGATGTGTGCTAAAATAATGTGTCCATTTCCAATGTCCACATTGAATGTGGTGTTAGGCAGGGCCTCGGTGACGACGCCCTCCAACTCGATCATGTCGTCTTTTGCCAAAGCGTCATACCTCCAGTTGATCTCGGAACGCGGCCAGCGCCCGTCTCAGTGCCTTGTCGGACAGGGCCTCGCCCTGTTTCAGCTTTTGAATGGCGGGATGGTCAAACCCATCGGTGAGCAGCTTCACGTGATTGAGAGCCTTACGCTTGGGCCGGGCGGCTTTGCGCCGCTTGCCGTCGGTCAGCAGCAGCCGCTTCCGCTCCCAGTCCATGCCCACTACGCAGAAGAGCCCGTCTTTGTCCCGTCCGGCCGTGGCGCGGGCGATCCAGCCCGTATAGTCAGGCATCGCACTCATTCGTACGCTCCGTCCTCAGTGACGGTGGTGATCTCCGGGCCATTTTCGGTGATGAGGATGGTATTCTCGTAGTGGGCCGTCAGGGAACCGTCCGCCGAAACGGTGGTCCAGCCGTCCTTGAGCACCTTCACGGCCCAGTCGCCGGCACATACCATGGGTTCCACCGCGATGGCCATGCCCGCCTGCAGGCGGACACCGTGGCCGGCGGGGCCGAAGTTGGGCACCTCGGGGGCCTCATGCATCTTGGTCCCCACGCCGTGGCCCACAAAATCCCGGACCACGGAATAGCCGTTTTTCTCCACGTACTGCTGGACAGCGTGGGAGATGTCGCTCACCCGCCGTCCGGCGCGGGCGTTCTGGATTCCCTCCCAGAAGCTCTGGCGGGTCACATCGATGAGCCGCTGTGCCTCGTTGGAAATCTTCCCACAGGGATAAGTGGCGGCGCAGTCTCCGTGAAAGCCGCCGATATAGGCTCCCACATCGATGCTGACGATGTCTCCCTCCTTCAGCACAACGCTGGGAGATGGGATACCGTGAATGACCACCTCATTGACTGAGATGCAGGCGGAGGCGGGAAACCCGCCGTAACCCAGAAAGGAGGGCTGTGCGCCGTGGCTGCGGATGAACCTGCGTACCGCGGTGTCGATCTCCTTGGTGGTGACGCCGGGGCGGACCATGCTGCCCGCCAACGCTCTGGCCTGGGCGGTAATCCGCCCGGCGCGGCGCATGGCGTCCTGTTCCCGGGGGGATTTCAGGGTGATGAGCTCCATGGTCAAATCCCCAGTATGTCCGCGATGGCCTGGGTGGTGGCCTCAATGGAGGGCTGGAAACCCACCACCTTGAGAATACCGCGCCGGTCATAGAACTTTTTCAGCGGCTCGGTCTGGACATGGTAGGTGGACAGACGGCTCTGCACCGTCTCGGGCTTGTCGTCCTCACGCAGCACCAAGCCGCTGCCGCAGTGGTCGCAGACGCCCTCTTTTTTCGGGGGGGCCGCCTCCAGATGATAGGTGGCGCCGCACACCGGGCAGGCGCGCCGCCCGATCATGCGGTGGGTAATCTCCTCATCGGGAACCTCAATATCCAGCACGGCATCGAACTGGATGCCGGCCCGCTCCAGGGCCTCGGCCTGGGCGATGGTGCGGGGCACCCCGTCCAAAATATAGCCCTTCCGGCAGTCCGGCTCAGCCAGGCGCTCCGCGATGATGTCGATGATCACCTGGTCGGGCACCAGCTTGCCCGCGTCCATGTAGCTCTGGGCCTGGAGTCCCACGGGCGTGCGGTTTTTCACCGCAGCCCGCAGGATGTTGCCTGTGGAAATGGTGGGCGCGTCCAGCCGCTCGCTGAGGATGGCGGCCTGGGTCCCCTTTCCGGCGCCGGGGGCGCCGAACATGATCAGTCTCATAGTCCTACCTCACATCGTCACTCAAGGAAGCCCTTGTAGTGGCGCATCATGAGCTGGGCCTCCAGAGCCTTGACGGTCTCCAGAGCCACACCCACCACGATGATGACGGAGGTGCCGCCGATGGCCAGGCTGCGGCCCGCGCTACTGCCCAGGGCGAACATAATGTTGCCCACGATGGTGGGAAGCAGGGCTACGACCGCCAGATACAGCGCGCCGAACATGGTAATGCGGGACACCACCTTGCTGAGAAAGTCGCTGGTGGGCTTGCCCGGCCGGAAGCCGGGGATGAAGCCGCCGTTCTTCTTCAGGTTGTTGGCCACCTCGACGGGATTGAACTGGATGGTGTTGTAGAAATAGCTGAACAGCACGATCAGCAGGAAATACACAATGCAGTAGGGCAGGCCCCGGGTGTCGAAGATGGTCAGGAAGGTGTTCCAGCCGGTGCCCTCCACCCGCGCGTCGGGCACGAACATGCCGATGGTGGCGGGGATGGTGGCAATGGATTGGGCAAAAATGATGGGCAGCACGCCGGACATATTCACCTTGATGGGCAGGTGGCTGGACTGGCCGCCGTACATCTTCCGGCCCACCACCCGTTTGGCATACTGCACGGGGATGCGCCGCTCAGAGTTGTCCATAAACACGATAAAGGCCACCAGCAGCAGCATACCCAGCACGATCAGGATGATAAAGGCGGGATGGAGGACGGACACCTGGTTCGTCTCGGAGTAGACCTCGCCGTTCATCCAGTTGAGCACGCCGATATAGATGTTGTACACCATATTGGGCACACGGCCCACAATGCCGGCGAACAGGATGATGGAGATGCCGTTGCCGATGCCGAACTCAGTGATCTGCTCGCCCAGCCACATCAGGAAGGCGGAGCCGGCCACAAAGGCGGCGATGATGACAAAGGCGGGCCACACGCCCTGGGCGGACAGGAAGCTGGTGCCGTTGCTGCCCGCCCGGATGGTGACGTAATAGCCGAAGGCCTGGAGCAGCGCGATGGCCACGGTGGCGTACCGGGTGATGGCGGCGATCTTCTTCTTGCCCTCCTCGCCGCCCTCCTTCTGGAGCCGCTCCAGGGCGGGGATGGCGATGGTCAGCAGCTGGATGATGATGGAGCTGTTGATATAGGGCTGGATGGACAGCGCGAACACCGTGGCCTGGGCGAAGGCGTCGCCGCTCATCACGTTGAGCAGGCCGAAGATACTGGCCGACTGGGAGGTGATATAGTTGCTGAGCAGCTCGGTGTTGATGAAGGGCACCGGGATGGCCGCGCCCACCCGGAAGATGAGCAAGGCAAACACAGTGAACATCAGCTTATTGCGCAGCTCGGGCACCTTCCAGGCGTTGCGAATGGTCTGAATCATGCTCAGATCACCTCCGCAGTACCGCCCGCCTTTTCGATCTTCTCCTTGGCAGAGGCGGAGAACGCGGAAGCCCGAACCGTGAGCTTCTTAGTCAGCTCCCCGTTGCCGAGGACCTTGACACCGTACTCACACTTGGAAATGATACCCTTTTCCAGCAGATCGCAAACATTGACCACGGCGCCGTCGTCGAACTTGTTCAGGGAGGACACGTTGATGGCCTCCAGGCGCTTGGCAAAGATGTTGTTAAAGCCCCGCTTGGGCAGGCGGCGGGCCAGAGGCATCTGGCCGCCCTCAAACCCGATGCGGACGCCGCCGCCGGAGCGGGCCCACTGGCCCTTATGGCCGCGGCCGGCGGTCTTGCCGTTGCCGGAGCCGGGGCCGCGCCCCTTGCGCTTACCCACCTGGGTGGAGCCGGGGGCGGGAGACAGTTCATGCAGATTCATGGTCGCAACCTCCTTAGGCGTTCTCGGTGACCTGGAGCAGGTAACCGATGTGGGCGATCTTGCCCCGGGTAGCCTCGTTGTCGGGCTGCACGGTGGTGTCGCCGATCTTGCGCAGGCCCAGGGCCTCGGCGGTGGCCTTATGCTTGGCCAGACGGCCGTTCAGGCTCTTGACGAGCTTGATGTTGATGGTTTTAGCCATTGTCTTGAGCCTCCTTAACCTAAGATCTCTTCCACGCTCTTGCCGCGGATGCGCGCGACTTCGGCGGGGCTGCGCAGGGACTTAAGCCCCTCCATGGTGGCGGCCACCACGTTCTGGGGGTTGTTGGTGCGCAGGCACTTGGCGCGGATGTCGGACACGCCCACGGCCTCCATCACGGCGCGCACGGGGCCGCCGGCGATGATGCCGGTACCTTTGGAAGCGGGTTTGAGGAGGACGCGGCCGGCGCCGAACTCGCCGATGACCTCGTGGGGGATGGTGGTGCCGGACAGGGTGATGGTCACCATATTCTTCTTGGCGTCCTCGATGCCCTTGCGGATGGCTTCGGCCACTTCAGCGGCCTTGCCCAGGCCAAAGCCCACGCGGCCCTTCTCATCGCCCACCACCATCAGAGCGGAGAACTTGGCCACGCGGCCGCCCTTCACGGTCTTGGAAACACGGTTCAGGTAGACCAGCTTCTCCACGAACTCTTTGGGTTCTCTTTCAAATCTAGGCATTCTTTTTTCCTCCTCCCTTAGAACTGCAGGCCGCCCTCACGGGCGCCCTCGGCCAGAGCCTTCACGCGGCCGTGGTACAGGTAGCCGCCGCGGTCGAACACCACGGTCTCGATCCCTTTGTCCTTGGCGCGCTGGGCGATGGCCTCGCCCACCTTCTTGGCGGCCTCACAGTTGCTGCCGGGGCCCTCAAAGCCCTTCTCCTGGGAAGAAGCGGAGACCAGGGTGACGCCCTTGGTATCGTCAATGATCTGGGCGTAGATGTTGGTCTCGCTGCGGAACACGTTCAGGCGGGGACGCTCGGGGGTGCCGGACACCTTGCCGCGAACGCGCTTATGACGGTGCAGGCGCTGAGCCTTAGTATTGGGACGGTTAATCATAATCGGCACACCTCCTTATTATTTCTTGACGCCGGTCTTACCGACCTTACGGCGGATGACCTCGTCGGAGTATTTAATGCCCTTGCCCTTATAGGGCTCGGGGGGACGCTTCTCCCGGACCTCGGCGGCGAACTGACCCACCAGCTGCTTGTCGGAGCCGGAGATGACGATCTGGTTCGCGCTGGGGCACTCAATGGTGATGCCCGCGGGAGCCTCCATAATCACCTGATGGGAGAAGCCCAGGTTCATCACCAGCTTGCCGCCCTCCATGGCCACGCGGTAGCCCACGCCGTTGACGTCCAGGGTCTTTTTGAAGCCCTCGGTGACGCCCACCACCATGTTGTGCAGCAGGGTGCGGGTCAGGCCGTGGAGAGAGCGGTTCTCCTTCAGGTCGTTGGGACGGGTGACATGCAGCTCGGCGCCCTCCTGCTTGATGGTCATGGCGGGGTGCAGCTGCTGGGTGAGGGCGCCCTTGGGGCCCTTCACGGTGACGAGGTTGTTGTCCTCGATCTTGATCTCCACGCCGGCGGGAACGGCGATAGGAGCTCTGCCAATTCTAGACATTCCTATAACCCTCCTTACCAGACGAACGCCAGGACTTCGCCGCCGACATGGGCCTCCCGGGCCTTCTTGTCGGTCATGACGCCCTTGGACGTGGAAACAATGGCAATGCCCAGGCCGCGCAGCACCCGGGGCAGCTCATCGGCGCCGGCGTAGACGCGCAGGCCGGGCTTGGACACCCGGCGCAGGTTGGTGATGACCTGCTCCTTGCCGGGCTGGACATACTTCAGCGTGATGCGGATGACGCCCTGGGTTCCGTCGCTGATGGTCTGGAAGTTCTTGATATAGCCCTCGTCCAGCAGAATCTGGGCGATGGCCTTCTTCATGTTGGAAGAGGGAACATCCACGGTGTCATGCTTGGCGTTGTTCGCGTTGCGGATGCGGGTGAGCATATCCGCAATGGGATCGGTGATTTGCATGAGACTTTACCTCCTGTTTAGATTACCAAGAAGCGGACGCTTCTCGGTGCAGACGGAAAGGTATCGAGAGTTAGGCATCCTCTCCCGACCTGTTATCCGCCTTTTCCCTCGCTAGGGGACTCTGAATGCGGCACCGGCGAAATTTGTGGAAATTTGCAAGTGCCATATAACAGGCCCATAGGCGGGAGCCGAAACTCCCGCCTTTGGACGAGTTACCATGAAATTACCAGGACGCCTTCTTGACGCCCGGGATCTCGCCCTTGTACGCCAGCTCCCGGAAGCAGATACGGCAGATGCCGTAGTTGCGCAGGTAGGCGTGGGGGCGGCCGCAGATCTTGCAGCGGTTGTAGCGGCGGCTGGAGAACTTGGGCTCAGCCTGCTGCTTGTTGATCATGGATTTCTTGGCCATAGCTTGTTCCCTTCCTCTCTCAGCCGTTGGTGTTGAACGGGGCGCCCAGGAGCGTCAGCAGCTCCTTGGACTCCTCGTCGGTCTTGGCGGTGGTGCAGATGACCACGTCCATACCGCGGATCTTGTCGATCTTATCGTACTCGATCTCGGGGAAGATCAGCTGCTCCTTCAGGCCCAGGGCGTAGTTGCCCCGGCCGTCGAAGGCGTTGGGGTTGATGCCCCGGAAGTCGCGCACGCGGGGCAGGGCCACGTTGAACAGCCGGTCCATGAACTCCCACATCTTGTCCTGGCGCAGGGTGACCTTGGCGCCGATGGGCATATCCTTGCGGATCTTGAAGTTGGCGATGGGCTTCTTGGTCTTGGTGATGATGGGCTTCTGGCCGGTGATGGCGGTCAGGTCGGCCACCACGCTGTCCAGCACCTTCACGTTGTCCTTGGCCTCGCCGCAGCCGCAGTTGACCACGATCTTGGCGATGCGGGGGATCTCCATGGTGGACTTATAGCCGAACTTCTGCATGAGGGCAGGAGCCACATCGGCGGTGTACTTTGCCTTCAGGTTAGGCACTTTTTTCTCAGCCATCGTGATACTCCTCCTCTCTTAAATCTCGGCGCCGCAGTGCTTGCACACGCGGACCTTCTTGCCGCCCTCCACCTTGTGGGCGGGGCGGGTGGGTTTGTTGCACTTGGGGCACACGGTCATCACCTTGCAGGCGTAGATGGGGGTCTCCTTCTGGATGATGCCGCCCTCCTGGCCCTGCTGGCGGGGTTTCTGGTGCTTGGAGGCCAGATTGACCTTCTCCACCACCACCTTGCCGCCCTTGGGGTCCACGGACAGAACCTTCCCCTGCTTGCCCTTATCCTTGCCGGACAGGACCACCACGGTGTCGTTCTTTTTCACGTTCATACTCATACCTCGCTCCCCCCTTACAGCACTTCGGGAGCCAGAGACAGGATCTTCATGTAATCCTTGTCGCGCAGCTCGCGGGCCACCGGGCCAAAGATGCGGGTGCCCCGGGGGTTCTTGTCGTCGCGGATGAGGACGGCGGCGTTCTCGTCAAAGCGGAGGTAGCTGCCGTCGGCGCGGCGCACGCCCCGGGCGGAGCGGACGATGACGGCCTTGACCACCTCGCCCTTCTTCACCTGGCCGCCGGGGGTAGCCTTCCGCACGGATGCCACCACCACGTCGCCGATGTTGCCAAACTTGCGCCTCGAGCCGCCCAGCACACGGATCGTCTTAATCTCTTTGGCGCCGGTATTATCGGCCACCTTCAGATAGCTTTCTTCTTGGATCATACTGGCACCTCCTTTTACTTCGCCTTCTCGATGATCTCAACCACGCGCCAGCGCTTGTCCTTGGACAGGGGGCGGGTCTCCATCACGCGGACGCGGTCGCCCACGCCGCACTGGTTGTTCTCATCATGGGCCTTCAGCTTGTAGGTCCGCTTCACGATCTTCTTGTACAGAGGGTGGGCCACGCGGTCG
>CATLHC010000092.1 GCA_949948775.1 uncultured Oscillospiraceae bacterium
ATAGGCGGAGATGCCCACTTGAACGGGGTTGTCCAGCTGCCCGGTGGACAGCAGGTACTGGGACTGCGTGAACTCCTCGTCGGTATCCTTCACATTCTGGATCAGGTCGGTAAACAGGGAGCCGAAGGCGCTGTCCTTGACCTGATCCAGGGCGGTGGCCTCCTCCTGGTCGGGGCGGACAGGGGGAGTAATCTTTTGGATTGTATTGGTAATGCCGGTGATGCCGGCTGCGGCGGGGGTGGTGCCCACGCCCGTGATGGGAGTGCTCATAGCCGTATTTCTCCTTTAATTATGTAGGTGAGGGATTACCGGCCGATCTCCAGCCCGCTAGAGATGACGGATTTCAGCGTGTTGAACGCGGTGACGTTGGAGGAGTAGGCACGGGAGGCCGCCATGGCGTCGGCGATCTCCATGACCATGTCCACATTGGGCAGCTCCACATAGCCCTCCTCATTGGCGTCGGGGTGGGTGGGGTCGTACACCATCTTCATGGGGTTCTCCTCATCCTCCACGATCTGGGTCACCCGCACGCCGCCGGCGGTGGGGACGACGCCGCTGTTGGCCACGGGCTTCTGGCCGATGGCCGCGCGGGCCAGGGCGGCGCGGAAGGTGTTTCGGCCGCCGACCTCCTCGAACACCACCATTTTCCGGCGGTAGGCGCCGCCGCCGTTTTCGGTGCGGGTGGTCTGGGAGTTGGTGACGTTCTCCGCCACGACGTCCAGCCGGAGCTGCTGGGCGGTCAGGCCGGAGCCGATGATATTGATGGAATTCATGAAAGCCATATTTATGTACCCCCTATCTTACTGGCCCCTGATGGCCTTGCTCAGCATGGCGTAATGCTTGTTGATGGCCTGGTAGACATACTGCTGCTGATAGGCGTTGCGGATCAGCTCCACCATCTGATCGGTGGTGTTGACGCCGTTGTCGTCCATACGGGTCTGCTCCTGGGCTTCGAACACGGTGAACCCGGAGTCCTCCAGGACCTCCCGCACCGCCTTGCCCGCGCCCTCGGGCTTAGAGGCCGCCTGCTCCAGCTGAGAGCGGACGCTCTCCTCGAAGGTGACCACCTTCGCTTTATACTCAGGCGTTTCGGCGTTGGCAATGTTGTCCAGAATCGCCGCCTGCTTGGCCCAAAGAAAGTTTAGGGACTTTTCCATCAGAATTTGGGAGTTGCTGGATAAAAAATCCATAGATATCCTCCTTTGTCGCGGGAATACACCACGCCGCCATATTATAGCTATTATGAAGGAAATGGGTGCAAAATGCAAGCCCTAAAACTCGGCCAAAAAATACCAAGCATGGGACTTAAAATTGTACACATTCAATTTTATAAAACAGCAAGCCCCCCCTCGGAAGCCGATGAGGCTTGGCTTGCAGGACGCAGATTGGATCCAGGAAGACAGATGCTCCTTTTCGCCACCCCAGATCTTATAGTTGCTTAGTGCGAATTATAGCACAAAGAGCGGGAAAGCACAAGAGTTTTCCCTGTGCTTTTTTCGATGAAAGCAAACAAATTGTAAAGAATTCTGCTCCCTTCGGGCGAGATCAAATGTTTGTCTCCACGACAAATGTTTATTCGTAAGAAAATGGAAAATTCGTCGTCTCTTCATTTTGGAACTTTATTCGAATTTTTGGTACAAATAAGAGATCTCCCGCCGCAGGCGGGAGATCATCCTATTTGATGAACTTATCCAGCAGCCGTATGACCTCCTGAATATCAATGGGCTTGGCGATGTGGCCGTTCATGCCGCAGTCCAGGCTGCGCTTCACGTCCTCGGCAAAGGCGTCCGCCGTCATGGCAATGATGGGCAGGTCGTGGTCGGGCCGGTCCTCCATACCGCGGATGACCTGGGTGGCCTCATACCCACCCATGACTGGCATGCGCACATCCATCAGGATCGCGTCGTAGAAGCCCACCGGAGACGCCTGGAATTTCTCCACGCAGATCTGGCCGTTCTCCGCCCAGTCCAGAATCAGCCCCTCTTCCCCCAGCAGCTCGGAGGCAATCTCCCAGTTCAGCTCGTTGTCCTCCGCCAGCAGGATGTGCGTTCCGCTCAAGTCCCTATGGCGCTCCTGGGGTTTTTCCGCCTCCTCCATCTCGGGCAGGTCGGCAAACTGGCGCAGAGAATTGAACAGGGTGGATTTAAACAGCGGCTTGGAGATGAACCCGGTGATCCCGGCCTCTCGGGCGTCGTGCTCAATCTCCGCCCAGTCGTAAGCGGAAATGAGCAGAATGGGGATATCGTCCCCCAGCTCCTGGCGCAGGCTGTGGGCGGTGGCAATGCCGTCCATACCGGGCAGTTTCCAATCCAGCAAAATAATGTGGTAATCGTCGCCCCGGTGATGGCGCTTGACCGCCATGGATACGGCGGACTCGCCGTCCAGGGTCCACTCGGCCTTGACGCCGATGGAATTCAGGGAGGACACGGTGGACTCGCACAGCTGCTGATCATCGTCCACCACCAGCATGTTCCAGTCGGGGAGGATCATGTCCTCTTCCAAGACCAGAGCCTTCTCCATATCCAGGGTAATGCCGAACTCGGTTCCACCGCCCTGCTCGCTGTTCACCCGGATGTCGCCGCCCATGGCGTCCACCACGATGTACTTGGTGATGGTCATGCCCAGGCCGGTGCCCTCGGTGCGGTGAACGCGGGCGCTGTCCTCCCGGGAGAAGGAGTCGAAGATGTGCTTTTGAAACTCCTCGGACATGCCGATGCCGTTGTCCTTCACCTGGATGTGGATGCGGACAAAGTCGTCCCCCTTGGGAGAGGGCTCCTCGTAGAGCGCCATATGGATCCGCCCCTCTTCAGGGGTGAACTTGATGGCGTTGGACATCAGGTTGAGCAGTACCTGGTTGAGCCGCACGCTGTCGCACAGCACGTTCTCGGTAGAGATGTCGTGGATGAACACGTCGAAGTGCTGGTGCTTGGCCTTCACCTGGGGCTGGCAGATGGATACGATGCTGTCCACCACCTCGCGCAGAGACACCTGGTCCATGTTCAGCGTCATCTTGCCGCTCTCGATTTTGGACATATCCAGCACGTCGTTAATCAGCCCCAGCAGGTGCTTGCTGGACAGGGCGATCTTTTTCAGGCAGTGCTGCACCTGATCGGCGTTGCCGATGTTGGCGATGGCGATGGCGGTCATGCCCACGATGGCGTTCATGGGGGTGCGGATGTCGTGGCTCATGTTGGAGAGGAATTCGCTCTTGGCCCGGTTGGCGTGTTCCGCGTCCCTCCGGGCCTCCTCCACCTCCTGCAGCTGCTTCCGGGTGAGGCCGAAGTACTTGTAAAACACCAGCAGCAGGGCCGCCAGAATGATGACGGCGCTGAGTATGGTCAGGCTGCCCCACTCCCGGCTGAAGCTGTTGACGATGGAATCCATGGCGCCGTAGGGCATAAAGGTGATGAGATACCACTCTGAGTAAGGCAGCCGCGTACAGTACAGGTGATAGCGTTCCCCGTGCATGGTAAATTCGTTGGAGTAGTCCTTGCCCTGCTCCATCGCGGCGGACAGCTCGTCCAAATACTGATCCGAGGTCATACCGTTGACGTCTTCATAAAGGGCATGGACCCGCTCAAAGTAATTGTTGCGGTACGCATCGTTGGTGCGGATGACGAAGGAGCCGTCCCGGCGGATGATGAAGGAGTAGGCCCGCTCGCCGTTCTCCTCCAGCGACAGGTTGTCGCTGACGTATTCCACCGGGAGGCCCACCACTAGAGCCGCGCAGTCGTGCTCCGCCGTGGGGCCGTGGGGGGAGGGCACGCCCAGCAGGATCACTTTTTCCCCCATGGTGTTGGTACCGATGGCCACTTTCTCCTGGCCCTCGCCCAAAGAACTCAGGAAGGGCTGCGGATCGGTGACCGTCAGCTGAGAGCCGTAGAGCATCTCCAGGCTTCCGTCTCTGTTGCAAAAGCACAGATAGGTAAAGTCCCGCGCCTTGGCCTGGGCGGCGAGTTCCTCCTGAAGCGCCCGGTCGGTGTGGACCTCGTCGGAGGATATGGTGCCCGCCAGCGTCTTCAGCTGGTTCATCTGCAGGCTGATGATGCTCTCAAAGTGGATGGAAATCTGCTGGCTCATATTGGACATGTACAGCGTGCCCACCTCGTTGATGGTGCGGGCGCTCTGGGCGTTCATATGGAGCGCCAGAAAGGAGAAAACGCATACGCACAGCAGCGCCACCCCGATCAGACTGACGGTCAAAAACCGGGTCGTCTTATTTTTCATTCCGACACACCTGCCTGGAATTCCTGAATGGCCCGATAAGCGCGGTCATAGTCCGCGTTCACCCGGGCGATCAGCTCCTCCTCTCCGGGCTGAGGGGGCCTTCCGTCCCGCAAAGCCTCGGTGAGCGCCTCGCTGGAGTTCAGCAGGGCGTTGAAGGCCAGGTTGGCGCACACACCCTTGATGGTGTGGGCCGCGCGGAAGGCCTCGTCCCGGTCTCCCGCCGCCAAAGAGTCGCACAGCAGCTGATGGCTGCCGTCGTTTAAAAACTTCAGCACAAATTTCTGCACCAGCCGCTCGCTGCGCAGGCGGCCCATCGCCTCGTCATAGTCTCCGCCCAGAGCGGCGTAACACTCCTTCAGCGTCATACCTGTTCCCCCTTCTTCTGTGCCGTCTTCCCGGCGGCGCTCTCCCCGTCGATGGGAGATACCGCCGAAACCTCACCCACATGGGTGTGGACCTCATGGTAATAGCTGTAGTGGCCTTTCCCGCTGTTTTTCACCACGTAAAGCGCCTCGTCCGCACAACGGAACAGGGTTTCAAAGTCTGCGTCCACCAGCTCGGTGCTGGCTACACCCATGCTCACAGAGATCTTGAAATCCTCGTACACACCGCCGTTCACCCGGTTGTAGATGCCCTCGATGGTGGACTCCAGGTCTTCCTTGTACTCCAGGAAGATCAAGAACTCGTCCCCGCCCACCCGGGCGGCGATATCGCCGCCTCGGATGCTGTGGCGCATCCGCTCAGCCAGGAATTTCAGTACCTGGTCGCCGAACATATGGCCATAGGTGTCGTTGGCGGATTTGAAGTAATCCAGGTCCAGGATGGCCAGAGCATAATGGCCGCCCGGCCGGTCCTCCAGGCGCTCCATGATGCGCTTTTTGGCGTAGGCCCGGTTGAGCAGGCCGGTGAGGGTGTCGTGGGAGGCCTGCCGCTCCAGATTCTCCATCTGGAGGCGGGAGGAGTGGTTATCCAGCGCCTTGCCGATACAGCCGGTGTACCGGGGCGGCTCCTCAGAGGACCAAGCGGCCCGGGCAATGATCCGGTGCCAGCGCTCCTCCCCCTCCACACGCAGCTTACAGTCATAGGTTACCACAGGGTTGCCGGGCGTGGTGGAGTGCAGCATATCCGCCAGATTGTCCAGGTCCCTGGCATCCATAATGGCGCGGGCCTGCTGATTTTGATAGGGATCCATCAGAACCTCAGGCAGATTCAGCTTTTCCGCGCCCCAGGTGCTCAGCACCAGGGAGGGGGGCGTTACGGTGTACTCAAACTGGATCTCCTTGGTGAGCGAGGCGAAAAAGCTGTATTTCATCCGCTCGTGCTCCAGCAGCTCCAGCGTGCGTTCGGAGGCGATCAGCTCCTCGTGCTTGTGCAGCTCCAAAGCCACGTTCTGTATTTCCCGGTGGCTGCGGTCCTCAAGGTTGCCGCCCTTGAGTTCCTCCTGAATGACGTCGGCGCAGTCCCGCAGACAGTCCATCAGCAAGGGATTGAAGGTGCCGCACTCCCCGTTCAGGATCATGTTCACCGCCTGCTCATGGGAGAAAGCTGGCTTGTACACCCGCTCGGAGGTCAGCGCGTCGTACACGTCGGCCAACGCCACGATCTGGGCGGATATGGGAATCTCATCCCCCTTCAGCCTGTCGGGATAGCCCCGGCCGTCCCACCGCTCATGGTGCCAGCGGCAGATCTGATACGCAGCCTTCACCAAGGGCTCGTCCTGATAAAAGGGCAGCGCCTCCAGCATCTCAGCGCCCACCATGGAGTGGGTCTTCATGATGGCAAATTCCTCGTTGGTGAGCTTTCCCGGCTTGTTGAGGACATCCTCCGGGATGGCGATCTTGCCGATGTCGTGAAGGGCGGAGGCGGTACTGATGACGGAGATATCCGTCTGCGTCAGGTGGTACTTTTCCGTCCTGCGCAGCAGAACCTTCAGGATTGTCTCCGTGAGGGTATGTACATGGCGCACATGCATGCCGCTCTCGCCGTTGCGGAACTCCACGATATGGCTGAGTATGTCGATCATCAGGCTGCTGCGGTGCTCTTTTTCAAAGATCTGCTCGGCCACCATGGCGGTCAGCCGTTTCTGCTTGGCGTACAGCAGGATGGTGTTTACCACCCGGCGGTGGACGATCAGCGCGTCGAAGGGCCGGCTGATGAAGTCGATGACGCCCAAGTCGAAGGCCCGCTCGATATGGGTGGATCCCCGCTCCGCCGAGATCATAATCACCGGGATATCCTCAATCCAGTGGTATTTGTTCATCAAGTTCAGCACACCGAAGCCGTCCATCTCGGGCATGACAATGTCCAACAGCACCAGAGAGATCTCCGGGCCGTGTTTTTGCAGCATGGCCACGCCCTCCACGCCGTTCTCCGCCTCAATGATGTCAAACTCATTGCCAAGCATATCCGCCAGGATGGCGCGGTTCATTTCCGAGTCGTCAATGATCAATATCGTTTGTTTGCTGGTCATCAGCTCCAAGGCATCCATCCCCTTTATATTGAGCGTAGTAATTTTCCGGATATCGTCTGCGGGTCCGACCGGCCCCCGTACTTGATTTCCAGCGGCAAAGCGCAACCTTCCACAGTAAACCGTATTATACCACAGCTTAATAGAGAAAGGCAAGGCTGATTTTGGAATCCGGCGCGGGCCTTTCTTTAACTGAAAATAATATACTTTCTCTTTACATTTTTCACCGATGGGTATACAATACAAATTAGAAAAACTGCACAATATATACGCAGAGAATAAGAGGTGTTTTAGATGAAGCTTACATTTTTCGGCGCGGCTCACGCAGTCACCGGCAGCTGTCACTGCGTGGAGGTCAATGGACACAAGGTGCTTGTGGACTGCGGTCTCCAGCAGGGCAAGGATGAGACGGACAACCGGGAACTGGACTTCGCCCCCTCCTACATCGACGACATGGTGGTCACCCATGCCCACATCGACCACTCAGGCCGCATTCCCCTGCTGGTGAAGCAGGGCTTCGCGGGCAACATCTACTGTACCCGGCTGACGGCTCAGCTGCTGTCCATCATGCTGCGGGACTCTGCTCAGATTCAGGAAAACGACGCGGCCTATGAGAATCAGAAGGGCAAACGCGCGGGCAAGCCCCCGGTGGAGCCGCTGTACACCCTGCCGGACGTGGAGAAGGCCCTGCGCCACATCGTCACCGTGGAGTACGGCCAGGAGGTGGAGATCACCGACGGCATCAAAATCCGCTTTGTGGACGCGGGGCACCTGCTGGGGTCCGCCTGTGTGGAGATGTGGCTGACGGAGGAGGGCGTGACGAAGAAGATCGTCTTCTCCGGCGACATCGGCAACAAAAAGACCCCCATCATCCGCTCCCCCCAGCCCATCACCGAGGCGGACTACGTGGTCACCGAGAGCACCTACGGCGACCGCCTGCACAACGTGAAGGAGAAGCCGGACTACTCCAGCGATCTGGCCCAGGTTATTGAGGAGACCCTGTCCCGCGGGGGCAATCTGGTGATCCCCTCCTTTGCCGTGGGGCGCACCCAGGAGCTTTTGTACTTCATCCGCAAGATTAAAGAAGACCACCTGGTGCGGTGCAACCCCGATTTTCAGGTGTATGTGGACTCCCCGCTGGCCGGGGCGGCCACGGAGATTTTCTCCGGCGACCTGACGGGCTATCTGGACGAGGAGTCGGCGGAGAAGCTGCGGGGTGGGGCGCTGTTCCGCTTCCCGGGGCTGAACATCACCGAGAGCACCGACGAATCCCGGGGGTTGAACCTGGACCCCGAGCCCAAGGTCATCATCTCCGCCTCCGGCATGTGCGACGCGGGCCGAATCCGCCACCACTTGAAGCACAACCTGTGGCGGCCCGAGTGCACCATTCTGTTTGTGGGCTACCAGGCGGAGGGCTCGCTGGGCCGGCGCATTCTGGACGGCGCCCAGCATGTGAAGCTGTTCGGGGAGGAGATCGCCGTGCGGGCGCGGATTGTCCGGTTCCACGGCCTCAGCTCCCACGCCGACCGGGACGGGCTGGTGCGGTGGATCAACAACTACACGCCCAAGCCCCAGCAGGTGTTCGTGGTCCACGGCGACGCCCGGGCGGTGGAGAACTACACCAACACTCTGACCGAGCTGGGCTTTGCGGCCCACGCACCCAATTATGAGGAAGTTTATGACCTGCTGACCAACAAGATGATCGCTCCGGGCATCAAGCTGGAGCCCAAGGAGGCCCCCGTCGATCTGGGGTCCCCCGCTTACCGGCGTTTGGAGGACATCGGCCAGAAGCTCATAGACGTCATCGCCCACAACAAGGGCGGCTCCAACAAGGACCTGGGCAAGTTTGCGGATCAGATCCGGGCCCTTATCAGCAAGTGGGACAGATAGTCCCCCTTCCCCCCTCGGAGGGTCCTCCCTCCGGGGGGTTACTTTCTCTCACGCGAGAGAAAGTAACCAAAGAGCGCGCTTAGGGGGCATCCCTCCGGCGGACACGGCCT
>CATLHC010000093.1 GCA_949948775.1 uncultured Oscillospiraceae bacterium
GGCCGCCGCCGTGACGGAGATGGTGCTGGCCCCGCCGACCTACAATGTGCTCAGCACCTTTTTCCGGGGGGACACCGCCCCCTGGGAAGGGCTGATGGACTTCCAGCCCGTGTCGGTGAGCGACGACAGCTACACCCTCACCGTCACCAGCACCGTGGCGGACAGCAGCTCCCTGTTCTACACCTTCACTGTGGAGGCCCACAGCGATGAGGCGTGGGAGGCGCTGCAAAAGCAGATGAGCGAGAGCTTTTATGACCTGTTTTCCTTCCGCTCCCACGGCAGTCTGAGCACAGACGGAGAGGTGGACCCGGAGAAGCGCACCTATTACGTGGATATATGCACTGAACGGGGCTGGGGCTCCGCCGCCGCCGTCCGGCTCAACCTAATGGAAAAGGGCAAATGGCTGAGCTTCTCCTACCGGCCCGTGGCCGACCTGAAGCTGACCATCGGCGCCCAGGGGCAGGGGAGCGGCGGCTGGGCCAACCCCGGGCTGACGGGACCGGTGACGCTGAAGCGGCTCACCCTGTCCCCCCTGACCATCGAGGCGGAGTACACCACCGAAAGTACCGAGCTCTTCCCCGTGCTGTACTTTTTGTGGGAGGACGACACATACAGCGAAGTGCAGTCCCTGCGGGGCGGGACGGGCCACGGGTCCGGCCACGGCGTCGAGGGCGAGGCGTGGGACTATACCAGCAGCTACAGCTTCGATTCCGTTCAGGATCTGTCCCAGCTGGAGGCGGTGATCTTCGGGGACATGGCCTACCCGTTGGACAAGGGAGAGCCCTACCAGGTGGATCTGGATGCCCTGACCATGCGCGAGACAGAACCTTAAAATGAAACCAGCGGCCGGAGGTCCCGGCCGCTGGTCCTTTTTTACCTCTGGGCCTGCTCCGGCCCCTGTCCCCGGAAGCATTTCCGCAGGGCGAACAGCCCCGACATGACGAACAGGGCGGCCAGTATGCCCGCCACCACCAACCCCATCACCGCATAGCTGCGCAGCTCGGCCTCCCGGCCCACGGGCAGATACAGCAGGACGTCCGCCAGGGTGATGACCAGGACATACACGGTCCGGCGGCGGCGCAGACGCCCGGCCAGCGTCCCCTCCGGGGGCTCAAAGCACTGGGCCAGGACCGCCATATCGGTGAGAAACTGGAAGTGAAAATAGATCACCACCACCGAGATGAGCAGGTCCAGAAACAGGATGTGGCCGCTGACGCTAAGACCCACCCAATTCAGCAGCCAGTCCGCCCCGGTCCACGCCGCCATCAGCCAGCCCAGGGGCCGCAGCAGGGCCAAATCCCGCCGCTCCCCGGCCAGCTTCCGGCAGGCGGACAGCAGGAGCAGCCAGCCCACAAATCTGGGAAGTATACTGACGCTGGCCTGGTTGACGCCCAGGTTGAAATCGATGTGGAGGAAAAAGTACCCCCAGGCGGCGTGGGACAGGCCGCGGTACAGGCTCTCTCTGTCAGGGCTCAATCCACTCGCCCCCTTCCACCGGCAGGAGGGTCAGCTCCGCCGCCTGCCCGCCGTTGAGATAGAGTATGGCCCGGTAGGCCGAGGGGGCCAGGTATGCCCCGTCCGCGCCCCAGTCCACGCCGCCGCCCCCGCCGCTGAGAAACACCCTGTCTTCCCAGCCGTCCTCCAATATGCAGTTGCCAAAGCCGTTTCCCCAATTACTGGTTCCGCTGCTGTCGGTATCCAGATAGCTCGGGTCTATGAGCTCCGGCTCCCGGTCCTCCGCCCCATAGACGGGGAGGGTCGCGAGGCTGATGCTGGTATACCCGCTCTTTTTATCCGGGTCGCCGGTGTAGACGGCCCAGAACTGGTAGTGATCATAGCCCTGGTCAAACTGGGCGCGGGGCTTGGGGGTGGAGTCGAAAGAGGCCGTATTCCAAAACCCGTTTGAATTCTGAACCAGACTGTTGACGGCGGCGGTGGTCTGCCACCGGGCCTGGATCAGCCAGTCGCCGTATCGGGCCTCGTATACCCTGCAGGGCAGGCCCAGGTTGCTGCCCAGCCGCTGGTCCCCCGGCACCGCCCGGATGCCCTCCTGGGGAATGACCACCCAGCGCTCCTCCTCTTTCTCCGCCCGGAGCCATTGGACCGCCAGCCAGCGCTCAGCGGTCAGACCGCTCCACTGCTCCCCGTTGGGCGGGCTGTACAGCTCAAACACCAGCAGGCCCTCATAGGCGTTTTCCCCCGCCGGGGTCAAGTTATATATCTGATACCCGGCCTGGGCGTTTACCTTGTCCTTCCAGCTGACCTGGGGCCAGCGCCAGTCCGCCGGGCGCAGCCTCCAGCCCTGCTCCGCCAGGGCGTTCTGCTCCGACAGGGGGGCGCACATGGCCCGGTAGCCGAAGTGCTGGGTCATCACCGCCTTGGCGTAGGTGTCGAAGGCCCCGGCATAGGTGGTGCAGGGGGTGGTCCGGCCATAGGCCATGATGATATCCGTGCCGCCCACGGCGGGGCAATCGCCGTCCGCCCGGACGCCCGCCACCAGGGGAACCGCCAGCACCAGCGCCACGCACACCGACGCCAGCGCCATCCCCCTGGGATAGCGCTTGAACCGGGCGATGGCCTCCACGCGCCGCCGGATATTTTTGCCTCCGTTGGCGGCGGAGGAGGTGCCCGGCGTCCGGGCGTACCGCTCATCCGCCATGGACAGCAGGATGCGGCCGTAGTCCCGGCGTTCCTCCCCCTCCAGCCGCTCCAGCGCACGCTGGTCGCACAGGGACTCCAGGTCGTTGCCCGCCCGGTCCGCGCACAGCCAGAGAAGGGGATTACACCAGTGCAGGCACCGAAAAAAAGCGATGACCCAGCCCCACGCCACATCCTTGTGCTTCAGGTGGAGCAGCTCGTGGAGGAGCACCTTGTCGTCGGCCTCCCCTTCGGCGGGCAGGGCCAGCACGGGCCGGATCACCCCGCAGATGAAGGCGGTGGGCAGGCCGCCCACCTCCACCGCGGGACAGGCGGGCAGGCCGTACCACGCCGCCACCGCCCGGACCCGGCCGTTTTGGGCGGGACGGCCCTTTCTCAGCGCCAGCCGCAGGCGGATATAAGAGATCACATACCGGGCCAGAAGCGCCGCCGCCCCCAGCTCATAGACCAGAAACAGCCAGTCGAACACCGTCCCCGGCGGGGTGGCGGGAGGCAGCGGGACGGGGACAATGACCTTCGTCAGCGTCCCGAAGTCCCCGGTGAGGGCGGATTTCAGGGACTCCACCCACAGGGGCCAGTTGAGCAGGACGTACCGCCCTCCAAAGCCCGCCGGGAGGAGCAGGATCACCGCCAGCACACCCCAGATCCCGAACTGCCATCGGGGGGACAGCTTGTCCCGGAACATGGCCTTGACGCACAGCAGCAGAGCCGCCGCCCCGGAGGCGGTCAGTGTTTGCAGCAAAAACGACCATATATCTGTCATAACAATACCTTTCCAGTTCACGCAGGCTCTCGTTACCGGGCGGAAGCATGACTGTCTCCTCCCCGGCGGAAGCGAGCTGAAAGTTCTTTTTCGGTTCCTTTTTCTGACTAGAAAAAGGAACTACACCTCCATTTCATCCAACAAGCGCCGGAGTTCATTTCGCTCCTGGGCTGAAATCGGTTTTTCTTTCAAAAACGCCGCCACCAGGTCCCCGGTGGAGCCCCGGTAAACCTGCTTTAAAAAACTGTCCCGCGCCTGGGCCTGGCAGTCCGCCCGGCTCAGCGCCGCACGATAGCGGCGCGGATAGCCCTCCTTGTCGATGTCCACCAGCCCTTTGGCCTCCATGCGGGTCAGATAGGTGAACACCGTGTTCCGGTTCCATCCCGTCTCCTTGTAAAGCGCCTGGGTCACCTCGCCCAGCTCCGCCCCTTCGCGGTCCCAGAGCACCCCCAGTACCAGCCATTCCCTGTCCGACAGCTTCACCACGCCACCGCCTCCTACAGTTGTAGTTTTCTATATCCTACACCCGTAGGAACCCCCTGTCAAGAGGGCGTGCCAAATATTTGAATTCTGTCCGGTTTTGTGGTACAATATCAGCAATCGCCGCGGAAGCCGTAAAACGGCTTGCCGCTATGGTATGATGGGGAAAATCATCGCATTCGCAGGAGGCCCCGCCATGGACAAAGCATCTGCCCTGAGACAATATTTCGGCCACAATTTCTTCCGCCCCGGCCAGGAACGGCTGGTGGATGGCATTTTATCCGGCCGGGACGTGCTGGGCATCATGCCCACCGGCGGGGGAAAATCCATCTGCTACCAGGTGCCCGCCCTGCTCTTGCCGGGACTGACGCTGGTCATCTCCCCCCTCATCTCGCTGATGAAGGACCAGGTGGCCGCCCTCACCGCCGCCGGGGTGCCCGCAGCCTTCTTCAACAGCTCCCAAAACCTGGAGGAGTATTGGGCGGTGTGGAACGGCATCCGAAGCCGGGCCTACCGCCTGGTCTACGTGGCCCCGGAGCGGCTGGAAAACCCCCGCTTCGCCCAGCTCATGGCAGAGCAGGACGTGTCCCTGCTGGCGGTGGACGAGGCCCACTGCATCTCCCAGTGGGGACAGGACTTCCGGCCCAGTTACCTGAAAATCGCGGATTTCGCCGCCGCCCTCCGCCGCCGTCCCGTCATGGCCGCCTTCACCGCCACCGCCACGGCGCGGGTCCAGGAGGACATTGTGGCACAGCTGGGCTTGCAGCGGCCCGTCCGGGTGGTCACCGGCTTCGACCGCCCCAACCTGTTCTTCGACGTTCAGCGCCCAAAGGACAAGACCTCCGCCCTACTCTCCCTCATCGCCCAGCGGCCGGGGAAGAGCGGCATCGTCTACTGCGCCACCCGGAACGCCGTGGAACGGGTGTGGATCGCCCTCAACGAACACGGTGTCCCTGCCGCCCGCTATCACGCGGGACTGCCTGAGGCGGAGCGCAGGGCCAACCAGGACGACTTCCAGTTCGACCGCCGGACCGTGATGGTGGCCACCAACGCCTTCGGCATGGGCATCGACAAGTCCAACGTCAGCTTCGTGATCCATTACAACATGCCCAAGAACCTGGAGAGCTACTACCAGGAGGCGGGCCGCGCGGGCCGGGACGGCGAACCCGCCGACTGCGTCCTGCTCTACTCCCCCGGGGACGTGACCACCGCCCGTTACCTCATCGACCACAGCGCCGACGACGCGGACCTGGACTCCCAGACCCGGGAGTCCCTGCGGCGGATGGAGCTGGACCGGCTGGCGGTGATGACGGACTATTGCAAAACCGACCGCTGCCTGCGGGGAACCATTTTGGACCACTTCGGCCAGGGCCACGGTGAATCCTGCGGGAACTGCGGCAACTGTCAGGGCATTTTCGAGGAGGCCGACATCACCATCCCCGCCCAGATGATCTTGTCCTGCGTCAAACGGGTGGCGGACAAATTGGGCTACCACGTAGGCGCCGGCCTCATCAGCCAGGTGCTGCGGGGCGGGCGGAACAGGCGGGTACTGGAGCTGGGCCTGGACCGGCTTCCCACCTACGGTCTGATGAAAGATACCAGCCAAGAACAGCTTCGCGCCTATCTGGACTGCCTCAGCAACAAAGGATACGTATTCACGGACCCGGACCACGCCACCCTGCGGCTGGGTCCGACGGCTGGTAATGTGCTGTTCCGCGGAGAGCGGGTGACCATGACCGCCAAAGTGCGACCGCCGGAGATCAAGCGCCCCAAGAAGGCCCCGGAGCCGGTCTCAGCCCCGGAAGACAACGCGCTGCTCACCGCCCTGAAGGCGGAACGCGCCCGGCTGGCCCGGCGGGACGGGGGTCCGGCCTATATCGTCTTTTCCAACGCCACCCTGTCGGATATGGCGGCGAAGGCCCCCAAAGACATGGCGGAGCTTATGGAGGTGTCCGGCGTGGGCGAGGTCAAAGCGGCCCGCTACGGCAAGGAATTCCTGGCCGTTATCGCCTCCCATCACTGAGCGCAGCGCAAAAGCCGCCCGCCCCGATATGGGGCGGGCGGCTTTTATCATCCGGTCACGAAGCCGTGGCCGTCCTGAGATACTTTTCCTGGTAAAACGCCAGCCATTTGCGGAATTCCGGCTGATCGCCCTGGCGCACGTCCCGGGCGTAGTCGTGGAACTGCAGATCGGCGTACCGCAGCTCCAGCACCGCCAGGGCCACGTTGGAGCAGTGGGCGGCCACACGCTCAAAATTGTTGATCAGGTCGTTGAGGATGAATCCCATCTCCAGCGTACATCCGCCGGTCTGCAGCCGCCGGATGTGCCGCAGCTTCATCCCCTCCAGCATAGTGCTGATGACCTCCTCCAAGGGCTCCACCTGCTGGGCCACCGCCATATCCGCCCGCTCCAGGGCCTGCTGGGCCAAGTCCACGATCTCCCGCACCGCGTCAGCGGCCTGGGTCATGTCTGCCAACCCGTCGGGGGAAAATCCGATCCCCTTGTCGTCCATCTCCTTGGCCAACCCGGCCAGATTCACCGCGTGGTCGGAAATCCGCTCCAAATCGGTGAGGCAGTGGAGATAGTGGGAACTGATCAGGGTCTCCCGCTCGTTCAGCCCCCGGCTGTTCAGGTGGAACAGGTAGTTGCCCAGCCGGTCCTCATAGCGGTCCACCACGTTCTCCCGGCCCAGGATTTTCTCATACTTCTCCCCGCTGAACTTGGTGAACAGGTCGATGGACCGGTTCAGGTTTTTGACGGAGGCGGCGGCCATGCGGATCACGGTGCGACCGCTCTGCTCCAGGGCCAGAGGCGGATAGGCCAGGAAACGCTCGTCCAACAGGTTCTCCTCGAACTCCTCGTCGTCCTCGGAGCGCTCCTCCCGGATGGTGGCGCAGGCCAACTTTACCAGCACCCCCGTGAGCGGCAGCTGCACCAGGGTGGCCCCCACCTTAAACACCGTGTTGAACACGGCGATGCCCAGGGAGTCGGCGGGCCCGGCCATGAAATCCATCTCCGCAAAGGCGTGAAGCAGGTAGAAGGGCACCATGAACAGCACGGAACCCACGACGTTGAAATACAGATAGATGACGGCGGTGCGCTTGCCGTTGGCGTTGGCCCCGATGGCGGACAGCAGCACCGGCACACACGCGCCGATGCACATGCCCAGCACCATGGGGATGGCCACATCATAGCTGATGGCGCCGGTGGCGGACAGGGCCTGCAGGATGCCGATGGAGGCGGAGGAGGACTGGATCACCGCCGTCACCAGCAGGCCGATCAGCAGGGACACCGCTGGATTGGAGGCTGCGGAGATGAAATTCAAAAACGCCTCATTCTCCTTCAGCGGGTCCATGGCGGAGCTCATGGTTTGCATCCCGCTCATAAGCACGGAGAAGGCCAGCAGGATGAGGCCCACGTTTTTCTGCCCCTGCTTGCGGCAGAAAAAGTACAAAATGATGCCGATAAAGGCGATAAAAGCGAACACCGTGGCGGAGGAAAAGCCGCCTTCACCCTCCACGCCCGCCAGGGTCAGCACCCAGCCGGTGGCGGTGGTGCCAATGTTGGCCCCCATGATGATGCCCACGGCGTTGGACAGCTGCATGATGCCCGAGTTGACGAAGCCCACCACCATAACCGTGGTGGCGGAGGAGGACTGAATGACCGCCGTCACCAGCGCACCCAGCAGCACACCCTTGATGGGGTTGGAGGTCAGCTTGCCCAGGATGGTCTCCAGCTTGCTGCCCGCCACCCGCTTCAGGCCGTCCCCCAAAAGGGTCATGCCGAACAGGAAAAAGGCCAGGCCGCCCAATAGTGAGATGATGTCCGCAATACCCATGCGTTTGATTCCTTCCCGCGGGTCCGCGCCCGCCTCGTCAGAGCAAGCTCCATATCCCTCGCCTCCGCCTGCGGCGAAGGCTCGCTCATTCCGCTGCTCTTCCTCTCCCCAAAAAGCCAGAGGGCGGCTTTTCGGGGTCCCCTTACAGCAAGCTCCATATCCCTCGCCCCTGCCTGCGGCGAAGGCTCGCTCATTTCACTGCTCTTTCTCTCCCCACAAGGCCTGAAGGACGGCTTTGCAGAGGCATCTCAGCACACACGAACATGAATAGTATACCATACCTTTATAGGGATTTCTCGCCTTTTTTTCAATTTCTCTATGTTGTCGAAAATTATACCAAATTGGGACATCTTTTTGACAAATAAGAAAAAGCGGGCGGACTCCCGTCCGCCCGCCCTTTCCAGGACACCATAAAACCAACCGATCAGCGTCTACCGGCGTCCGGCGCCCCGGCCCCCGCCGAAGGAACCGCCGGGCCGCCCGCCCCCGCCGAAGGAGCGCCCGCCGCCAAAGGCCCCGCAGGGCCTGCCGCCGCCACAG
>CATLHC010000094.1 GCA_949948775.1 uncultured Oscillospiraceae bacterium
TCCTGTGCGGGATGCTCATCGGCTTCATCTGCGGCTTTGTGGGCGCGGGCGGCGGCATGATGATGCTGCTCATCCTCACCTCCGTACTGGGATACGAGCTGAAGACCGCCGTGGGCACCAGTGTGTTCATCATGGCCTTCACCGCCTTCACCGGGGCGGTAAGCCACTTCACCATTGGCGGCATGCCCAACTTGATGGTACTGGCGCTGTGCGTACTGTCCACCCTGCTGTGGGCCCGAATCGCCGCCCGGTTCGCCAACAAAGCCAGCCCCATCGTCCTCAACCGCGCCACCGGCGTGGTGCTGGCGGCGCTGGGCGCGGCCATTCTGGCGGTGAATTATCTGACCTAACCTCATACCAAGCGCAAGGCGGGCGGCAAGAGAAATTCTCTTGCCGCCCGCCGCTTATTTGTAGTTAGAAATTAAATCGGGGACAATCGGCGTACTTCTCCGGCACGGGGGCATTCCAATCCACCTGTTCCACCAGCACAGACAGCTCCCCAGGAAATTCTATCGTATTGAGGTACTCGATAAAATCGTCCTCGTTGTAGCACAGGACGTTATCTTTCCTGTACTTAGCGGCCTCGGGAGCGGTGGGCAGCCAGACGGAGCAGAACAGATAACACCAGTCCTCCAGATTGTCCGCCACTCGGTCCGGCACCAGGTACACCTTCGCCGGCCCGCCGGCCGATATGATAATCCGTTTCAGCTCTCTCAGCCCTCGTCCTCAATGAGCCCATAGCCGCCGTCGTTGCGCTTATACACCACGGCGAAGGCGTCGCTGTCCTCGATCTTAAAGGCGAAAAAGTTGTGGCCCAGCAGGTCCATCTGCAAAATGGCCTCATCCACCGTCATGGGCTTGATCGGGAACTTCTTGGTGCGCACAATGCGGAACTCGTCCTCCTCCGCGTCGGGCACAAAGGAGGTCTCCTCCGCAGGCTCAGCGGGGGCGAAGGCCCCGGTACGCAGGCGCTTTTCCAGGCGGGTCTTGTGCTTGCGCAGCTGGCGCTCCATGGAAGTGACCGCCGCATCCACCGACGCGAACATGTCCGACGTGCTCTCCGCCACCCGGAGAATGGTGGCGCCGGAACGGATGGTCAGCTCCACCTTGTTCCGGTCCTTCTCCACGGAAAAGACCAGATTGGCCTCCGCCTCATTCTTGAAGTAGCGGTCCAGCTTGCCTACCTTCTTCTCGGCATAGTTGTGCAACGATTTGGGCAGGTTGACCTTCTTGTCTGTAAACGTGAACTTCATGTGCTCAGCTCCTTTCGCTTGGGAGCAGGTGCCCCCGTATTTGTATTATAGCACAATTGCACATAAATAGGCAATTCTTTTTTTGTGTTGTTTCACCTGATGGGACGGGATTTTTGACACCGGCCGGAAATTGGACAGGCGCCGGGCCGACGGCGCGCGCATAGTCCTGGTTAAGGGCCTCCAGCCGTGAGGAGCCCGTTCAAAAAACAGGAGACAGAGAGGAGAATTGAATGAAGGAAGCATTGGTCAACCGACTGGCCCGGCTGCTGTGCGTCAAGTCGCTGGTGACGCTGGCGCTCACTGCGGTGTTCGCCGTCATGGCGCTTCGGGGTCGGATCAGTCAGGATTTCATGACGGTGTACACCGTCATCATCGCCTTCTACTTCGGCACCCAGCTGGAGCGGACGGCGCAGAAAGGAAGCGGCGCGGCATGAAGCTGCTCAAGTGTATTTTGACGGAAAACGACTGCTATAAGACCGGCCGGACCATCAAGCCCCAGGGCGTTATGGTTCATTCCACCGGGGCCAACAACGCCAATCTGCGGCGGTATGTGCAGCCCGCCGCCTCCACGCCGGGCCAGGAGGAGCTGTTGACGGCATTGGGGACCAATCTCAACGCCAATCACTGGAACCGCCCCGGCCTGGACGTGTGTGTCCACGGCTTTGTGGGCAGGCTGGCCGACGGCAGCGTGGCGGCGGTGCAGACCCTGCCCTGGAACCGTCGGGGCTGGCACGCGGGCACCGGAACCAGCGGCAAGAGCGCCAACGACACCCACATTTCCTTCGAGATCTGTGAGGACAGCCTGACCGACCCGGTGTATTTTCAGCAGGCGTACCGGACCGCTGCGGAACTGACCGCCGCGCTGTGCCGGAACTTCGGGCTGGACCCCATGGGGGACGGCGTAGTTATCTGCCACCAGGACGGCTACCGCCGGGGGACCGCCTCCAACCACGGGGATATCTACAACTGGTTTCCCCGGTTCGGACTGAATATGAACGACTTCCGGGCCGAGGTGGCCCGGATCATGAGCGGAGAAAGCGAGGAGGACGAAATGGTCTATTACAAAAATCTCGCCGACGTGCCGGAGTATTACCAGCACGCGGTGGCCAAAGCGGTGGACCGGGGCGCGCTGAACGGCACCGGCGAGGGTGAGCTGAACGTGTCCGAGGACCTGTGCCGGACGCTGACAGTGCTGGACCGGCTGGGCAAGCTGGACTGAGCCAAAGAGAGGACGCCTGACCGCTCAGGCGTCCTCCTTTTCCTCCATCGCTTTGTTGACCGCTTCGTTTATAAATTTGTTCATACTCAGGCCCTGTTTTTGGGCAAAATCTTTTATGATTTGCTTTTTCCCTTTGCGAACAAATATCTCAATGCGGTCATACGCTTTCTTGTTATATCTGGCGGTCGCCTGCCTCTGAGCTTCGGTATATCCCATCACAGCACCTCCAGTTTACGGTTTAAAATTATATCTATACTCCTGGAAGTATTGTATAATCTCGGGAGTATATTTTTGTCATATTTCACAATTTTAATACTCTCGTAAGTATGCTATACTTTGAAAGAGCTGGACAAGACTGACCCTCTCTGTCCGGCCTGCTCCGGCGCAATTACGGAGCAACCATCTCACAGTCCGCTGCGGAACCTACTCCCTCCGCGGCGGGCGGGACGCTCGTTCAGTTTTCGGCCTGAACAGGCGTTTCCTCTTCCCCAGGTTTCCCCCGGACCCCACCGGGGGGAACTCAAAATTTTTCTCTTGACTTTCATACTTGAAAGTGTTAGAGTATCCACAGCAAACAAAAGGGAGGACTGCGCATGGACCGCCGGAACTATGGGTATGGCGATTACCGCTATTATGATAGCGGCCCTTTGTCATGCCCTTGAGCGGCGGTGCGGCACAGAATCTGCGCGGCGGCCCAAAAGGGCGGCCGCTTTTTTGATGCCCGCGGGCAAATCAACGATTCTACAAAGGAGCAGATCGGTTATGGTAGTCATTATGAAGCGGGGATTCATCCCCGAGCAGCTGGACACCGCCATCCACGCCATGGAGGCGGGCGGCGTGCGGGTCATGGTATCCAAGGGTTCCGAAACCACCATCCTAGGCGCGGAGGGCGACGCCAGCGCGCTGAATCAGGAGCACCTGTCCCAGCTGGACGGCGTGGAGCGGGTCATGCGAGTCAGTGAGCCCTACAAAAAGGCCAACCGCAAGTACCATCCCGACGACTCCGTCATAGACCTAGGCGGCGGTGTGACCATCGGCGGAAAAAAGTTGGCGGTCATCGCCGGACCCTGCTCGGTGGAGAGCGAGGAGCAGATCCTGGAGGTGGCCAAATCCGTACAGGCGTCCGGGGCCAACGCCCTGCGGGGCGGCGCCTACAAGCCCCGCACCTCCCCCTACGCCTTCCAAGGCAAGGGCGTGGAGGGGGTGCTCCTGCTGGACGAGGCCAGGAAAGCCACCGGCCTGCCCATCGTGTCCGAGCTTATGAGCGCCGACCAGCTGCCGCTGTTCGAGGAGGCGGTGGACGTCATTCAAATCGGCGCGCGGAACATGCAGAACTTCGACCTGCTGAAAAAGGTGGGCCACACCAACAAACCCATCTTGCTCAAGCGGGGGCTGTCCTCCACCATCGAGGAGTGGCTGATGAGCGCAGAGTATATCATGGCGGGGGGCAATCCCAACGTCATTCTGTGCGAGCGGGGCATCCGCACCTTCGAGACCTACACCCGCAACACCCTGGACCTGTCCGCCGTGCTGGCGGTGAAGAAGCAGAGCCACCTGCCCGTGGTGGTGGACCCCTCCCACGCCTGCGGCAAGGCGTGGATGGTGGAGCGCATGGCCATGGCGGCGGTGGCCGCCGGGGCGGACGGGCTGATCATCGAGGTGCACAACAACCCCGCCTGCGCATTGTGCGACGGCGCCCAGTCCGTGACGCCGGAGCAGTTCGACGGTATCATGGGCAAGCTGAAGACCCTGGCCGCCTGTGTGGGACGGGAGCTGTAAGAGATAGAGAGGAGTGCTCTTCATGGAGCGAAAGCGCATTTTGGTGGTGGGCCTGGGGCTCATCGGCGCGTCATTGTCCATGGCCCTTCAGGGCTTCGAGGACTATGAGGTGGTGGGGGCGGTGCGCTCCCGGTCCACCTACGACAAGGCGGTGGCAAAGCGCGCGGCGGACCGGGTCACCTTTGACCACGCCGCCGAGCTGCCCGGGGCGGACGTGGTGATTCTGTGCCAGGACCCGGCGGGTATCATCGGCTTTTTGCGGGATAACCGGGAGCGCTTTAAGCCCGGCTGCCTGGTGTGTGACGTGTGCGGCGTCAAAACCGCCGTCATGCGGGCGGCGGAGTGCCTGCCGGACAGCGTGGATTTCATCGGCTGCCACCCCATGGCGGGCAAGGAGGTGTCCGGCATCGACAACGCAGAGGGCACGCTGTTCCGCAACACCCACTTCATCGTCACTCCCGGCCCTCGCGCCACGCCGGAGCACCTAGACCTGCTCCACCGCATGGCGGACTGGTGCCAGTTTGGCGACGTCATCGAGACTACGCCCGAACGCCACGATGAGATGATCGCCTACACCAGCCAGATGATGCATGTCATCGCCGTGTCGGTGTGCGACAACGAGGAGCTGTTCTCCTGCATGGGCTTTGAGGGCGGCTCCTTCCGGGACTGCACCCGTGTGGCGGCTCTGGACCCGGCCATGTGGACCCAGCTGTTCACCCTGAACGCCCCGGCCCTGTCCAAGATGGTGTCCGAGCTGGAGGCGCGGATCCACCAGTACCGGACGGCCATCGAGAGCAACGACCGGGAGACTCTACGCACCATGCTGGCCCATGCGTCGGATCGAAAGAAACAGATCAATCTTGAGCGGGCCCGCGGTGACGACGTGCACCCCAAGTTCTAAAAGAAATCTTAATTTGACGGCAGACCTCTCCGATGGTAAACTGAGGAAAATTATTGTGGGGAGGTCTGTTCCCATTGGACAAAAAACTGTTCCGCAGCCTGCTCCTGCTCATCACTTACGCCATCGTCTTGGTGGCGCTCATCGTCAAGCTGGACGCCGTCACCGGCTGGCTGGGCGGGGTGGCGGGGGCCTTCCGGCCCCTCGTCATCGGGGGCGTCATCGCCTTCATCCTCAACCGGCCCTGTAATTTCTTCGCCCGGCTGTATGGGAAGGTGTTCCCGGAAAAGGCAGGGGGCGCGGCGCGCCCTCTGGCGGTGGTCACCGTCTACCTCATCGTGGCCGCCCTGATCGCCGTACTCATCTCCATGGTGGTACCCGAGCTGACCCACAGCCTGGAGATGTTCATCGGCAACATCAGCACCTACGCCGCCAACTTCCAAGACCTGTTCGACTGGGCCGTGGCCCGGCTGGACCTGGAGCAGCTGGCCAACCTGGACCTGTCCACCGGCATCAGCGACTCGCTGAAGGGCCTGCTCACCGGGGCGCTGGACGCGCTGACCAACACCCTGCCCCACCTCATCACCATGACCAGCGTAGTGGTGTCCGGGGTGGTCACCGGGGTGATCTCTCTGGTGTTCTCCGTCTATATGCTGTCCGGCGCGCCCCGGCTCACCGCCCAGTGCCGCCGCTTGGTCCAGGCTTACCTGCCGGAACAGGCGGCATGGCACGTGCTCAACGTCACCCGGCTCACGGCGGACACCTTCTCCAAGTACGTCAGCGGCCAGATGGTGGAGGCCTGCATCCTGGGCAGTTTGTGCTTCATCGGCATGTGCATCTTCCGCTTTGACTACGCCCCGCTGATCTCCGTGGCTGTGGGCGTGTTCGCCCTCATCCCCATCGCGGGGGCTTACCTGGGCGCGGTGCTGGCGGTGCTGCTGCTGGTGATGATCGACCCCTGGGAGGCGGTGTGGTTTCTGGTGTTCCTGGTGGCCCTCCAGCAGCTTGAGGGCAACCTTATCTATCCCCGGGTGGTGGGCACCTCCATGGGCCTGCCCGGCATCTGGGTGCTGGCGGCGGTCACTGTGGGCGGCTCTCTGCTCCAGCTGGTGGGCATGGTCATCAGCGTTCCGCTGGCCGCCGTGGTGTACACCCTGCTCAAGCAGGACCTGCGCCGGCGCGTTGCTGTCCAGAACGCGGAAGCCGCCCCCGCTCCGGAGGAAGCGCCGCCCGAAAACTGATTTTCACTCATATTCCTGGGACAAACCCCATATGATGGACCATCTAAGGTAAGGGAGATGGTCCTATGGCATATGAAGGCGGGCTGTCCGCCCCCCACCACGTGGTGATTGAGGAGCGGAAAAGCCTCACCGTGTCCGGCGTGGAGGACGTGGAGCGGTTTGACGAGAATACCATCGTGCTGTCCACCTCCAAGGGCACCATGGTGGTGACCGGGGAGAACCTGCACATCGAAAAGCTGTCCCTGGACGGCGGCGACCTGAAGGTGGAGGGGGACGTGGACGCCGTCACCTACGAGGATGACGGCGCCGGGAGCCGGGGCGGCTTCCTCTCCCGGCTGCTGCGCTGAGCCTGAGCCATGCATGTCGACGTTCTGGGCCAGGCGGCGGTGTTCGGGCAGGCTTTCCTGCTGGGGGCGCTGCTGGGCCTCATCTATGACGGGATGCGCACGCTGCGCCGGAGCTTGAAGCTGCCCGGCCTGGCCTTCCTGCTGGACTTGCTGTTCTGGCTGGCGGCCACGGCGGGGCTGTTCGCCCTGACCCTGCTGCGGGACGACGGACAGGTGCGCATCTACCACATGGCCGCTGCGGCGCTGGGCGGCGGCGTCTATTTTCTCACCCTGAGCCGCCTGATTCTGCCCGTCCTTTTGTGGCTGGCGGACAAAATTCGGGCGCTTTTCCGCCTGCTCACCGCTCCCGCACGGCGGGCAGGGCGGGCGGCGAAAAAATTTTTGAAAAATCAAAAAAAACACTTCCAAAATTGGCTGTCCTGGTATAAAATAAATATACTTGACCGTTTCGCCCGAAACGGAGAGAAAGGAGCGGTGGACAATGAAGCTGAAGCGGGCCGGCATGGCCACAAAACTGTTGGTGCTGGTGCTGCTGGCCGCCGTGGCCATCGCTCTGCTGTCCACTCAGGCAAAGCTGAACGCCGCTCAGGCCGACCGCGAGGCGCTGAGCCGTCAGGTCCAGGAGCAGCAGGAGGCAAACGCGGCCCTGCAGGACGGCATCGACCACAGCGGAGATCCTGAGTATCTGGCCGATATCGCGCGCAGCCGCCTTGGCCTGGTGGAACCGGGGGAGATTGAGTTTGTGGACTCCTCCAAGTAAAAAATCAATACACATTGAGAGGGAAAAAAGAGATTTATGGGCATTGAAGTTGGTTCTATTTTGGACGGAAAGGTGACGGGGATCACCAAATTCGGCGCGTTTGTATCACTGCCCGGCAACCGCTCGGGGCTGGTACATATCTCGGAGATCGCGTACTCCTATGTCAACGACGTTCACGACCTGCTGACCGAGGGGCAGGAGGTCAAGGTAAAGGTCATCGGTATCGACGCGAACAACCGCATCAACCTGTCCATCAAGCAGGCTCTGCCCCCACCGCCCCGTCCGGAGCGCCGGCCCGGGTCCCGTCCAGGCGGACCCAGCGACCATTCCCGGCCGGAGGGCGACCGCCGGCCGCCCAGCCGCCGCACCTCCGCCCCCAGCCGCGGCTTTGTGCCCGAACCTGCCCAGCCCAGAGGACCGGCCAGCTTTGAGGATCAGCTCAAGCAGTTCATGGCCAGTTCCGACAGCAAGCTGTCCGAGCTTCACATGAACGAGAAGCGCGGCAGCCGCCGCGGTCGAAAATAGACCCACACAGGGGGGACGCTCCGCGTCCCCCCTTTTTTCATAAAAAGCGGCTCTTT
>CATLHC010000095.1 GCA_949948775.1 uncultured Oscillospiraceae bacterium
CATATCCTCACCCAGACAGTCTGTAAACAGCTTTTGGTATGCTTCCGCATCCAAACTGACCGCCAGGGTGTCCCACTTGGACTCCATGATATCGAAGCTGAGGGTGGCCGGATGCAGGGCGTCGCCGGAGCAGCGGATGAACCAGGCCATGGTTTCCGGGGTTTGAATTTGGACCCCTTCCCGCAGGGTGTCGGCCAGCCGATGCTCCCCGTAGCATTTGACATCAAATGTGTAGTACGTCTGATAGATCTGGGTGAGCTGCTGGTACACTTCGTCGGGCAGGGCCTTGTCATAAGCCAGCACGGTGCGGAACAGCGCCACGATGAGCTTTTCCGCCGTGAGGGAATTGCGCCCAGGACTGGCGGGGACACATTGGCTGCACAGGGCCGCCGCGTTGGCGTATACGATCTCCATGGACGTATAGCCATGCTCCAGCAGCCAGCCGTGGTACTTGCCCCCCTCTTTGACGAAGGAGACCGGCAGGGACAGCAGGGCCCGGAGTACATCCATGCGCCGGGCCTTCATCTGCTTTTTCAATGGGTACAGCATGGCAAAGGCGCAGTTGAAAATGTCCGTGTTGCCGAAAACGGGGAGGGTACGTCCCTTTCCCAGCAGGTCTATCAGCTGGCCGCCAAACTGGGCGAAAGCCTGCTCCTTGTCTGGGAACAGGCTCATGGCAAAGATCAGCTCCTCGGTTTTGGTGTACGTCCATTCCTTCAGATGGTCTTCGAGGACTACCACAGCGCACTCTTTCCTATGGATCAGATAGAGGGCGCCGGTGAGGTAAATGTCGTGTTCCGTGTCCGCGTGCCGCCGTACCGCCTGGATGAAGTCACCCTTCTGGCTCCCCACGAACATCTCCGGGGTGGCGATATCCCTGGTATAGCCCAAGGCCAGAGCGATGGCCCTGCGATCCGGGGGTGTCATGCCAAAGCGTTCCTCGTACCGTTTCAGCAACTCGCCCAGATACAGGAATCCGTACTCCTGTTGTATCGCCGAGGCCGCTTCTTGGCCGTCAGTCAGGGGGAATATGCACCTGGTACGCAGCTCCTCTTTCCGTATATAATTGGCCGAAGCCGCGTTAATCACAAAGATGATGATGTCATTTAGCAGCTTCAAATTGATCTGTGCCGCGTAGGCGCTCATATTGGACGTATTCATTTAAAATCACCTCCGAAAATGGAAATCTGTTCGTCTGACTGGGCCGACGGCAGGGCAGCCCGTTGTGTCCTGCGGGCCTTCAGCTCACGGCGGTGTGCCTTGGTAGCTCGTTTTGCCGCGGCCTTAGCTTTGAGCTGGTCGATGTTGTGGACGACCTCGACACCCTCAGCGGCGTCCCGCAGATCCTGCAAAAGGTCCCGCTGTTCACTCCGGGCAATGCGGATGTTCTCCACTTCATAGTGGAATTCAAAATAGTCGTATTGGTCATCATAATGCCGGTGCATATGGGAGAAATACTCCTGGCGGCGGTCCTCCAGTGTTTTCTTTGGGTGCTCGATCACGGCATAGTTGTTCAGCGGACTTGCCTCGTGCTCCTTGATTTTCAGCCAAATTTCCGCGTCCGTCCGGGCTACAGGGTGTTCAAAGACCTTTATCCCCTTGGTGACCTCCACCTTTTTCTCCTCCAGAAAGCCCCGGCGGGTGATCCAGGTGCGGCGGACGTCATAGAAGATGTTGACCTTTTTTAAGTTGCGGGGCTGCTTACGAATGACGCAGACAGGATTTTTACAGCCCTGTCGGATGCACTTTTCCACGTCATATTTGACTTCATACCAGCCGCCCTCGTAACCGTTGCTGCCCACCACGCAGGCGCAGTAGGCGCCGCCTGTGAGTTCCATGTACTGCTTATGGGCTTTTCTGATGTTCTCTGCCGTTATTCTCTCTACGCTGTGTTCATAGTCATAGGGCCTGTCTGTTTGATGGCAGGGGCACATAATGAGTTTCAATCCCTGGGGGATATGCTGGCAGCCTTTTTGATAATAGGGACAGTGAAGCAGGGGGTTATCGTTCTCCGGGCAGTACCAGACGTGCTGATAGAAGCACTCAGAAATGGCTAGGCTTCGTCCCACATTACTTTCCCCCTGGATCAACAGGCCGCAGGGGGTCTCCCAGGTGAAGCCCAGCATGGTTTCCCACTTGTAGCAGAAATTCTGCCAGTCTCCCCAGCAGACCGTATCCGGGTGGTTTTCCCTGGTGTAACCTTGGGCATAGAGCCGCCGGGTCAGGGCGTTTAATTCATCGCTCATATCCCAGGGCACGGGATCAGGCCAAAATGCTCTTTCATCGTGTCTCTCAGCTCCTCCACATCTTTGTCATATTCCAGCGCGAGGCAAGCCTCGCACACGATCTGCTGATACCCCAGCGCCCGGCTGCAACGCTTGTCCCAGGAGTTCACCTCTCCGCCGCAGACGGAGCAGGAGAGGTCTGGGTACCAGTGCAGCTTAGCGGGGTTAGAAAATCTGCGCTCACTCATTCACATCTGAGGCTCCTTTCAAAATGCAAAAGGACTGCCAGACTGTATGAATACAGTCTGACAGTCCTTTGAGATCTGTCCCCACAGTCTGTGGGAACGGTCATTTTTCCCCGGTGTCCTCCTCGATTTGCGTTAAAAACGCGGAGGGAGAATACACCTGAACGGGGGCTTTTTCATAATCTCTGAGATTCCTGGTCACGATGCAGTCCATCCCGCAGCGCAGGGCGGTCTCTGCCATCATAGCGTCCTCGTAGTCTGTGAGTTCGGATGATATTGCCTTTCGGCAATCCATCCCGGCGGTATCCAGCAGTTCAAACAGGCTGAACAGCGTGCTGAGTACCTTTCGGGTGTCCTGGTCATTATGCGTATGCCGGTGGGTGATGTAGTAGATATCCGCCGCTGATTTCGCGGTAAGGAATCCCATGACACGTTTGTTTGCCACAGCGAGAAAAATCTGCTGTGCATCCTCCGCGAAGGGCTCCCGGGCCTGGAGCGCGTCGATTACAACGCAGGTGTCGATTAGCGCCCTCATATCTGATCCAGCCTTTCCTCACGGGCCTGCTCCACTGTCACATCAGGGGGGAGGATGCCGAACAGGGACTTGGCCATATCCACCCGGTCCTGGAAGGGGTTGGACAGCTTTGCCACCACCGTTCCATTGCGTGTGATGTAGATATCCTCTTTGCTGGACAGGGCCAGGTATTTGCCCAAATTCTTCTTTAGCTCCGTCGCGGTGATCGACATTTGGCAGCGCTCCTTTCATCCACAGATAGCTTCACCAATAGTATATGCCAATCGTGCGATTTAATCAAGCACTTCGTGCGAAATATAGGGACGGTATAGCCACCACCCGCCAGTCCTTGGGCTGGGGCTGGCCTGTACGTACCCGGTCCAACAGGGTACGGCTCCCGCAGACGGCGCACCGCGTCCAGCGGCGGCCTATCCGCCGCTCCAGCGCGTACATTGCTCAACCCTCCCCCGTTCTCTCCCGAAGGAACTTTTCCAGCGCCGCCATGTTGCTCATATACTGCGGCAGGAAAGGTTCGTCCAGGTCGTAGTTATAATAGCGGTAGTGGAGGATCTGGAACAGGCCGGCCTTGTCCTCGTTGAAGTTGACGCCTTGAAGCAGACGGCCCAGCTCAGGCAGCACGGCAGCCTCAGCGGTCATGATCGCTCGGCGCTCCTTGGAAAAATTCTCGTAGAGCCAGTCCTTCACCAGCACCTTGCCGCCGGTAAAGTGTGCGGCGTGGTCGTCCATGCACTGGAAAACCTCAAAGGCTTTGCCCCGCTCTCCCGGGCACGCAAAAAACGGGTAGATCCGGCACATCTGCGGCCTGCCCTCGTAGACAGAACACCGACCGTCCTTCAAAAAGATACAGGAGTGGTCATCTCCCACCGTGTTCATTAGGTAGATGGGCAGACGGCCCTCCAGAAGGTCAACCGTGGCATACCGCTCATACACGTCATGGATGGAATCAGCCCTGCCCTGCGCCCGGAGGATCTGGGCCAGGCCGTAGGCATCCGGCGGCTCCAACATCAAATTGCCCTCCAGGCCGCGGCAGCAGTCGGCGCAGCGGGTGCAGTGGAAGCAAACCCAGTCCTTGGGCCGGACAGGTACCGCTGTGCTCATGCTGCCGCCTCCTTCACACCCAGGGCTTTATAGATGGCTTCTCTGTTCTGGCGGCACTCCTCCTCGGTGGCCCCGCCCTGGGTGATGGTAGTCCAGTCCAGGCAGATCGCGCCGGCGGTGATCCGGCTGAAGGTGCATCCATCCAGGGTGGAGCCGGCATAGTCCACGTTGTCCATGGTACAGTCGGTGGTGCTGCAGTTTTTCAGTGTGGCATTTTCCATCACCATGTAGGACAGCTCACAGTCATGGAAATGGGTATGATCCAGGACACTCTCGTACATATCCCCACAGTTCAGGATAGACGAATAAAACTCCGCATCATAGATACGGCTGTATCTGAAGGAGATACCCTTGATGCGGCACACGGCAAATTTACAGCCACGCAGCTCCGAATTGCAGAAACTCACACGATCCGGCAGGCAGTAAAAGGTCACATGGTCAAAGTAGGACTCCCGGAAGAAATTTACCGGAAAGCCCTCCCTGGCTGCCCGGTCATACAGCGTTTGGTCGATGATCTTTAATCTGCGTTCCTCAGAGGCGTAGCGGTATTGGAATGTGAACGGCCTCTGGTTGGCGCGCTTGACGTAGGGCGTTGTCAGCAGTTCCTTCTGCCGCAGAAATGCCTGAACATCCTCCAGGACCGCCGGGAGCCGGGTGTCATCGCACTTGTCCAGTTCAGCCAGCAGCTCGTCCACAGACCGGGTGGAGCGGCCCTGTAAAATGTCGTTCAGTTTGCAAATGGTACTGGAGCGTTCCCCGGGGGCATAGCCCTGCGGCGCGGAATCCTCCAAACAGTCCACAATGCGCCGGCTGATCTCCAGCCCGCTGGGTACAGCCTTGTACTCGATCATGGTGTATTCCCCCCTATAAAATGAGCGCGGCAAAAGGTCATCATGACCTTTTGCCGCGCCCTTCATTATACCGGCCAGCCTAATCAGGCGGCCATCGCCATGGAAAAGCAGCCCTCCGCCGGCTCACAGTCAGGGCCGGTCAGCAAACGGTACTGGGTGTTCAGTGTCTCGAACCGTATCTCGTCCGCCGTCCGGCTGTGGATATCCACCACCCGGGACGTGCGTGTGATCAGCCCCTGATGGAAAATGACGGCCTTCTCGCCCACCATGAGCGGACACAGCAGAGTGCCGCTCAGTGTCCTTGTGGCCTTTTCTCCCTTATTCATGGAAATTGAGCCCTCTTTCTGTTTCAGAATAAGCCCGATAAAGCTCGTTCAGAAGCCTCCGGGCCTGTTTTGTGCTCATACCCTGAGCTCGTGCGGTCTCCGCCATCGTGCTGCCCTGGAGCCGAAGCCGTATCAGCCGGCGTTGTTCTCCGTTTGCGGCGGACAGCAGATCGTGGAGAAGTATCCGTTCCTCCAGCAAATCCGGCGGCGCAGTCCAAGCACACTCCAAATACCGCTGCTCTGCCTGACGGCGGCGCTCTTCAGCACGATAGTCCGAGGACACGCCCCGGGCCATGGACTGCCACGCGATGGTGGAGAATGAGTACCGCCTCAGCCACGGCTGGGTGAGGTATCGCTGCACCGCCTGGAGAAAACCCAGGGCGGCGGCGTCATAATACTCGCCCGCCGCGTAACCGCCCCGGCCCAGGAATGTGTGGATCAGGTCGTGGTGCTGGTCCGCGAACCGGCGCTGATCATCTGTAAGCGGCGAGAGCGGGGCAGGCTGTCCCCGCGCGTAAGGCGGGAACAGCCTGCTCTGCCGCTCAACGAATCGGATTCAGGCGGGCAGAAGCTCCCGTTCGCCGTCCAAGACACCCACTTCGAAGTGATCTTCGTTGTCAGGCAGCTCCAAAGGCGTACTGTCCGCCTCGATGATATTGGCCGTGGCCGCAGCCTGCGTCTGGGCCCGTTGCTCCAGCATTTCCTTGACCATCTTGCGGAAGCCCTCGGCATAGGTCTTGACCGCCGTCAGCTCCTCGCCGGCAAAATCCCGGACCCGGTTAAACACGGCCACGCTGTAGTCGAAGCCGTTGCTGCTCACCGGCTTCAGCGTGATCTTGACCAGGCTGCCGTAGACAGGCCGGTTGCGCAGGGCGAAGGCCATGTTGACAAAGTTTTTGTAGGGCTTGATGCTGGTGGGGGGCAGAGCCAGCTGAAGCGGCATATACGCCCCATCCTGGAGGATGTAAAGCATCCGCATATTTTTGCACAGCTTGCCCTTGCCGCTGCTGCCGAACTGGTTGTTGCCGCAGGCCTCGCACAGCAGACCGGGGTTACCATAGCCCTTTACGCCGTCCATGGACTGGCACTGGGGCGGGGTGTTGTCGTCGTACTCGCTGCCCTCCGGCCAGCAGGCGTTGGCAGAGTGATTGTAGAGGATGATGCCCTCGATCTCGCCCACGTAGGTGGGGTGGTCCGGGTCCTCGCCGGGCATCTTGAACTGGGGCACGCCGCCGCCGGGGATCTTCACCCGGGGGAAGGAGAGCTCCAGGCCCTCCAGGTCCTCCGCCACATCGGCGGCGTCGAAGCTGGCGTCCATGGGGGCGGGAAGGGTAAAGGGCTTGTACTCCGCCAGGGTGGTGACATTCTGCTGGTTACTCATGAAATTTTCCTCCTTTTATTGGTTGGATATCTGCCGTTACGCCGCCATAGCGGCGGTCGCGGCGGACTCCTCGTTGATCCGTCTGAGCATGGCCGGGGTCATTGTCATGACATCGTAGCCGATGGCCTCCAGCTTGGAGGCCCTGTCGTAGTCGTCCACGTCCTGGCTGTGCCGGGTGACAGCGTTGGCCAGCCCATAGAGGGTGTAGTCCGCGTTCTCCAAAAGGCGCTGGAGCACACCCTTTCCCTCCGCCTCGGTGAAGCCGAAATTGCTGCCGGTGAGCTTTACCAGAGCGGGGATGTTCCTGGTGTCCAGCTTGGCCTGGGTGCTTTCCCTCATGACGTCCAGCACCTTGGTAAACCTAGCCTCATCCACCGCCGCCTTCACGGAGTCCTGGAGCTTCATCATGAACGCTTTGCTGTCCGCCTCCAGAGTTTCCTTGGAGTACAGGGCAAAGTTTTCGTCAGCGCTGTTGGCCCGGCCCACATGGTTGCGGCGGGTGCTGACCCGGGAATCGTTGACCACCATGCCGTTGAGGCAGGCAAGGCGGAAGAGCAGAGGCTGGACGTTCACCGCGCCCAGGCCGGTCTCGCTGTTGGAGATGACGATGCCCGACTGCACGATATCGCCCACGCGCACCTCGCCGGTGAGCTTGGGGTTGACCACCTTGATGTACATATAGTTCTCGGTGATCTGAGCGCTTTCAAACCGTGCGCCCTGCATCTCCATGATGAGGGGCAGCACTGTCGTGGCGATCTCCATGTTGTCGATGGGCCAGTAGCGGTTGCTGAGGAACGCCCTGGCCTTACCGTCCAGAGTGCGCAGCATACGCTGGGAAGGTTCCCCCTTGTGGAGCCAGTGGTTCACGTTGTGGGACAGCAGGCCGGGTTCCTCCTGGAGCATCCTCTCGTAATACTTCCAAGGAATGCCCAGGTGGGTCCCCAGCTGGCGGTGGGCCGTTTCCTGGATGGACAGCGGCTCCATCTGGTCCACGCCGCCCTCCAGCACCCGGAGCATGGGCGTGCCGCCCAGGGACTCCATTTCCAGCTTCTGCGGGTTCACCAGGTAGTCCACCTTTGCGGCGGCCTGGCGCTCGATCTCCGCCGCCATTTCAGTGATGGTCAGTCCGGCTTTCATGTGTCAGCGCCAGTGATAAAATGTAAGAAAACGCCGAGGAAAAAATGTAATTATGTGGCGGAGAGGAGGGAAAAAAGATAGACTCCCAATAGGACGGAAATTGTCCAGAAAGGGAGTCGGGAAATGA
>CATLHC010000096.1 GCA_949948775.1 uncultured Oscillospiraceae bacterium
ACATCCTCAAGCCCGCCCTGAGCCGGGGGGAGATCCAGGTGGTGGGGGCCACTACCTTGGAGGAGTACCGCAAATATATTGAGAAGGACGCCGCTCTGGAGCGCCGCTTCCAGCCCGTCAAGGTGGCCGAGCCCACCCCGGACCAAGCCAAGGCCATCCTGCGGGGGCTGCGCCGCCGGTATGAGGAGCACCACGGCCTGACCATCTCCGACGGGGCCATCGACGCGGCGGTGGAGCTGAGCCAGCGCTATCTCCCCGACCGCTTTCTGCCCGACAAGGCCATCGACCTCATCGACGAGGGGGCGGCCCGGATGCGGGTGGAGGAGGAGGTGCCCATCGCCCTGCGGGCCCTGTCCGACCGGGCGGAGCGGGCGGCCCGGGAGAAGGCCCAGGCCATCGCCATGCAGGATTTTGAGCGGGCGGCCGTTCTCCGGGACGCGGAGGCGGATTTCCGCCGGGAGCTGGACCGCAAGCAAAGCCGTCAAAAGGGCGGGACTGCCCATGAGCTGGGTCGAGAGGAGATCGCCGCGGTGCTTTCGCAGTGGACGGGCATCCCGCTGGAGTCCATTACCAAGGGAGAGGCCAAGCGCCTGCTGGAGCTGGAGGGGGAGCTTCACCGCCGGGTAGTGGGGCAGGACAAAGCGGTGTCCGCCGTGGCGGCGGCCATCCGAAGAAGCCGGGTGGGTCTGAAGGAGCCCAACCGCCCCATCGGGGTATTCCTGTTCATGGGTCCCACCGGCGTGGGCAAGACGGAGCTGTGCCGGGCGCTGGCGGCGGCGCTGTTCGGCAGCGAGGACGCGCTGATCCGCTTCGACATGTCCGAGTATATGGAGAAGCACGCTGCATCCAGGCTGGTGGGATCCCCTCCGGGCTATGTGGGCCACGAGGAGGGCGGCCAGCTCACCGAGCAGGTCCGCCGCCGCCCCTGGTCGGTGGTGCTGTTTGATGAAATCGAGAAGGCCCACGACGATCTCCAGAACATTCTCCTGCAGGTGATGGAGGACGGCCAGCTCACCGACGGCCAGGGCCGGAAGGCGGACTTTCGGAACACAGTGGTGGTGATGACATCCAACGTGGGCGCGGAGACGCTGGTGAGCAAGGCGCCGCCCCTGGGCTTCGCCGGGGGAAACACCGACGAAAAGCGCCGGGAGGCGGTGATGGCCGAGTTGAAGGGCCGCTTTAAGCCGGAGTTTCTCAATCGTTTGGACGAGGTGATCCTATTTGACCGCCTGGAGCGCCGGGACCTGGAGCGGATCGCCCTGCGGATGCTGGGGGGCGTGCGGGAGCGGCTGGACCAGTTGGGGGTGGACCTGGACGCCAAGTGGGAGGCAGTGTCCCTGCTGGCCGACTCGGGCAGAGAACGGGAGCAGGGCGCCCGGCCCATCCGCCGGGCGGTGCGCCGGCGGGTGGAGGAACCCGCCGCCGACCTGCTTCTGTCCGAGCAGCTGGGGGCGGGGGACACCCTGTGCCTGGCCGTGGAGCGGGAGGACATTGTCCTGCGCGCGGAAAAGCGGCAGGTGTGACAATTTGTGGAAAGGGCAGAGGGGTCCAGTCCCGCTCTGCCCTTTCTTTGTGGAAAAGGCCGTCTTGACTTAGGTACGAAATCGTACTATAATTTGAGTATGATTTCGGACTTGCGGAGGTGCGCCATGGGCGTTCATATTTCAAAGGAGCTGCGCCGCTTCAACTATCTGCTTGGGGAGACGGATGGAGTATACCATGAGATGGCGGTGCGGATGGGCCTGTCGGACAGCGTGATGAAAATCCTGTACAGCCTGTGCGGCGAGGACGAGTCCTGCCCCCTTCAGACGGTGATCCGGCAGTCCGGAACCAGCAAGCAGACCATCAACTCCGCCCTGCGCAGGCTGGAGGGAGAGGGGATCGTCCGGTTGGAGCCGGGGCGGGGCCGGGGGAAAAATGTGCGCCTGACGGAGAAAGGCTGGGCGCTGGCGGAGCGCACGGTGATTCCGCTGATGAAGCTTGAGGATGAGATATACTCCTCATGGAGCCGGGAGGATGTGCGTAAGAACCTGGAGCTGGCGGAGCGCTTCCTCGCCGCCCTGCGGGAGAAGACAAAACAAACAGAGCGATAAAGAGAGGACCTTATGAAAATCCAACTGTCAGATCATTTTACCTATTCCAAGCTGATGCACTACACCCTGCCGTCCATTGTGATGATGGTGTTTACCTCCATTTACGGCGTAGTGGACGGCTTTTTTGTCTCAAATTTTGTGGGGAAAACCCCGTTTACCGCCGTGAATTTTATCATGCCCGTACTGATGATTCTGGGGGCCGCCGGGTTTATGCTGGGCACCGGCGGCGGCGCCCTCATCGCCAAGACCATGGGCGAGGGAAAGCGGGAGGAGGCCAACCGCCTGTTCTCTCTGGTGGTTTATGTTGGAGTTGGCTGTGGCGCGGTGCTGGCGATGTTGGGGCTGCTTTTGATCCAGCCCATCGCCGCCGCGCTGGGCGCCCAGGGGCAGATGCTGGAGGACAGCGTGACCTATGCCCGGATCATCCTGTGCGCCATCCCGGCGTTTGTCCTTCAGTATGAGTTCCAGTGCCTGTTTGCCACGGCGGAAAAGCCGGCCCTGGGCCTGTATGTGACGATAGCGGCGGGGGTAACGAACATGACGCTGGACGCCCTGTTCGTGGCGGTGTTCCGCTGGGGACTGGAGGGGGCCGCCGCAGCCACCGCCGTGAGCCAGTGCGTGGGCGGCATCATACCGCTGGTCTACTTTGCCCGTCCCAACAACAGCCTTTTGCGGCTGGGTAAAACGAGATTCGACGGGAATGCCCTGCGGAAGACCTGTACCAACGGTTCGTCGGAGCTGATGAGCAGCATTTCCGCTTCGGTGGTGAGCATGCTGTACAACTTCCAGCTTCTGCGCTATGCCGGGGAGGACGGCGTGGCGGCCTATGGGGTGCTGATGTACGTCAGCCTGGTATTTCAGGCGGTGTTCATCGGCTACTCGGTGGGGACGGCCCCGGTGATCGGCTACCATTACGGAGCGCAGAACCATGAGGAGCTACGCGGACTGCGGCGGAAAAGCATGGCGGTTATCGCCCTGTTTGCCGCCGCCATGTTTGCCGCCGCCATGTTTGCCGCCGCCCAGCTGCTGGCAAAGCCCTTGTCCCTGCTGTTTGTGGGCTATGACCCGGAACTGCTGGAGCTGACCGCGCAGGCCTTTTTCATTTTCTCGTTCTCTTTTTTGTTCTCCGGATTTGCCATCTTCGGTTCCTCCTTCTTTACCGCGCTGAACAACGGGCTGGTATCGGCGGCCATCTCCTTCCTGCGCACGCTGGTGTTCCAGGTGGCGGCGGTGCTGATCTTCCCGCTGATCTGGAAGGTAGACGGCATCTGGATGTCCATCGCGGCGGCGGAGGCGCTGGCTGTGGCGGTGACGGCGGCGTTTTTGTGGGCGCTGCGGAAAAGATATCAATATTGAGCGTGAGGCGGGGCTGCGCGGGCGAGGCGCGGCCCCGTCTTTTTCCAGAAAATTTGTTCATTCACAAAAAATACATAGGCAGGGAGAAAAAACTGTGGTATAATAGCCGCTGTACGGCTATTCCATTGAATTTTAGCGTTTGCCGCGGCGGTACCGCAGTCTGCGGCGGAGCGTTTTTACACCGCAGAGGTGAAGGAGGCGGGCACAATGAGACGTCAGATCCTGCTGGCGGTTTTCGGGGCGGCGCTGGGGCTGTGCCTGAGCGGCTGCGTGTTTGAGCCGGTGGACAAGCTTTATGCCCTGCCTGTGCTGCCCCAGGAGTACCGGGACCTGCAGAACACCATTGACACCACCATCAGTGAGCTGGGGGCGGAGTACGCCACCATCAACTACGGCAGCAACACCTCCACCATCCAGCTGCTGGACATGGACAACGACGGAGAGCAGGAGACGGCGGCGGTGTTCCTCCGGGTGACCTCCGCCGAGGAGCAGCCCATGCGGGTGTGCCTGTTCCGCCAGGGCAGCGACGGGACCTACCGTCAGGCCGCCATGCTGTCTGGGGAGGGCACTTCCATCAATTCTGTGGTCTATGAGGATCTGACCGGCGACGGCAGCCGGGAGCTGGTTGTCAGCTGGCAGCTCAGCGCCGGTGTGCATATTCTGTCCGCCTACAATTTCACCGGAAGCGGGGCAAACGAACTGATGCGCACCACCTACAACGAGGGCTATGCCACCGTGGATCTGGACCAGGACGGCAGCCGGGAGCTGATCGTGTTCCAGCATGACACCACCGGCGAGGGGTATAACCTGGCGGAGTATTACGACTACCAGGACGGGGTGATGGTGATGGTGTCCTCCGCCCCGCTGTCGGACGGGCTGAAGAACGTGGTGCGTTCGGACTCCGGGCTGCTGGCCGACGGTGTGCCGGGGGTATATGTCACGATAGAGATTGAGAACGGGTTTCTCACCGACGTGCTCACGCTGGAGCGGTCCGGGCTGAAGAACGTCACGCGAGACGAGGAGAGCGGCGTGAGTCTGGCCACCGCTTGGACCAATACCGAGGCATCCACCGCGGACATCAACAGCGACGGGGTGTTTGAGATTCCCAGACCCCAGCAGCTCACCCCGCCGGACCCGGAGAGCACCGGCAATCAGTATCTGATCTACTGGCAGCAGATCGATTCCCGGGGGAAGAGCGCTACCAGCGGCATTACCTACCACTCCTTTACCGATGGATGGTACCTCACCCTGCCCAACGGCTGGGACATCAACAATATCACGGTGATCCGGGACGACAGCCTCAGCGGCCGGGGGGAGCGGGCGGTGGTGTTCTACTACTGGCCTGACCGGGAGGCGGGAGAGCCAAGGCGGTTCCTGACCATCTACCGCCTCACCGGCAGCAACCGGGTCTCCCGGTCCAAGCAGCCCGGGCGGACGGTACTGTATACCGACAGCAACACCATTTACTGCGCGTTTCTGGACCGGTCGGTGTGGAGCAGCGGCCTGGACGAGTCCGGTCTGAGCCAGAGATTCCAGCCCATCACGGCGGCGTGGTCCAGCACCAGCAGATGAGCGGCAAACGGCAAGGACGATTTTGAGAAAGCGGGGAACATATTATCATGCGCAAGGTTTTGGTTTTGGAGGACGAGACCAACATCCGCAGCTTTGTGGTCATCAACCTGAAGCGGGCGGGCTATGACACCATTGAGGCCGGCACCGGCGAGGAGGCGCTGGCCCTGATCCAAAAGAATCCCGATGTGAAGGTGGCCCTGCTGGACATCATGCTCCCCGGGGAGATCGACGGCTTCGAGGTGTGCCGCCGCATCCGGGCGGGCAACTCCCAGATGGGCATCATCATGCTCACCGCCCGCACCCAGGAGATGGATAAGGTCAGCGGCCTGATGACCGGGGCGGACGACTATGTGACCAAGCCCTTCTCCCCGGCGGAACTCACCGCCCGGGTGGACGCGCTGTTCCGGCGCACCGGCGGAGTGCCCGTTCACGACATGGACGAGATTTCCCAGCCGCCCTTCCTGCTGAATACCCGCAACCGGACCCTGGAGAAAAACGGCAAGCGGGTGAAGCTGACTCAGGTGGAATACTCCATCGTGAAGCTGTTTATGGAGAATCCGGGGAAGGCCCTGGCCCGGGAAGAGATTCTGGAGGCAGTCTGGGGCAAAGAGTACCTGGGCGAGCTGAAAATTGTGGATGTGAACATCCGCCGCCTGCGCATCAAGCTGGAGGATGATCCGCAGAATCCGGCCCATATCAGCACGGTGTGGGGCTATGGGTACGAGTGGGAGACATAAACTGACTCTGTGAGACGCCAAGCGGAAAGGAGGGAGAAGGATGGATCAGGAGAACCGCCGGAGGCGAAAGAAAAATCTGCCGATCATGCCCAAGCGGGAGGAGGTCCCGGAGGAGGATGCCCAGGCCGAGGCCCCCGCAAAAAAGCGGCCCCGAGGCCGCCTGCGCCGCCGCTGGCTGATCAACACGCTGGCCGTCACCCTGGTGGTGGTGGCCATCGCGGTGAGCGCCTTCTCCCTGGCCATGTACAGCTACTACACCTCCACCATCCTGGCCACCCTGGAGAGCAAGGCTCAGACTGCCGCCGGGATGTTCCGGAATTATACCGAGACCACCTATCTTTTCACCGCACGGCAGTTTATCAATCAGTTCGAGGAGAAAAATTTCATCGAGGTACAAATACTCAACTCCAACAGCCGGGTGCTCATGTCCTCCATGATGGACATATCCGGCGCCGGCACCCACAGCCCCGACGTGGCCGCCGCCATCAGTGAGAAGCGGGTCAAAACCCACATCGGTCTGGATCCGGACACCGACGACGAGGTGATCTCCGCCTCCGCGCCGGTGATCTACAACGGCACGGTGGTGGGCGTGGTGCGCATGGCCACCTCGCTGCGGCAGGTTCACGCCCAGATGGTGCGCATTGTGCTGGTCACCTCGGCGATTGGGCTGGTGATTCTTTTGGTGATGGGGCTTTTGGCGTCCTATTTCATCCGCTCGGTGCTGGACCCGGTGATTCGGGTGACGGAGACCGCCAAGCGTATCGCCGCGGGCAGTTACGGCGTGCAGATGGAAAAGCGGTCCGACGACGAGATGGGCGAGCTGGTGGACAGCATCAACGACATGTCCATGAAGATTGACCAGGCGGAGCGCACCCAGTCGGAGTTTATCTCCTCGGTGTCCCATGAGCTGCGCACGCCGCTGACCGCCATCAACGGCTGGGCGGAAACCCTGTACAACGGCGAGGTGAGGGACGCCGCCGACGTGAAAAAGGGCATGGGCATCATCGTGTCAGAAGCCCAGCGGCTCACCCGCATGGTGGAAGAGCTGCTGGAATTTTCCCGAATGGAGACGGGGCGGTTCAACCTGTCGGTGGAACCCATCGACATCCTGGCGGAGCTGGAGGACGCGGTGTACACCTACCGGGAATTTTTCCGACGCAAGGGGTTGGAGCTGGCCTACACCGAGTGTGAGGAAGAGCTGCCCATCATCAGCGGCGACCCGGAGCGGCTGCGGCAGGTGTTTTGCAACTTGCTGGACAACGCGGACAAGCACGGCGGCTCCGGTGGCCGGGTGGAGGTGTCCGTAGGCCGGGAGGAGGACCAGGTGGTCATTCGCATCCGGGACCACGGCCCCGGTGTGCCCGAGGAGGAGCTGCCTTTCATTAAATATAAGTTCTATAAGGGTTCGTCCAAAGCTCGGGGATCGGGCATCGGACTGGCGGTGTGCGACGAGATCGTCAACAGCCACGGGGGTTCTCTGGACATCGGCAACGCTCCCGGCGGCGGCTGTGTGGCCACCATCCGGCTGCCCATCAAGGTGGAGAGCGCCTAAAGACCAAATACAGATTCGAACAAAAGTTCTAAAAACGCTTGCATTTCTCAAGTGTTTCTGGTATACTGCCCTTCAAAGGCATTCGGCTCTAACTTCAAAGGAGACAGACTAAATGGCAGAACAGGCAAGACAAAATACCAATACCTGCACCCCGTTCAAGACCACCTGCGGCGGTCAGGCGCTCATTGAGGGCATCATGATGCAGGGTCCGGGCAAGCGCGCCATCGTGGTGCGCAAGCCGGACGGCGGGCTGGATATCACGGAGGAGGCCGTCAAGTCCCGCACGGGGCCGGCCAAGCTGCCTTTTATCCGGGGGCTGTTCATTTTCGGCGGGTCCATGGTCCATGGAATGAAGGCGCTAATGCGCTCCGCCGAGCTGTCCGACGACGGGTCTATGGAGGACGAGGAGCTGACCGGCCTGGACAAGTGGATCAGCGACCACTTTGAGGAAGACAAGGCCATGGGTATTATCATCACCCTGGCGGCGGTGATCGGCATCGCCTTTTCCATTGGGCTGTTTATCCTGCTGCCCACCGCTTTGACGGGGCTCATCGGGTTGGTGTGGACCACCATGCCGCTGTGGGTGCGCTCGGTGGTGGAGGGTGTGCTGAAG
>CATLHC010000097.1 GCA_949948775.1 uncultured Oscillospiraceae bacterium
TCATCACGAAGTCCAACGCCGATATGGGCGGCCAGCACATCAATGAGCGGTTGGATGCCTTTGCTGCAACACACAGAAACTGCTGCGTTGTCAGTTCGCTGGGAATGCAGCGGTATATGAGTGCGTTGCGTGGTGCAGTTTGCGTGATGGGAAACTCCTCCAGCGGGATCATTGAAGCGCCTTCTTTTGGAATCCCGACCATCAACATCGGTAGCCGGCAAAGGGGAAGGGTCCAGGCCGACAGTGTGATCAATTGCCTGCCTGTTAAGGAGGATATCCTCCGCGCGCTGGATTTGGCGCGGTCGGAGGAATTCCGGGCAAAAGCAGCAGATACTATAAATCCATATGGGGATGGAAATACATCGAAGCGTATTTACACAATTATTAAGGATATTCTTTCGGCAGGTGCTTTTGACCTGAAAAAAGCCTTTTATGACATCCCGCTTGATTTAAAGTAATTGGTATGGGATCTATCCAATTGCCACATTCATTTCGCCGCTTCTAATAGTCACTATACCTGTGCGCGGATTTTCATCTGCTATGACAAGTTGGATGCTTCCTTTCTCGCCTTTGTTTACCTGGTCTCTATCGCTATTTTGTTAATTTAGCATAACTTCCACGTTTTTTCAAGCAAGCCCTAGATACGCCGGGTTTTAGTAGACCCTAAAAAAGTACACAAGGATTTTGGAAACCCCTGTGTACAGACAAATGAGGTTTTGCCTTCAATTCAAAGCAGGAGCAAAATAGAAACAAGCGAATCGGAGGCAAACCAAATGGCAACGAAAAAATTCACAGTAAGAGAGATGGATCAGCTCCGGGAAAGCCCCTATGTTCTGGATGTGACACAGAGCATTGTGCATTTCTCGGCACAGTTCAAAGCGCTGATTTATGAGGGCCTTCAGGCGGGGAAAGCGCCTGTGGAGATCGTTTTGGAGCACGGGGTCGACCCGGAAATGCCGGGTGTGAACCGGGTGAATGGGCTGAAAAACATGGTGCTCAAGGAGGTAAAAGCGGAGAAAGGCTTCCGAGACCTGAACACGTATGGCACATACTGGAGCATCTGTTGACGCCGGAGGCCAAGATACGCCTTCCGGAGCAGGAGCTGGCCTACAATATCTCAAAAAAATTGTGTCCTTAGGGCAGGCGGAGGCAGAATGATGGATATCCCTGCCAACGCCAAGTATGCGATCATCCGAGAGATTTCGCAGCGGACAGACAACCTGCTGAGCGTCAAGCAGCTGTGCAGTCTGGCCGGCGTGTCCCGCTCCGGGTATTACCACTATCTGAGCACAGAAGAGGACAGACAGCGCCGGGAACGGCAGGACCAGGAAGATTTCCGGCGGATCGTGGAAGCGTATCAGTTCCGAGGCTATGCTAAAGGCGCGCGGGGGATCTATATGCGGCTGATCCACATGGATCCTCCAATGGTGATGAATATCAAGAAAATCCGGCGGCTGATGAAGAAATATGGGCTGAAATGTCCTATCCGAAAGGTGAACCCTTACCGCCGCATGGCGAAAGCCCTCAAGACATCCTACGTGGCTCCCAACCTGTTGAATCGGGAGTTTGAGACCCGCGGTCCCAGGGCCGTCCTGCTCACCGACATCACTTACAGCTCCAACGGAAAAGTGCCCCGCTGCTACCTGTCCGCCATCATTGACGCCTCCAGGAAAGAGCTGCTGGCCTGGATACTGATGTCCCGTCGGGCCAACCGCTGGGACAACGCGCCCCAGGAGAGCTTCTTCGGCCACATGAAGGATGAGATTGACCTGTCCGCCTGTACCTGCTTTGAGCAAGTCCACGAGGCGATCCGCACCTGGGCCGACTATTACAATAACGAACGCTATCAGTGGGTCTTGCCCGCCTGGCCCCGGCTGAATATTACCGGTATCTCATGACCGGCATGTGTCCTCTCAGCGTCCCACCCCCTAAAACCAACAGATAACTTTTTCACCCCCTTTTTATCGAAGACAGAAAACTCTCCTTGTCCTTGACTTGGGGTACACTTCAGGCAGGAAAAGACGGATCAAAAACCCCTTAATTATGTTTGTCAAAATCGGCCAAAAACATTCCAGCGCAGAGGGCGGTAAAGGGCGCCACTGTCACCAGCCCAAAGGATCCGATCACTGTATGGAGCAGTTCCGCCGCGACGTATTTGTAATTGAGAATGTTGGACAGGGGCGTCCCTTGGGCCATAAAAACCATCAGCAGCGCCACATATCCGCCGGAATAGGCAAACAGCAGCGTGGTAGTCATCGTTCCCATGGCGGCTCTGCCCACGTTCATGCCGGATCGGATTGCCTCCCGGCGGCTCAGCTCAGGCCGCTTTTCCACCACCTCGTAAACGGCAGAGGTGATATCCACAGCTAAATCCATGACGGCCCCCGAGGCGCCGATGAAGATGGAGGCCATAAAAATCTGCGTTAGATTCAAGTGCTGGTAGCCGGCGTACAGCAGGCTCTCCGAATAAGACATGACCGCGCCGTGGATCTGAAAAAGGTTGGTAAACGCGCCGCCCATCACGCAGGTGACGAGGATGCCCAGGAAAGAGCCGGACACGGCGGCGGCACAGCGGCGGTCAAAGCCATATACCAGGGCGATAATCAGCACCGTCAGCACCAGGGTAATGGCCAGCCCCACCCAGACGGGATTCCAGCCTCTCAAATACTGGGGGACGAGCACCTTCCATATCATTAACACCGTCAAAGCAAAGGACAGCACCGCTCTCAGCCCGGTCCGGCCCGCAAAGGCGACCAGCAGCAGGACAAACAGCCCGGCCAGCAGCAGCTCCCAGGGGGCGCGATAGTGGTCGATCATGGAGACGTTCAGGATCTCTCCGTCCTGATAGTTGATGCGTACCAGAGCTTGATCGCCGGGGGAAAATAGCTTGTCCTGCTCCAGAGAGCCGCTGAGCATATTGCGCCCCTCAGCGCGGCGTCCCCGAAACGGGCCGCCTAATATCTCCAGCTGGCACCGCTGCTCCCCGGAGCGGATCAGGCCGGTGTCGATCACCGTTGACTCATCCGTGGACAGGACCAGCGCGGGCCTTATGTCCGATTCCTGAAACACCCGGTTGTCCTCAAACCCGGTGGGAAGGATCAGCAGCAGCAGGATCAAGGCCAGGCAGACCCAAACCGGGGCGTCTCGGCGAACCAATGATTTATTTGATGATTCCATTTTTGAGCTCCTTTCCCCACAAGGGCAGGGCCGCTCCCGTCGCAAACAGGAGCGGCCCCTTTGATGAGAAGCGAGGGTATGCGGTCACTTTACCGCCAGCATGGCGGCCAGCTTGGTGTAAATGTCCGTGTTGTCATAGTAGCCGTTGAACTGCTCCGCGTTCACGCCGTCCGCGAACATGGCGACCGGCAGCCCGGTATGGCTGTAGGAGCTGAAGGAGACCCCGGACTTGTTGTTGAGGATGTGGGTGATGGTCACGGTCAAAGGCTCATAGGTGCCGTAGGCCACATATTCCTCCTGGGCGGCCATGCCGGTATCCGTTTCGTTCACGCTCTTTTCATAGGCGGTTTTCAGCAGCCCCAGCTCGTAGTCGGTCAAAACCAGCTTGTCGTCCGCGCTTCCGTCGGCCTTCAATCCAAACAGCTTTTCGATGTCAGAGAGGACCGTCTCAAAGGAAGTTTTCTTCTCCTTGTAGCCGGAGACGTAATCGCTGTCGAATTTTGCGAAGGAGATTTTCTGGCTGTCCAGCAGGGAGAGGTAGGTGTCGTAATCGGTACCGGCAAAGCCGATGGTCAGGCCGCCGGTCTCGTGGTCGCCGGTGACAAGGATCAGCGTCTCGTCGGCGTGGGTCTTGGCGAAGTCAATGGCCACCTGTACCGCGTCCGCCAGTGCCAGGGTGTCATGGATGGTGGAGGCGGCGTCGTTGGCGTGGCAGGCCCAGTCGATCTTGCCGCCCTCGCACATGAGGAAGAAGCCCTTGTCGTTGTCCAGGACCTGGATGCCCTTCTCCACGTAGTCGGCCAGGGACCACAGCTGCTCCGTCCGGTCCAGCTCATAGGCCATGGCGGAGGAGTCGGCCAGGTGCTCGTCGATCAGGATCACAGGCCCGGCGGAGACCTTTTCTGCCTCAGCCTGGGTCTTGACAACTGTGTAGCCCGCGTTCTCCGCCAGCGTGTAGAGGTCCTCCTTGTCCTTGTCGGAGCCGGTGGGCTTCAGCAGGCCGCCGCCCGCGAAGTACTCAAAGCCGGAGTCGATCAGCTCCAGGCCGATCTCGTAGTAGCTGGAGCGGCTGGCCTGATGGGCATAGAAAGCGGCGGGGGTGGCGTGGTTCAGGTTCACCGAGGAGATGACCCCCACCTTCATCCCCAACTGGTCGTGAACCTTTTCGGTAATGGTCTCATAGGCCACCGTGGCGGTCTCGTCCACGTTGATGGAGCCGGAGTAGGTCTTGTGTCCGGTGGAGATGGAGGTGGCGGTGGAGGCGGAGTCGGGGGCGAAGCTGTTGGAGTCGTAGGTGACCACGGAGCCCACCGCCTCAAAGCCCATGAAGTTCAGCGGCACCGGGCCGTCCAGCACCGCGCCCTGATTGTCGTCCAGGCTGGGAACGGCCTTCATGTAGTCGTCGTCCGCCATGGCCCCCAGATAGTCCGCGGCGGATTGGAACTGGGGGAAGCTCATTCCGTCGCCGATGAACAGGAACACATACTTGGGTGCCTTGGCCTCTTCCACGGGAGCGGTCTGGCCTGCAAGGGGATCAGCAGTCACGGTTCCGCTGGCTGGTGTCGGGCTGGAACCGCCGTTTTCTGCGGCGTTGGCCGAACAGCCGGCGAATAGAGCTGCTGTCAGGGTCAGCGCCAAAGCGATGGATAAAAATTTTTTCATACTGGATCGTTTCCTCCTATAAGACTTAGTATTTGCCCATTTGAGACAGTCCCATCATAATTTTTGAATGTAATATCCGCCACCACCGTTTTGAAAAATCAGCGTAAAATTGCTGTGGGATAAAACGCTGAAAAGAGCGGGATGTCAAACGGTTCAATCAAAGCGTTCCATATTCCTGTCCTCACTTAAATTAGTGTTGACAAACTTGCGAGGCGTCTGCTATACTCCACCTACAACTTAAAACGCCCGCTTGAGGGAGTAGTTTGCACAGCAGTTGTGTGGCAAGTCAACAAACTGGCCGATTTGGCCTGGCTTGTCTTAAAGAACGAGACTCATGCATGGTTAGACAGCCATGCGGAGTCTTTTTTTGACCCCGGTATGGTTCATCCGCCATGCCTGGGTCTTTTTTGTTGACACCACACAAGGAGGTTTTCAGAATGAAGGACTTTTTGAAACCGAGGGAACAGCTGTTGGAAGAACTGGGGTCAGACCCGCGGACGGGATTGACCGGGGCGCAGGCGGAGGAAAGCCGGGCCAGGCATGGGGCAAATGTGCTGACCCGCCAAAAGCAGGATTCCCTGTGGAAACGAATCGCCGAGGCCGCCACCGAGCCGATGATCCTTATGCTGATTGCGGCGGGATTGATCGCCCTTGGGGTAAACGTGTTCCGCGGGGTGACGGGCGGCGAGGCGGATTATTTGGAATGCGTGGGGATTTTTACCGCCATCTCCCTTTCGGTAGCCATCAGCGTTGTGATGGAGGGCAGGAGCGCAAAGGCCTTTGAGGCGCTGGCGGAGATCGGGAACAACGTCCGGGTGAAGGCCCTGCGTGACGGCGGAACGGTGATGCTGAACCAGGACGAGGTGGTTGTGGGGGATATTCTGCTTCTCTCCACCGGAGACAAACTCCCCGCCGACGGCCGTCTGCTGGAAAGCACGGAGATCAGCGCGGACGAGTCGGCGCTGACCGGCGAGAGCGTGCCGTCGGAAAAGGACGCGGAGCTTGTCCTGTCCGACCCCAAAACACCGCTGGCAGAGCGGGGGAATATGCTCTACCGGGGCACCTATATCACCGGCGGCTATGGAAAACTCCTGGTCACGCAGGTAGGCGGCGATACGGAGTTTGGGACCATCGCCCGGGAGCTGGGAGACGCGAAAAAAACCAGCACGCCGCTTCAGGAGAAGCTGGCCCGGCTGGGAAAGACCATCACCATCCTGGGGGGGTCATCGCCGCGTCCGTGGTGTTCCTCTCCCAGCTGATCTCCTTTGCCGCCCATGACGGCCTGGTTCTGGAGGAGGTCATGGAGGCGTTTGTGACCAACATCGTCCTGATTGTGGCGGCGGTGTTGGAGGGATTGCCACCATTGTGGCGGTGTCCCTCTCCATCAACATCATCAAGCTGTCCAAGCAAAACGCCTTGGTCAAAAAGATGATCGCCTCGGAGACCATCGGGTGTATCAACGTGATCTGCTCGGACAAGACCGGGACCTTGACGGAAAACAAGATGACGGTCCGGGCTTTCTATGATACTGCCGTTCACGAGGACATTTCCGAACCGGCTTCCCCGGCCCTGCTTCATAATATCTGCCTAAACACAATGGCGGAGCTGGGGGAGGACGGCGGATTTCTGGGCAATCCCAGCGAGTGTGCCATGCTGGCGTTCTACAACAGCGCACAGGCCCGGAACTTTGGCGGCAGAACCTATTCCCAGGAGCGAAGCGCCCACAAGATTCTCTCTGCATTTCCATTTTCCTCTGAATTGAAGCATATGACGACGATCTGTGAGCTGGACGGGAAGCCTGTTGTCTATGTAAAGGGAAGCCCGGAATGTGTCCTGGCCATGTGCACACTGGACGGAGACAAGCAGCGGAACGTCGAGGAGCAGATGCGGCGGTTTGAGGCAAGGGCCATGCGGGTGATCGCCTTTGCCCATAAGGATTTGCCCCGGCTGGAGAACTATGAGGCCGAAACCGCCCACCGGGCGCTGGAAAGCGGTCTGACCTTTGACGGGTTTGTGGCGATCTCCGACCCGCTGCGCGGCGAGGTATATGACGCAGTCCGCTCCTGCCGGGAGGCGGGGGTGGCCCTCAAAATCCTGACCGGCGACAATATCGTCACCGCCGCCGCCATCGCCAATGAACTGCATCTGCTGGACGGCGGGGCGTGTGCGGTAGAGGCGGCCGAGATTGCGGAGATGAGCGACGTTGAGCTGTCGAAGCGCCTACCCAAAATCAGCGTGATTGCCAGAAGTACGCCCGCCACCAAAATGCGGGTGGTCAATCTGCTGAAGGCCCAGGGCAACACGGTGGCGATGACGGGGGACGGCATCAACGACGCGCCCGCGCTGACTCTGGGGCTGGAGCCCAATTACGCCGACCTGATGAAGCGCAAGCCCACAAGCCGGAACGAGAGTATCATCACAAAGCCGATGCTCCTGCGGATTGCCGTCACCGGGCTGTATATGTCGGCGGTGTTCCTGGGTCAGTATGTGTTCAATTTCCTGGGCGTCCCGGAGCCCCAGATGTCCACTGCGCTGTTTACCCTGTTCGTGCTGTTCCAGCTGTTCAACTCCTTCAACTGCCGGGAGCTGCACCGGGAGAGCATCTTCACCCATCTGCTGAAGAACAAGCTGATGCTGTCGGTGGTGGGCTGCACGTTTGTGCTGCAGGTTCTGATCATCCAGTTCGCCGGCGCGTTTTTTGGCACGGTGCCGCTGGATCTGGCGCTGTGGCTGAAGTTGTTTGCCGTCGCCTCCAGCGTTGTGATCTTTTCTGAATTGATCAAATGGATCGGGAGGATGGTATGGTAAACTGAAGCGCCAGTCCACTTGGAGTTACCCCAAGCGGGCTGGCGCATATGGCTTGCAGCAGCGCAATCACTGGAAAAAAGAATGATACATTGAAGGCGGCATAAAAGGATCAGCGCATTGCTGTTACTGCCTATCTCATCTGTTCCAACGCGCCCCAAATTTTTTTATTTACCGTTATTCATCCCCTAAATAATATCTCGGTTTACC
>CATLHC010000098.1 GCA_949948775.1 uncultured Oscillospiraceae bacterium
CCCTGCCTCAATTTCCATATGGGCGTGTGCGACGGCTACTGCCGACCTGAGATGGACCAGAGCCAGTACAAGCGGTCCATTGATCAGGCGGTACGGCTGCTGGAGGGCCGCTTGGACGAGGTGGTGGACGAGCTTACCGCTGAAATGGAGTTGGCGGCGGAGGAGCTGCGTTTTGAAAAAGCGGCGCAGCTCCGGGATCGTATTCGATCCATCCAGCTGCTGTCCAAGCGCCAAAAAGCGGTGGCCGGGTCGCTGGCGGACACCGACGTGGTGGGCTACCATCGGGGTGAGGCGAAAAGCTGCTTTGTGGTGCTTCACTATATCGGCGGGGAGTTGGCGGCGAAGGATTGGGAGCTGCTGGCCGTTCCCATGGAGGATGAGCGGACCACGGTGTCGACGCTGGCCGCCCAGTACTATGGCGGGCGGGGACAGCTGCCCCGGCAGATTCTGCTGCCCTGTGATATTGATGAGCAGGTGGAGCTGGCCCGGATGCTCACCGAGGCGGTGGGCAGAAAGGTGGAGGTGCTCACTCCGCAGCGGGGGGCCAAGATGGAGCTGGTTACGCTGGCCAACGAGAATGCCGCCGAGGAGGTGCTTCGGGCCACCACGGCGGAGGAGCGCCGCTCTAAGCTCACCGAGGCGCTGGGGATGCTGCTGGGCATGGATGAATTGCCCCACCGCATTGAGGCGTTTGACATCTCCAACACGGGCAGCTCTGACATTGTGGCCTCCATGACGGTCCACATTGACGGCAGGCCGCTGAAGCGGGACTACCGCCGTTTCAAGCTGAAAGATATGCCCCACGCCGACGACTATGCCTCCATGGAGCAGGTGGTGGAGCGGCGGTTCCGGCGGTATCTGGATGGAGACGAAAAGTTTTCCGACAGGCCCGACCTGCTGCTGATGGACGGCGGCGCGGGGCAGGTAAAGGCGGCCTGCGAAGCGCTGGAGCGGCTGGGCTTGGGGGGTATCCCCGTATACGGCATGGTGAAGGATAGCCGCCACCGCACCCGCGCTCTGATGACCGGAGACGGGCGCGAAATCGGCCTGCAGGCCAACCAGGCACTGTTTGCCATGGTGGGTCGGATTCAGGAGGAGACCCACCGCTTTGCCATCGAGTTCCACCGCCAGCAGCAGGCCGGCCATCTGAAGGGTTCTGCACTGGACGACATCCCCGGCGTCGGGCCGGCCCGAAAGGCACAGCTGCTCAAGGCATTTAAGAGCGTGAAGGCCGTTAAGGCGGCGTCGCCGGATGAACTGGCCGCCGTGGTGCCGAAAAATACCGCTCAGGCGGTATACGGCTATTTTCATCCCCAGGAAGGGCGACAGGGAAAGGATGAGACGCCATGAGAGTGATTACAGGTTTGGCCAAGGGCAGGCGGCTGGAGGAGCTGCCCGGCTTGGATACCCGCCCCACCACCGCACGGGTGAAGGAGGGGCTGTTCAGCGCCATCCAGTTCGATATTGAGGGGCGGCGGGTGCTGGACCTGTTTGCGGGTACCGGCCAGCTGGGCATTGAGGCGCTGTCCCGGGGAGCGTCCTTCTGCGATTTTGTGGACAGCGCCCCCGGCGCGTTGAAGATCGTCCAGCGGAATATCAAAACCTGTGGATTTGAGGATTGTGCCGCCTGTCATGGGAAGGATTTTACGGCTTTTCTCAGCCGCAGCCGGGAGAGGTATGGGCTGGTCTTTTTGGACCCGCCCTACGCGTCCGGGAATTTGGAGCGCGCGCTGGAGCTGATTACAACGATTGACATCGTGGTGGAAAATGGTATAATGGTGTGCGAAAGTCCGGCGGACCACGTTTTGCCGGAGCTCCCGGCCCCCTATGAGAAGGGGCGGGAATATCGGTACGGCAAGATCAAATTCACCTTGTACCGCAGGAGGACAAACCCATGAGACGCGCCATTTACCCCGGCAGCTTTGACCCGGTGACCTTGGGCCACCTGGACATCATCAAGCGGGCCGCCGCCATTTTTGACGAGCTGATCGTGTGTGTCAGCGTGAATTCCGCCAAGCCCACGGGACTGTTCTCCGCCCAGGAGAGGGTGGAGCTGATCCAGGCGGTGACGGAGGACCTGCCCAACGTAAAGGTGGATTGCAGCCAGGAGCTGGTGGCGGAGTACGCGAAGAAGAACCGGGCCCGCGTGCTGGTGAAGGGGCTGCGGGCGGTGTCTGATTACGAGTCGGAGATCCAAATGGCGATGCTCAACGCCAAGCTCTATCCCAAGCTGGACACGGTGTTCCTCTATACCCGGCCCAAATACGCCTACCTCAGCTCCACCGTGGTGAAGGAGCTGGCCCGGTACGGGGCGGACCTGTCCGATTTTGTCCCCCGGCAGATCATCGACCGGGTGCGCGCCAAGGTGGGGAAGAGCGGACGGGATTTTATGTGACCGCACATGTTTACACACGAAAAGGAGAGATGACGCATGGCGACAGCCGTGGACGAACTGCTGGATATGCTCTTTGACATGATCGATGAGGCGAAGAACGCTGCCTTCAGCAGCGATAAGTGTGTGATTGACCGGGACAAGGCGCTGGATCTCATTGAAGACGCCAAGAAGCAGCTGCCGGTGGATTTGGCGGAGGCCCGGAAAATCCTCAACGCCCGCAATGAGTATCTGGCCGCCGCCAAGCGGGAGGCGGAGGAGATCCGCAAGCGGGCGGAGATTGAGGCCAACCAGATGGTCAGCGAGGCGCCCGTGATGGCCCAGGCCCGGCAGAAAGCCCGTGAGGTGCTGTCCCACGCCGATGAGGAGGCCAAGAAGACCTGCCGGGAGACCAATGAGTACTGCGTAGACCTGCTGCGCCGTACGGAGGATGCCCTGGCTGCCGCCCATGCTGAGATGAGGCAGGTGCATAACCAGTTTCGTTCCGGAATGGGGAGCGGGGGGAGCGACCGCTCCAGTTCCTCCGGCAGCCGGATGTACGACGCGGAGGCGGACGAGTGAAAAGCAGCCTTGCGTAAAAGAAAATATTTTTTTGGGAAACCCGCCGCAGAAGTCTGCGGCGGGTTTTTTGTGCCCGGAGATCAGCTCAAACCTGTTGCGGCAGACGGCATGCGCAGTTTGTGAACGAATGATTGTTCGATTAAAATTCGACAGTTGGACCCGAAAAATGGGCGAATTCACCGAAAAAAAGTTCTTGCAATTTATGGGAGGCTACGGTATACTGAAAATCGTAGTGGAGTGAAATGGAGTAAATTTGCTAAAATTAGGAGAGGAATGGAGGGAGCAGGGTGACCGGCACCTATGAGCACAGCATTGACAACGCTGGCCGCCTGATCGTGCCCTCCAAGCTGCGGGACAAGCTGGGGTCCAGCTTTTACTTGGCGGTGGGCGTGAAGGAGAACCTGACCCTCTACCCCATGGAGACCTGGGACAAGTTGCGCGCCAGGGTATCTGAGCTGTCCACCACCGACGCTGCGGCCATGGACCTGTTTTTTGCCTCCGCGCAGCTGTGTGAGGCGGACAAACAGTGGCGCTTCCAGATTCCCTCTTACCTGAAGGACTATGCCAAGATCGACCGGGACGTGGTGGTCACTGGCAACAATGACCGGGCGCAGATCTGGAGCGCAGACAACTGGAGGGCGAAGACGCAGCAGCAGCTGAACCCTGAGACCATTGCCAACCTGATGAAGAATCTGGGGATCTGATATGGAATACACCCATAAGCCGGTGCTTTTGAAGGAGTGCCTGGACGGGCTGAACGTCAGGCCGGACGGAATCTATGTAGACGGCACGCTGGGCAGGGCGGGGCACTCGCTGGAGATTGTGAAGCGGCTTGCCACCGGTCGGCTCATCGCCGTTGATCGGGACAAGGCCGCGCTGGATGCCGCCCCGGCCCGTCTGGAGGGGTACATGAACAAGGTGACCCTGGTACGGGGAAACTTCGGCGATTTGACAAATATCCTGCACGCGCTGGGTGTGGGCGGGGTGGACGGGATGCTGTTCGACCTGGGCGTGTCCTCGCCTCAGCTGGACGATGGGAGCCGGGGATTTTCCTATCTGCAGGACGCGCCCCTGGACATGCGCATGGACCAGTCCGCACCTCTCACGGCCGGAGACGTGGTGAACGGCTGGAGCCAGGAGGAGCTGAAGCGTATCCTCTGGCAGTATGGCGAGGAGCGTTATTCCGGTCCCATCGCCGCCGCCATCGTTCGAGAGCGGGAAAAGGCCCCCATTGAGACCACCGGCCGGCTGGCGGAGCTGATCCGAAACGCCATGCCTGCCAAGGCCCGCCGTGAGAAGCAGCACCCGGCGAAGCGCTCCTTCCAGGCCATCCGCATCGCGGTGAACGATGAGCTGGGCGAGGTGGAGCGGCTGCTGAGCGGCGCGTTGGATGTACTGAACGCGGGCGGGCGGCTGGCCGTTATCTCCTTCCATTCACTGGAGGACCGGCTGGTCAAGACCGCTTATGCCGACTGGGCGAAGGGGTGCACCTGTCCGCCGGACTTTCCGGTGTGTGTGTGTGGCAGGAAACCGAGAGTCCGACTGGTGGGGAAAAGGCCCATCACGGCGGATGAGGATGAAGTGAATGAAAATCCCCGCGCCCGCAGCGCTAAGCTGCGTGTGGCGGAAAAGCTATAGATCCCTTGACCCTGCGGCAGCATGTGGGGCAGGACCAATTACGAAGGAGAATGCCCTATGGCGACTCAGCACAGGAACGACACGAGAAGATATCGGACCTATGGCAGCGCGGCCTACCAGCCGGAGTTTGAGCAGGAGCCGGTCCAGAGGCCCTCCCGCCGGGAGCAGGTGTCGGGCAATACCGTGCGCCGCCCGGAGCCCCGCCGCCGTCCCCAACCACTGCCTCGCCGCCGACCGGCCGTACGGCCCAGCATCCAGGTGCGCCCGCAGGGCGCTGTGGCGCCCTTTACCGTGGTGGGTCTGTTTGTGGTTCTGGCCTGCGCGTGGCTGCTGGTGGTGAGCAGCGCGCAGCTGGCGGTGGCAAACAACGACATTGTGGAGCTGCGTTCCACTTTGTCCGATCTCCAGGACGAAAACCGCAGCCTTCAGGCCAAATATGAGCTGGTGTACGATCTGGAGGCCATCGAGAAGCAATTCTTGTCCAACGGCGCCATGGTCCACCCCGGCACGGGGCAGACAGTCTATCTGGACCTGTCCGGCGGGGACAGCGTGGTGTACTATGACGGCGCGGGGGACGGCCTGTCCGGCCTGCTTCAGCGGGCGGAGCAGTTTTTCGCCGACCTGCTGTCATAAGGGACCTTACTCCGCACATACACTGACCCATAGAGAGACAGGAGGGGCGTGAGGAACGCACAGGGTTCCCGCGCCCCTCTCCCAATCCAAGAAACGGGAGCGAAGACCAATGCAGGACCCCAACCGCAAGCCCCGCCGTTCGGACGGCAAAACCAACCGAAGCCTGTTCCGGCGCACCATCTGCCTGATGGTAGTGCTGGGGATCGGCGTATTTCTCCCTCTCATCGCCCAACTCTATAAGCTCCAGATTGTGGAGCACTTGGACTGGGAGGAGCGGGCTGCCAACCAGCAGACCAAAAGCGTATCCGTAGCCGCCAACCGGGGCACCATCTATGACCGGGAGGGGCGGGCCATGGCCATGTCCGCCACGGTCTACAAGCTGATCCTGTCCCCTATGGGGGTGTATGACTCCGTCGACAAGGAGAAGTATGAGGATAAGGACGGAAAGCTGGACGAGTCCGCCTATGAGAAGGCGCTTTACGACCGGCGCAAGCTCATTGTGGATTGGCTGGTGAGCACCTTCGGCTACGATGAGGATAAGATGTGGGACGAGATCGAGTACACCGCCTCGGCCTACGAGGTGCTGGCGAGGGAGCTGGAGGAGGAGGACGCAGAAAAGGTCCGGCAGTTTACCAGTGAGAATCAGATCTCCGGGCTGCTTTACCTGACGCCCGACAGCAAGCGGTATTACCCCTACTCCTCCATCGGCTCCCACATCCTGGGCTATATGGGCCAGACGGAGACCAGCGGCGAGAGCAAGGTGGGCAAGGCGGGCATCGAGCTGGGCTATGAGGATGTGCTGTCCGGCGAGCTAGGCCGGGTGGTCACCTCCAAAAACGGCTGGGGCATCGAGATGATCTCCGGCTATGAGATGTATTTCGACGCGCAGAACGGCTACGACATCACCCTGACTGTGGACGAGCGCATCCAGGCCATGCTGGAGCAGACGCTGGCGGAGGGCATTGAGACCTATGACGTGCAGGAGGGGGCCTTCGGCCTGGCGATCAACCCGCAGACCGGTGCGGTGCTGGCCATGGCCAGCAGCCCAGACTACGACCCCAACGACTGGAACAGCATCCTCAGCGATGAATTGCAGGCCCAGATCGACCAGGTGGCGGCGGAGAAGGGGGAGGACAGCGAAGAGGTGGACGTTGCTTGGAGGGCGGCGTGGAACAAGCAGATGCGCAACCGCACCCTGGACGAAACCTATGAGCCGGGGTCGGTGTTCAAGCCCATCACCGTGGCTATCGGGCTGGAGGAGGGCGTCATCTCCATGGACAGCACCTATTTCTGTGGCGGCTCCAAGCAGCTCCCGGGGTGGCCGAGGCCCATCAGCTGCCACAGGCATTCCGGCCACGGACAGCAAGACCTCACCCACGCGGTGATGAACTCCTGCAACGTGGCCTTGATGGACATCGCGGGGGAGATCGGGGCGGAGACCACCTGGAAATACTGGGAGGATTTCGGCCTATTTGAAAAGACCGGCATCGACCTGGCCGGAGAGATGAAAGGCATTTTTTGGACCGAGGAGCATTTCAAGAGCGTCAACGCCTCCCAGGAGCTGGCCACCAGCTCCTTCGGACAGCGGTTCAAGGTGACCCCCCTGGAGATGATCTCCGCCTTCGCCGCCGTCATTAACGGCGGGCACCTGCTCCAGCCCTATCTGGTGCAGACCATCAGCGACGGGGACGGGAACACCGTGTTCTACCACGAGACCCAGGAGGTGCGCCAGGTCATCAGCGAGTCCACCTCCGACAAGGTCCGGGGCATTTTGGAGCAGGTGGTGGGCGACCCCAAGGGCTCCGGCCACAACGCCAACATGATCGGCTACCGTATCGGCGGCAAGACGGGCACCTCGGAAAAAGAGGTGGGTAACACCGACGTGATGTGCTCTTTCATGGGGTTTGCCCCGGCGGACGACCCTCAGGTGCTGGTGCTGGTGGTGTACGACTCGCCCAAGCGGTCGGCGCCCGGTTCCAATTACACCGCCTCGGGTACCTACATCAGTGGCGGCAACATCGCGGCCCCCATGACGGGGGCGCTCATTGCCAACATTCTGGACTATATGGGCATTGAGAAACAGTATTCCAGCGATGAGCTGGTGGGTCCGGATACCCCCATGCCCTACGTGGTGGGCAAGGAGCTGACCGTGGCCAAGGGCGCTGTGCAGAACCAGGGCTTTGAGTGCCGCACGGTGGGGACGGGCAGCATCGTGACCCACCAGGTGCCCGCCGCCGGCGTGTCCATCCCCAGCGGGTCCAATGTGATTTTGTATCTGGGAGACGAGGCGCCCGCAGATCAGGTGGAGACGCCCGACCTGTCCGGCCTCAGCCCCGCGGCGGCCAAGACCAAGCTGGAGGAACAGGGCCTGTTCATGCGGGCCGCCGGCGTGGTGGACTCCGACTCCGGGGTGGTGATGGCCGCCCAGTCGGTGGACGCGGGCACCATGGTATCTCCCGGCACCGTGGTGGAGGTAAGATTTGTAAGCGATGTGGAATATGGAGACCGCTAGGAGTACAATGGAGGCTCCCGTGGCCGTGGTGGGCCGGGGAGGGACTCTGACCGCCGGGCTGCTGCGCAGGCTTCTGCCCGGCCCGGTGGTGGAGCTGACGCCCTGCCAGGCGG
>CATLHC010000099.1 GCA_949948775.1 uncultured Oscillospiraceae bacterium
GCCGGCCTGTACGCCATGTTTGTCTTTGGCTTCCAGGTCAAGCTGCCCACCGGGATCATCTTCGCATAAAGGAGGGCGCCGGTTATGGAATATTATCTGTCCGCGTTGATGACCTGTCTGCAGCCCATCAATCTGCTGCTGATCTTCGCCATGGTCTCTTTGGGCATCGTGTTCGGCGCCATCCCCGGCCTGAGCGCCACCCTGGGCATCGCCCTGCTGCTGCCCATCACCTTCGGCCTGTCCACTGAGACCTCCTTCATCCTGCTGCTGGCCATCTGGATCGGCGGCGTGTCCGGGGCGTTCATCTCCGCCGTCCTCATCGGCATCCCCGGCTCCTCCTCCGCCATCGCCACCTGCTTTGACGGCTACCCCCTCACCCAGAAGGGCGAGTCCAACAAGGCCCTGGCCATCGGCATCACCGCGTCCTTCATCGGCACGGTAGTCTCCGTGGCCCTGGCCACGGTGCTGGCCCCCATCATCGCCGACTTTGCCCTGACGCTGGGCCCCTGGGAGTATTTCTCCCTGTGCTTCTGCGCCATCACCCTGGTGGCCGCTCTGTCCAAGGGCAATATCTGGAAGGGCCTGATGGCCGCCGGCCTGGGCCTGATGCTGGGCTGCATCGGCATGGACCCCATCAACGGCACCCAGCGCTTTACCTTCGGCAGTCCCAACCTGTCCGCGGGCATCTCCACCGTGGCCCAGATGCTGGGCATGTTCGCCATGTGCCAGATCATCCGGGACTCCGCTAAGGGCGAGGCCAAAATGCCCGAGGCGGACACGCAGAAGTCCAAGGGCTTCGGCATCGGCTTCAAGGACATCATTGAGAACCTCCGGGTCATCATCTTCTCTTTTGTCGTGGGCCTTTGGATCGGCTTTTTACCCGGCATGGGTTCCGGCATCTCCAACATGGTGGCCTACGGCTACGCCAAGAGCAGCTCCGCTAAGAAGGGCGGCATTCCCTTCGGTGAGGGCAATCCCACCGGCGTGTGGGCCTCCGAGGTCTCCAACAACGCCTCCCTGGGCGGCGCGCTTATTCCTATGATGGGCCTGGGTATCCCCGGCGACGGTATCACCGCCATGCTCATTTCCGCCCTGACCATTCACGGCCTCCAGGCGGGCCCCCTGTTCATGACGGAGCAGCCCGATCTGGCCATGCTCATCTTCGCCTGCGTCATGGTGTCCGCCATCGTCACCTTCATCGTCCAGTGCGTGACCAAGCGGTGGTTTGCCTACATTCTGCGCATCCCTTACCACTATCTCTATTCCGTTATCCTGGTCATCGCCTACATCGGCGGCTACGGCATTTCCAACACCATGTTCAACATCTATGTGATGCTGGCGCTGTGCCTGCTGTCCCTGTTCATGAGCATCGGCGGTCTGCCCACCAGCCCCCTGGTGCTGGCCTTCATCCTCTCCTCCAAGCTGGAGGGTTACTTCCGCCGGGGCATTTCCTACGCCCACGGCTCCTATGGCCCCTTCTTCACCCGGCCCATTTCCGCCGTGCTGCTGCTGGCCGCCGTGTTTGCCGTGGCGTGGCCCTATATCTCCGAGGCGCTGAAGGCCCGCCGGGCCAAGGCCAACAAGGCCAGCGCCGCCGATGAGGCCGCTGCCAAGGCCAAGAGCTTCGACGTCAGCGATGACTGAGCTGCCCCCCATTGAAAAGATCTATCCCACCCTGCCCTCTGTGCTGCGGAAATTTGACAAGTACGCCCGTCAGGACGCCTTTTCCGGGGAGACTGCGGAGGAATTCCTGCTCTGGCAGGGGAAGATGAAGCATCTGCTGCGGGACCTGCTGGGCCTTGACAAAATGGAGCCGTGCCCCCTGGACCCGGTGAAAACGGAGTCGGTGGACCTGCCCGGCGGCGTGGTCCGGGAGCGTTGGACCATCCAAACCGAGCCTGAGGTGACGCTGCCCTTTTACGTGCTCATCCCGCCGGGGGCGGGGAGGTCCACCCGGCCCTTCCTGTGCCCCCCAGGCCACGGCGGGGCGGGGAAGGCCAGCGTGGCCGGTCTGCGGGAATACTCCGCCGTGGCGGAAAAGATCGACTTTTACAACTATGACTACGGCCTGCAGCTGTGCCGCCTGGGCTATGTGACCATCTGCCCCGACGCCCGGGGCTTCGGTGAGCGGCGGGAGGACCTGGGGCTGACCCAGGCCCTCCCCGGCGCGCTGACCGGGGACTGCTACCGCCTGGCCCGCATGGGGGAGCCCCTGGGCATCCCTGTGGCGGGCATGCTCACCTGGGACCTGATGCGCCTGCTGGACTATGTGGAGCAGCGGGACGACTGGGACGGCGGGCACATCGGCTGTCTGGGCTTTTCCGGCGGCGGGATGCAGACCCTGTGGCTGGCCGCCCTGGACGAGCGGGTGAGCCTGGCCTCCATCAGCGGCTACCTCTACGGCTATCGGGACGCCCTGCTGACGCTGAACGAGAACTGCTCCTGCAACTACGTGCCCCATCTGTGGGAGCACCTGGACATGGGGGACATCGCCTCTCTCATCGCGCCCCGGCCCCTGCTGGTGCAGTCCTGCCGGGGGGACCGGCTCAACGGCCCCCGGGGCATCGTGAACGTCCTGGAGCAGATGGAGATCGTCCGGGCGGCTTATGAGCGCCTGGGCGCGCCCGAAAAACTGATCCACCAGATCTGCGAGGGTCCCCACCACTGGCATGGGGAGGAGCTGGAGGCAAATTTGAACGCATTATCGTGACAGAACGAGAAAGGAGGGGTTGGTGTGGACATAGACGCCCTGCGCGCCGCCATCCTGATGAAAATCTCGCCGCCCAACATCCCGGACCGGACGGTATTCGTCTCGGACCGGGGCATCCTCCCCAACACCGGGGAGAATCTGCGCCTGCCCATTCAGCAGGCCATCGATGCGCTGTCCGCCCAAGGCGGGGGGAAGCTGGTTTTTCCCGCCGGCGTCTATCGAACGGGGGCGCTGTGGCTAAAAAGCGGGGTGGAGCTGTGCCTGGAGAGCACAGGTACCTGGATTCAGTTTGTCACCGACAATCTGGAGGAGAACTACCCGGTGGTCTTTTCCCACTGGGAGGCCAGCCCCTGCCACAATTTCAGCGCGTTGCTTTACGCCCACGACGCCCATGACATCGCCGTCACCGGTCCCGGCACCCTGGACGGCGGGGCGGACGCGGACCATTGGTGGAACTGGCACCACCAGGTGGAGCAGTCCTGGTCGGCGAATAAGCCCGATCTCCAGCAGGCCGACCGGGCGGCCCTGCGCCGGATGAATATGGACGGGGTTCCGGTGGAGCAGCGCCGCTTCGGCCCCGGCCACTATCTGCGGCCCAATTTTGTCCAGTTTATCGGCTGTGAGCGGGTGCTGCTCCAGGGGATCGCCCTGCGCAACAGCCCCATGTGGCAGCTCAACCCCGTGCTGTGCGAAGGGGTGACGGTGGACGGGGTGACCTTGTCCAGCCACGGCTCCAACAATGACGGCTGTGACCCGGAGAGCTGCGACGGGGTGTGGATCAAAAACTGCCGCTTCGACACCGGGGACGACTGCATCTCTTTGAAATCCGGCCGGGACCGGGACGGGCAGCTGGCCAAGGTGCCCTGCCAGAACATTCTCATCGAGGACAATGATTTTGCCGACGGCCACGGGGGCGTCGCCCTGGGCAGCGAGATGAGCGGCGGCATCCGCCGGGTGCTGGCCCAGCGCAACCGGTTTTCCAGCCCCCACCTGACCTACGCCCTGCGCTTCAAGACCAACGCGAAACGGGGCGGCTTTGTGGAGGACGTGGTTCTCCGGGACAGCATCATGGAAAACGTCCACGGCGCGGCGGTCCACGGCACCATGCTCTATGAGGACGGCCGGAACGGGGACAGCCTGCCGGTGTTCCGAAACATCACGGTGGAGAATATCGTGGCCCACGGCGGGGACTACGGCATCTTTTTGGAGGCGTTCCCCGAGGTGCCCATCACGGGCCTCGTATTGCGCAACATTCAAATCGACGGCGCCCGCCGGGCCTTGCGGGGCATGAATTGGCAGGGAGCCGTGGTGGAAAACGTGACCATCAACGGTAAAGCTTTCCCTCGGCCCGGCTATGTGCGCATCCTGGGCGTGCCCGTGCCCGGCGGAACGGTGTGGGCGGGCGCGGTCAGCTGCGGCGGAAAGGTCCCGCTGTCCTATACCTGGGAGAGCTCCCGGGACGGGAGCGCCTGGGAGCCCGCGGGGGAGGGGGAGACCCTTACCGTTCCCGCCGGGGCGGCGCTGCTGCGCCTCACCGCTGCCGACGGACGGGGAAATACCGAGACAAGCGGGACCTATCGGGTGTTGGATTCCTCCGACTCGGGGTCCGCCGACCGACTGCGGTGCCGGGGGATGCTGGGCGCGGACGCGCCTGATCCAGACGCGCCCGTCACCCGGCTTCAGCTGGCGGAGATGCTCTCCCCCCTGGCCGACCCCACATTGACAGGACCCGTACCCACTGATACGGATGCCTTCGCCGTGCGGCTGGCGGCGGCCAACGGGTTTTTCCCCCTGGAGGACGGCCGCTTCCAGCCGGAGCGCACCGTGACCCGGCAGGAGATGGCCACCGTAGCCATGGAGGCCTGCGGCGTCAGCTACCGCAACGCGTCCAGCACCATGCCGGTGTGCGCCGACGCGGGCGAGGTGGCCAACAACTACGGCACCAACGCGGCCCGTGCGCTCTACTTTGGCTTCATGGAGCTGGAGAAGGGCCGGTTTGAGCCCCGCCGCCCGGTTACCGTGGGGGAGAGCATCGTCATTTTGGATCGGGTGGCCGACTTCGCCGGTCTGTGAAAAGGAGAATCTTTATGTGGCTGACCTATTTTGAACAATACCTGGACCGGGCGTTCCCCAAGTTCCTGGCCGATAAACCCTGGAACTACAAGGACGATCTGTGCGTGATTGGGGCCTGGGGGCTGCGCAATGCCACGGGCGACCCCAAGTGGGAACGCTTCATCCTGGACAACGCCCACTATCTCATGCGGGAGGACGGCTCGGTGGTGAACTGGGCCCCCGGAGAGCACAACATCGACAAGGTGTCCTTCGGCAAGTCGCTGCGCATCCTGCGGGACCTGACCGGGGACGAGCGCTACGCCAAGGCGGTGCAGGCGGCTTATCACATCCTGGACGACTACCCGCGCACCAGCACTAAGAATTTCTGGCACAAGGACATCTATCCCAACCAGGTCTGGCTGGACGGGCTGTACATGGGCCAGCCCTTTTACGCCGCCTGCCTGGTGGAAAACGGCGAGGACCGGTGGGACGATATTTTCGATCAGTTTCAGACCGCCGACCAGCTGCTGTGGAATGAGAAGCTGGGCCTGTACATGCACGCCAACGACTGCTCCCGCCAGGCGGAGTGGGCGGACCCGGCCACCGGGCAGAGCCCCGCGGTGTGGCTGCGGGCGGAGGGCTGGTTCCTGATGGCCCTGTGCGATGTGTACGAGCTGGCTCAGGGCCGCACGCCCCGGGCGGAAGAGCTGGCGGAGCTGCTGAAAAAAGCGGTGGACGGCCTGCTGCCCTATCAGGTCCAGGGGACCAAAATGTTCCTCCAGGTGGCGGACCGGGCGGACCTGTCCGGCAACTACTCCGAGACCAGCGGCTCGGCCATGGCCGCCTATGCCTTGATGAAGGGCGCGCGGCTGGGCATGCTGCCCCGCGAGTACTGGCAGAAGGGGAGCGAGGTGCTGGACGGCATCCGGGACACCTATCTGATCCAGGAGGAGGACGGCCGCCATCTCTATGGGATCTGCGCCTCTGCGGGCCTTGGCCCCGGCCCGGACAACCGGACCGACCGGACGGGAACGCCCGACTACTACCTCAGCGAGAAGCAGATGACGGACAACCAGCACGGCGCCGCCGCGTGCATGATGGCGGTGTGCGAGCAGCTGCGGGGGTGCTGAAATGGTGGACATCATCAAAATCAAGGACGCCGACAATGTGGCCGTGGCGGTCCATGACCTGCCCGCCGGCACTCAGGTGCTGCCCGGCGTGACGGCCCTGCAGGACATCCCTCAGGCCCACAAGATCGCCTTGACGGACATCCCCAAGGGCGGGGACGTCGTCCGCTACGGCGTGACCCTGGGCTACGCCAAGGACGCCATCCCCGTGGGCAGCTGGATCAACGAGCACATGCTGGACCTGCCCCAGACCCCGGCGGTGGACCATATGGAGTTCGGCACCAATATCGTGCCTGTGGAGGACCTTCCCGACCCCACCCGGACCACCTGGATGGGCTACCGCAACAAGGTGGGTCCCGCCGGCACCCGCAACCTGCTGGGCATCGTCACCACCGTGCAGTGCGCCGCAGGCGTGGTGAACGTGGCGGTGGAGCGGATCAAAAAGGAGCTGCTGCCCAAGTACCCCAATGTGGACGGGGTGGTGGCCGTCAATCACCCCTATGGCTGCGGCGTGGCCATCAAGGCCAGGGAGGCCCACATTCCCATCCGGGCCGTCACCAACCTGATCCGGCACCCCAATTTCGGCGGAGAGCTGATGGTGGTGGGCCTGGGCTGCGAAAAGCTCACCTACGACATGGTGCTGCCCCCGGAGGACATCACGCCGGACAACACCCTGACCCTTCAGGACTACCCCGGCCACGACGCCATGATGGACGCCCTGCTGGCCATGGCGGACAAAAAGCTGCAAAAGCTCAACCAGCGGGTCCGGGAGGAGCTGCCCCTGTCCGAACTGCTCATCGGTATGCAGTGCGGCGGCTCCGACGCCTTCTCCGGCATCACCGCCAACCCCAGCGCGGGCTACGCCGCCGACATGCTGGTGAAGGGCGGCGCCACGGTGATGTTCAGCGAGGTCACCGAGGTGCGCGACGGCGTCCACCTGCTGGCGGCCCGCTGCCGGGACGCGGCCGCCCGCGATAAGCTGGCCGCCGAGATGCGCTGGTACGACGAGTACCTGGAGGCGGGCGGTGTGGACCGGGACGCCAATCCAACGCCGGGCAACAAAAAGGGCGGCCTGGCCAACATCGTGGAAAAGGCCATGGGTTCCATCGCCAAGTCGGGCACGGCGCCCATCGAGGAAGTGCTCTCTCCCGCGGAGAAGCCCACCAGGCACGGCCTCATCTACGCCGCCACCCCCGCCAGCGACATCGTGTGCGGCCCCTCTCAGCTGGCCAGCGGCATCGGGTTGCAAGTGTTCATGACCGGCAGGGGCACCCCCTACGGCCTAGCCGCCGCCCCGGTCATCAAGGTGTGCTCCCGCAATGAGATGAAGCAGCACTGGTTTGACATGATCGACGTGAACGCCGGACCCATCGCCACCGGGGAAAAGACCATCGCCGACGTGGGCACCGAGCTGTTCGAGCTGATCCTGGATGTGGCCAGCGGTGTGAAGGAACCCTACTCCGACCAGTATGGCTTCCACAACGACATCTGCATTTTCAACCCAGCGCCCATTACTTAAGGAGGTGTCCCTATGATCCAACTGGGTCTTCGGCTGCACGACGCCGAAAAGCTGCCCCTGGAAGAGCTGCTGCCCGTGGTGCGGGAGAAGGGCTATACCTGCGCCCATTTGGCTCTGAGCAAGCTGATGAAGGGGGTGCCCTGCACCGCCTCCGCCCTGACGCCGGGCTACGCCATGTACTTGAAAAAGGTTTTTGCGGAAAACGGCGTTGACATTGCGGTGCTGGGCAATTACCTAAACCTGCTGAACCCCAGCGAGGAATACCGGAAGGACGCCTACGAGAAGTATTACGCCCACATCCGCTTTGCCTCCCTGCTGG
>CATLHC010000100.1 GCA_949948775.1 uncultured Oscillospiraceae bacterium
TTTCCGCCTTCCCCTCCCCCAAGGTATTGCCGGTGATGATCACGGCGGACTGGCCCAGGCCGCTGGTGAACACGGTGGTGATCTGCTGGGTCACGATGGTGATGGTATAGGCGGACATGAACACATCTGGAGCGCCATTGGCCCGCGGCCCGCTCTCGGTGGTCGTACACAGTACACATCCTTCAGCGCCAAAAACGCCTCGCTCTCCAGCGCGCACGCTCGGATGCTCATGGGACAATCACTTCCTTCCAATTGTCTCGCGTAATGCTTCGCTTTGGCCTACTTACAAGCAGCGGAGCAGAAGTATCTTCGCTCCGTTCTCAAAACTGCGTCAGACCTTTTCTCGCATATGGACAAAGCTACCATCCTCGCTCCAACGAAAACACGTATTCAGATCAGCGCCTTCAGTCTGCTTGACGATGAAGTCCAGGATTTCCTGGCCGCCGTTTTCCCGACTCCGCACAGTCACATTTCCCGATTTTTCTATGTAGCATGGAATAAACCCGCTATCCACTACGCCGTTCTTGTCCACCAATACTTTTGCGATGATGGTGTAGCGGGAGATCTCCGACCAGGGGTAGAAATCCACCTTATAATGACCGCCGCCCCTCCCCTCCTTGGCCCGCTGTTTCAAATAAGCCACCATCTCCGGGGTATCATTGTACCCAGCGGTCATGGCATAGGTGACGCAGACGAAATTGCCCAGGCCGTGGTAGATGGGTTTCCCCTTGTACATCTCTATCCCTTTAAGCACATGGTGGTGGTGGGCAAAAATCATGTCGGCGCCAGCGTCCAAGGCAGCGTAACATAGGGGCTGCTCATAGCTGTCCAGCCGTGGATGGTCTCCGGCGTTTCCTTTATGGAAGCACACGGCCAGCACATCCACCTCCCGCTTCAGCGAGGCAATCTCCTCCGCCATCTTCTTCAGGCTCTCCGGCCAAATGAAGGTATACACCTTCGCGGGACAACCAGGCATATCCCGGGCGGCCACATAACTGGTTTCTACTCCAATATAATTAGTTCCAGGTTTTTGAGACATCGCCCAACCCAGCTTTGGCCCAGCGGCATTGTAAGCCATGACACCGATGTGGACACCGTCTCGCTCAATCATAGCAGGCTTCTTAGCCTCGGTGATATTAGCGCCGCCGCCCACGGGCTGGATGTCCAGCTCTTTCAGCTTCTCCACCGTGTCGATAACGCCGTAAGGACCGCAGTCATAGAGATGGTTGCCCGCCACCGTGGCCACATGGAATCCGGCTTCTGCCAACGGCTCTAAATGCTCCGGTTTGGAGGGGGGCGCTTGAATATCCACACAGGAGGGAAGGCTGCGGGCGGTATGAGGGGTCTCCACATGGCCGATCATCACGTCCTGCGCCAGCAAAGTCTCCCGGCTGCCGTCAAAATAGGGGGCGATGGGACCTGGTTCGTCCAGAATTAGATCACCTACACAGCAAATGCTCAGCTTGCCTTTCATCGGACCGGCATGCTCCTTTCCTTTTTTTCTCTCGGCCGCATTTCTAAAGGAAAACGTCACCGATGGCAGCCATAGGTTTGAATCAAGCGCCCCAAGCATGGCTTGAATCACCCGGCAATTTGAACCCAGCCGTTTCGCTAGGCCATCTGGATGGATAGGCCCTCTTCTTCAGAAATCGGCCGGACATAGTTCATGACCTCCTTAGCCTGCTCATAGCTGGTGAGCGGTTCAGGCGCACCCTTCCGATTGATGTAGCAGGGGATAAGTCCGAACTCTGCAATACCGTCTTTTGTGGCGCTCATTCGGGCCAGGATGGTCTTGCGGTTCTCCGGATTGAATACATAAGGGGACGTTCATACATCTGAAGCTCGGCGTGGGTGTGTACCATGCCCTTGTGCAGAGCCACCAGGAGAATGTCCACCTGACCCCACAAACTTGTACCTCCACGATCAGTCAATGGGCCGCCCCATATAAAACAGCCGGCCATCCCTTCCCCTGCTGAATTTACAGAAAAACTCATCGTAATACATCAAACCGTCCTGTGCCGTAACCGCATGGGGCTTGTAGTCGGTGACGATATAATCAACAAGGGGAACGCCGTCTTTGTTTTGATACACCTTGTGATGAAATGGCCCGCAGGAATACTCCATCGGGGCATCTATCCCGGTCGTTTGATTTTGATGGACCCAGTGAGCTACTGTGCTTTTTGCATCCGCATTTTCTTCAAACGTCCCCCCGCCAATATCCCGCTGGCCCATTTGAATCATGACAGGCACTTTATAATGCTCTTTTCCCTCTGCAGCCTTCATTTCGCCGAAAAAGCCGCCTCTTATGACGCCGGAGTTGCTGGCCGCAGCGGCAAACAGCTCAGGATAATGCAATATCATCTGCTGCGTCATAGCGGAACCCATGGAGTGGCCGGTGATATAGATGCGGCTGCGATCAATCGGGTATCGCCTGCACACCTCCTCCACCACATAAAGCAGAAAATGGAAGTCGTCCTGCGCAGCACTTTTCCCGTCGGCGTTCCACGCAGGGTGCGGCATGGAGCCTTTGAGTCTGCGCAGGGCGCTCTGCGGCGCAGCCAGGTAGACCCCGCGGGCCTTTGCCGTGCGCTCCCAGCCGCTCATCCACATCCCAAGCTCTTGGGAGCAGGAACCGCCATGAAGGGATAAAATCAATGGCCGTGTTCCCTCCCTGTGCTCCGGGGCATAGACAAGCCATTTCCTGGTATAGCCCTCAAACTTACAACTGTGTTCTGTCATGCCCATTTCCGCCATGGTGCGCATGACATGGGTGCTCTGGTTGCCATAGTCCAGATTCCGATAGTATTTTTTAAGTTCTCTCCAAATCCGGCCTGGAAGCTTCCTGTCGTCATATTGGAGGGCTTTGTTCTCGCAAACCGCTATCGGAGCGACGTTTTCACTCTGCACCCAGTTATCGTCATAAATCCGATCCGGAAGGTAATACTGCACACCATCCCTTGTATACGGAGCAGACTCCAGATGGTTGGCTCTGATAAAAAAACGTATTGCAGCCTGATTTTCGGGGCTTACCGCATCGGTAAACAGGGCGAAGGGGATTGAGAGTTTCGCCATTGGAACACCCGGGATAACTGAATTGCCGGCGCCAAGCGTTTGCAGCTGCGCCTCGTCAAGACCGACCTGCCCAACCAAGGCAAAACCAGCCAAGCATTCGGGTGAGGTCAGGACCAGCTGCTCAGCCACGGCGTTCGCTCCTTGATAGGATACCAGGTACCGCAGAGGCTTTCCAATGTTATAATGGCTGCGCTCTATGATCAAGTCCCTGACATAGCTCACCAATGCCAGATTCCTGCTTTCTTCCGCCCACGATTCCAGCGGAGTCACGGCAAACAGGATCAGCTTCTCCGCCTCCGCCAGTTCGATCCAGCCGCTCACTGAGAGAAACGCCTCGGGGTCAGCACCATCCGGTAGCAAAAGCATTATGCCGGGGCGGCTGTGGGGCGCGTCATTGGGAAGATATACCAACATTTCACTGTTTCCCTCAGAGCAGGAAACGCTCTGCCGGAATAGGCCGGAATAAGCCGTCAAATATAAACGGTCTGCCGGAATTTTGTCATATAGAAGATCCATTTCCTGTTCAGTCGGGAATTGCCTGACCATAATTATGCACTTCCATTTCTGTTTGGGGTGGACGGCACAGCTGTGTGCCGTCCATCAGCTCTTTATAGCAGCCCTCTCACCTTGCAGAATGAGACAATGGCCCGTGTCAGTTCCTCCCGATGCGCATGGGGAATATCCGTGTGATTGCACCGGCTGTAAATGACGGCCTCGGAGCCCTCCACCGCCTCGCAGGACCGCATAATGAGCTCCGGCGGGCTGACCGTGTCGTGTGTACCGCCAAACAGCAGCGTCGGAGTTTTAACCGTTTGCAGAACGGCGACCAACTCTTCTTCCGTTTTTAAGGCGGCAAACGGCTTTCTGGGATTCAGACAGGCGGACTCCTTGGACATCTGAAGCCAGAACTGTTCGTTCTGCTCCCAAGCCGCCTTGGCCGCCGCGCCAATCTGCGGGTCATCAGACAGCTCTTTGAACACCCTGCCTGTCTGGTCTGCCTTTTCTCTTGCGTAGGCCGCCCAAGACTCCGGGTCCTGTGCGGCTTTGATGGTCCGCATTCTAGACTCTCCGGTCTCCGCACCGTCCTTTTTATGAGGGCCGGCGGCCACGCCAAAAAACGCGATGACCCGCTCGGGGTGATTGACGCACAAATGCCATCCAATTCCGCCCCCGTGGGAAAAGCCGGTATAGAAAAAGCGATCGATCCCCATGGAGTCGGCAAAGTCGCAGACATCTTGCGCCCAGACGTCATAGAAATGGTCGCCATAGTCCTCCTCAATCAACGATGACAGAGCGTAGCCGCGGATGCGGATATTGAACACATGGAAGCCATATTTTTCCGCCAGGTCCTTTGTATAGTAGAGATGACTGTTGGCAAATTGCTGCGCGTGGAGCAAATAGTGTGTTCCACTGCCGAACTCCTCATAATACAAATCGATTCCGTTCAAATGTGCGATTGGCATATAGGACCTCCGTTCTCCGCTAATCGGCCTTCACGCCGAGTGATAGTTGATACCACTGATACGGCGCAGGGTTGATTAGCCGTGCGTAAGGATCGTGCTTCTTCAACTCCAGACTAGCCCGGCTGACGTATTCGCCGATGTCTACGCCCGTCTGTTCACTGATATGCTCGTGATGGTTGGGCAGATAAAGCTGCGCGTGAAAGGGCGCCAACAGCTTCGCGTAATCCTCGGGCGGACCAAAGAACTGCCGAATGACCACATTCGGGCGCAGCTGGTCCGCAGCATGATAGATATTGCGATAGGCCGGCATCCCTGAAACGATCATGATCCGGAAGTTGTTCCGGGTCGTGATGACAAAATCTAACTCCTCCATCCAGCCGATTTGATCGCATATGCCGTGCCCGTCCTGGCCGAAACGCTCCTTAGCCGTCAGGCAGGCCCGAGAGGGTACGGCCCGTTCGCTGGGGGCGGCGCAGTGCTTTGCGTTGAATATCTGGAGTTCAAAATCCTCAAAATCATAAACGGTTCCATCCGAGGCCGGGTAAATATGTACATAGTCGATGTCAAAGCACTGGCTCAGATACGGCGCGGCCATACTGCCAATGACCAGTTTGGGGTGGTCAATGACCTTCATGGTCTGCACGGTTTCCTTTGTGATAGCGGGGCAGAACTTTTTCAGCAAGTAGGCAATATCGGATGTATGGTCGTAATGGGTATGGGAGCAGAGAATATAGTCAGCGCCGGTGACGTCGTCCGCCGTAAAGCCATCCAGACGGTTGGGGGTGATAAACGGGTCCGTAAGGATCACCTTGCCGTTAGGAAGTACGATCTCATAGCACGCACCATAGATCCATCGGAGCCGGATGCTGCCGATATTCATTGCTCGCTCCCTCCCTGGAGCGTTTTCTTTTTGAGGAGCTTATCCCCAAAGACGTTCCACAGAATAATCAAAACAGAGAGGATCAAAAGGGCGCAGGACAGTGGCCGGGTGAAGAAGGTCACGATGCCCTCCTGCGAGTAGGTCATGGCACGGCGGAAGTTCTCTTCCAGCATCCCGGACAGGATATAAGACATCATAAAGGGTCCCGCCGGAATGTCAAAATAACGCATTCCCAGTCCGACCAGGCAGGCAGCCAGCATAACCACCAGGCCAAAGCAGTTTCCATAGCTGAGGTAAGCGCCGATGAAGCATACACCGATGATGATCGGATAAAAGAAATGATACGGAATCTGCATCAATCTGGGGAACACCGGCATACAGACAACCTCAATGATCAGGCCAATTACTGCGGCGATCAAGGCCGCGGCATAGATGGCGTAAACCACCTCAGGCTGGTTTGAAATGAGCCGGGGTCCGGCAGAAATGCCATGAACCGCCAGCGCCGCAATCAGGTAGACCATTGCGCCATTCCCCGGAATGCCCAGTGCGATCATGGGGATGATAACACCGCCGCAGCAGGCATTATTGGCAGTTTCAGCCGCGATAACGCCGCCGATAGCGCCATGGCCCCATTTATCCCCGTCCTTGGCCAGCTTTTTGTTGGCCTCATAGGCCAGCATAGCTGAAGCATCGCCGCCCAGTCCCGGCAGGAAGCCGATAAACAGGCCCATAAAAAAGGAACGTATCATGGTGCCCAGATTGTCTTTCAAATCCTTGCCGGGCCAGCGGAAACGGGACACCTTCACGTTGGTGGCCGTATTACGCTTCGTATCCTTGACGAACTCCATCATCATGGTGTAAGTGGCAAACACGCCCATCATCATGCAAACCACGGAGAGGCCGCTGCGCATATAGATGACGGGGGCAAAACGATCTATGCCGCTGACAGGGTCCGAGCCAATCATGGTGAACAGAAATGCCAACCCTGCCGAGATAATGCCTTTACGAAGATTTTCTTTTGCCAAGGCGATGACCATGGCGATGGCCAGAAAGCACAGGGAGAAATACTCCCACGGGCCCAGCTTAATGGCCCACCGGGCCACCACGAAGCAGGCAAACATGGCGACGATGATGGAGGGCACAGTCCCCACAAAGTTGCAGACCGTGGCCACGCTCAGCGGCCGAACCGGGTCGCCCTGCTTTGTAAATTCGTAGCCGTCCCACACGGTGGGGATGGAGTTGGGTGTTCCAGGAATACCCAGCAGCACCGAGCTGATCATAGAGCCGGTGCAGCTGCCGATGAAAATCGCGATGAGCAGCGCCATGGCCACCGGCGTCTCCATGGTGTAGGTCAGAGGCAGCACGGCAATGGTCAGCAATCCGCCTGCCAGTCCGGGAATCGCACCCAGAATCAGCCCGCCTGCAGTTCCAAACAGCAGCCAAAGCAAGGTGGCGGGCGTCATAAGCGACACAAATGAGGATAGTAAGGTTTCAAGCATCGGTTCTCTCTCCTTTCCCTGTTACCGCAGAAGCTTCCACAAAAGGCCGGTCGGGGCATTGACGCCCAGCAGCGGCACGTAAATAATATAGACGATCACTCCCGCGGCCACTGCATAGGCAAGCCGCTTCCACACGGGGACCTTTTCTTCCGAGCCTTTTGAAAACAGCGTACTGGTGGTGAACAGAATAACAGGCAGGGCATACTTAAAACCCACAAACCAAAGCAGAACGGCATAGAGAACGTAATCGGCATAAACCAGTCCCAGGCGTATCCATTCCCGTTTGGTCAAATAGCGTTTGTATTCCTCCGGCTTAGCGGCAATGCAGGACCAAATGCCGCAAAAGCCCAGCAAAACGCTGCAAAAATAGGGAAATACCTTGGGCCCAGGATCATTGGCAATTTCATAGACCCGGACGCCGCCCGTAAAATAGGCCAGCACCAGAGAAATAACAATTAAGATAATCCCCAGCGCAAAATCCTTGGTCGCGATTTTTTTCATATTCAATCCACCTTCTACGGCTAAAGATTTATATCAGATACGCCCCTGTCAGCGCCAGTGATAAAATGTAAGAAAACGCCGAGGAAAAAATGTAATTATGTGGCGGAGAGGAGGGAAAAAAGATAGACTCCCAATAGGACGGAAATTGTCCAGAAAGGGAGTCGGGAAATGAG